>NZ_BTTW01000013.1 GCF_036245865.1 Corallococcus caeni | reverse complement strand
CGGGGTGTGCTGGACTTCCTGACGGACACGCTGCGCATGCACCGTCGGAGCCTACTGCCACCCTCGCTGCTGCCTCTCGCGGAGGCCCCTCAGTTCGCAAACGCAGCATGAGCCGGTGAACGGTTACAAGAAAGGTAGAGGCCGGATCATACGCATGTTTCAGGATTTCCAAAGACAACCCCTGGCGTTCGAGCCGTTCGGCTGCATCGTCAACAGTCCATGCTTTTGCAAGTCCTGGGGCCATGGCGAGGAGCCCCCATGAACACGCCATGAGGGCTCCAGGAACCTTGATTCAGCCAGGCACGATGCTCACGGGCTGAAGTGCGACCGGCCCGTCCCGCGACCTGCGATGTGCGCCCCTGGGCGTTCACGAAGACCTCGTAGCGGTAGATCCCACGGATGGCTTCGAACGCCCGGTTCTTGCTGTCATGGTCATTCGGGCGCATGGTGAAAGGCGGAAACGCAAGCGCCAGAATGCGAGGGAAAGCCAATGGCGACATCACTCTACGACCTCAGCGTGCCCACCTTCCTGCAGACCGTGAGGGCCGTCGCAGGCTTTCTGGACCGTGCGGACAGGCACTGCGCTGAGACGGGTGCGGACCCCAACGACTTCGTGAATGCGCGCCTTTTCGACGACATGGCCCCCTTCCACTTTCAGGTCGAAGCCACATGGCACCATTCCGTGTGGGGGGTGGAAGCCCTCAAGACCGGTGTGTTCGCCCCGCCGGCCTTGGTCGGACCGGTCCCTTTCGCCGACCTGCGGGCGATGATGGGCAAAGCGGAAGTGGCGCTGGAGGCATTCACACCCGACGAGGTCGACCGATGCGCGGGCAAGGACCTGGACCTTCAGATCGGGCCGAGGAAACTCGCCTTCACGGCGGAGACGTTCATTCTCTCGTTCTCCCTGCCGAACTTCCATTTCCACGCCGTCACTGCCTACGACATTCTCCGCTCGCGCGGTGTACCGATCGGCAAGCGTGATTACGAAGGCCGGCTGCGCACTCGATCTGCCTGAGCCTCAAGATTGTTGGGCATCTCGGGATGGAGGCGGCGGGAATCGAAGCCGCGGCCTACTCGAGCCCTGTGAGCTTGATCAGCTTCGTGGGCGTGGTGGTGAACTCCACCGTCACGTCCTGCGTCAGCGCCTTGCGCACCGTGTTCGCACAGGAGGGCGAGCCCACACCCACCAGATCATCAAACCGGGGCTCCGTCCGGGCCCACCTGACTCGGAGCGCTCCTCCGCGTCTCGCGCGGACGCAAGGGCTTGCGGCGGGAACGCACTTCTCTGCGTCACGGGGTGCATCGCGGGCAGAGGTCGGGCTTTCGCGGTGGGTGGCTTGCGTCGTGCAGTGCCGAGCGGTGGGACACAACGTCCAGCCCCCCGACGCACTGCCTTGTTCCTTCAGCCCAAGGAATGCCATGGCTCAGAAGAAGACCCCCGGGTCCAAGCGGTCTCGCATCGAACGCGGCCATCACCTCCTCACGACGGTCGCACTGGGATTGGTCACGGCCTGCTCCAGGGCTGGGACGGTCCCGGTGGAGCGCGTGCCGCAGGCGGTCTACGTGCCGCAGGCTGTCTATTGTTCCGCGGCGGGGCCGCGACCCGGGGGCTCGCCGCTCTGCCCGGTCATCCCGGGCAACATCGGCCCGGATCCGGCCATCGAGCAGACCGTCGCGTACAACGGCATCATCGGCCAGCTGCCGACGTCGGCGAAGAACGACCCGCAGACCCCGTTCGACAACCTCTCCTGGCAGACCTTCATTGCGTTGAACTGGGCCCAGGGGCAGCAGGGCTCGCCGGCGAGCCAGGGGTTGCAGGGCAACGGGCTCCGGGTGTGGCAGGGCTGGCCCCGGGTCTCGGACGTGTTCGGCAATGCCCCAGTGGTCGCACGCTGCGACGCGCCCGCGGGGATGCCTGTCTTCGCGATTGGCTCGGACGGCCAGGGCAACCCGGAGGCGCACAACGAGGAGTACATCCAGGCCGCCACGGGCGAGCCCGCCATCGACGTCTCCGGCAACTGGACCCTCTACGAGCGGCGGCTCAACGGCGTGGAGGTCACCTACCTCCAGGCGCCAGGCGGAAACACGGGCTGGAACCTGACCACCCAGCAGGGCCAGCAGAACCTCATCAAGGGAGGGGGCACGGTGGATTTCCCCGCGGTGGGGGACCAGGGCGCCGCCACGGGGGCCATTGAAATCAAGGCGGCGTGGCGGGTACTCGACCCGGCCCGGCACGCGGAGAACCAGAAGCGCTTCTATGTCGTCACGGCGATGCTGACCGTGGCGCCCGACCTGGTGCGCGCCAGCTCCGGGGCGGCGTCCGCGCCCATCTGCGCCACCGTCGACCTGGGGCTCGTCGCCATGCACATCATGCAGAAGAACCCCGTCACCCAGAATGCGCTGAAGCCCGAGTGGTTCTGGACCACCTTCGAGCACGTCGACAACGTGCCGATGGCCTCCCAGCCGTGCGACCCGACGTCCCCGGGCACCTGCGCGGCGTTCAACCAGCTCGACTGTCCGGTGCTCCAGGCGCCGTCGGGAACGAACTACTCGTATTTCAACCCGCAATGCCTGTCACCGGACTGCAAGACCAACCAGCCGCCCACGGCCTCGGCGGGCGGGCACTTCTACTGGAATCCCACGCAGCCCTTCGCCAAGGCCTATCAGGTCACGGCCAACAGCCAGGGGAAGACGGTCACCGTCGGCACGCAGATCTCCCGCTGCTGGAGCGTCTATCCCCTGACGCAGCAGCTCAACGTGCAGTGGCGCGCCCAGCTCGCGCGGGTGGGCTCCGTGTTCCAGAACTACATGCTGGTGGGCACGCAGTGGGGCGCGAGCCTCACTGATACTCCGAACCCGCGCGTGCCCAGCAACGCCGTGCCGAGCTATCTCTCCAACTCCGTGGTGGAGACCTACCTGCAGACCTTCTACGACCCCAAGAACCCCTTCAACACGGGCTCGTGCGTGTCCTGCCATGCGGCCGCGACGCTGGCGGAGGGGAACAACGTTCCCTCCAACCTGAGCTTCCTGCCAGGGCTCGCCCAGCCCGTGGTGCTGCGCCGGCCGCCCGTGGGCGTGGCGGGGCACGAGGACGAAATCCGGCGCGAGTAGGGAAGGGGCCCGGATCTACGAAGACAGTGAGGGCATCCGCTGGTGCCCCGCGCGCCTGAGCGGAAAGCCTTTGCAATCCGCTCGTGGTGGTGGAGGACGACGGCCTCGCCATCTGGGACATCATGACCGGACAGCCGCGCTTCCGCAGTTCATCCGACCTGGAGCCGGGACGGGTGCGCCCCCCGGACGCCTGGAATCCCTGGCCGGAAGACGCCGCACGGTTCATCCCAACCGAGCGCGGCTGGGACTTCACGCGGTGGATCCGAACGGCACCGTGGTGTGTCCCCCGGGCTCGCGGGAGGAGCTCGCGTCCAGGCTGATGTTCGCCGTCTGGGGACGCTGCGTGAGGCCACGGAGAAGGGGCTCCTGCTCGACCCTCCTTGCCCTTCCTCCAGGTTGCGCGGTTGGGTTGGGTATACGCCCATGAGGGCGTCTGTCCTTCCTATGCTCGGGCGCCCCGATGAATTGGGGCGCCCGATCCGCCAGGGGATCGTGTCCATCTGGGAGACAAGGGACACGATCAAGGCTTGGTGCACCCTCTCCGTCAGACAAACTCCGGATGTCTTCGTGGTAGCATGCCTGTTGACCGGCTTCGGCAAGTGGGTTGCTCCCACTCCGGATTGCGCGCTCCCTGTCCCGAGTGGGAATGCCAGGGTGGGAGCGACAGGGCGTGATGCCTTCCAGGGGGTTGAAATGTCATTGAGTGCACAGAGCAGCACGGGCCAGCACGGCTTGGGCGCGGTGATCGTCGCGCGGATGGAGTTGCCACCCCCTCCGTACCAAGTCATCAGGGGCTCCCTCATCCTGCTGGCGCTTGGATTGCTCTTCTGCGGGTCCGCCGCATCCATTGCCATGGACAGGGCCCGGCAGCCCGACACCGCCCCCGTCCTGTTCAACTTCGCCTTGGTGTGTGGCTTGTCGTCAGTCGCTTTCGCCGGTTTCTCTCTCGCCAGGCGTGCCGCCCTGCGCTGCGGTTTCGCCCTTTATGAGCAAGGCATCGTCATCTCGCGGAGGGGCACCGACTTGCGCATCCCCTTCTCCGAGGTCCAGTCCTTCTCCCTCAAGCAGCACCGAACGCTCTTCGATGGCCGTCACGACCAGTTCCTGCGTCAGATGGAGGTCACCTGGAGGGGGTACAAGACCCTGTTCTTCCAACTCACGGAGGCAAACACACAGGACACCTTCGGTCCCGTCCTCGACCAGCTCCTGCACAAGCTCGCGGATGCGGCGAGTGCGAGGCTCGGGGCGGGCGATGCCCTGCGTGGTCAGGGCTGGACGCTCGAAAATCGAGGACTGATCCTGGACGGGCAGGACGCGGTGCCGCTGCGTGAACTGGCCCGCGTCAGCTCCTTCGACGACAAGGTCTCCTTCTGGCGGGAGGGGGAGACGCTGCCCTTCTTTTCCATTGACGATGACAGCCCCAACGCCCGGCAGCTCTGTCTCCTGGCGCAGCAGGCGGTGCGGACCCAGGATCGTCCTCCGCGCTCGGAGCGCGCGCAGTCCACGGACGATTCCCTGGGGCGGGTTTTGTTCCAGCGCAAGGTGAGCGACGACGCCCGGGCTGCCGCGACGCTTGTGGCGCTGGTCGCGATCTTCGTTGGCGCGGGGATGGGGATCAGCTTCGGGTTCGTCGCCGTCACGGGCGTTCTCTGGGGGATCGCCGCGCTGCTCCTCTACTTCTCGCGCCAGGAGTTCCGCGCGCATGAGCTGGGCGTCAGTGGGAAGAAACTCCGCTGGCGCACACTGTTCTACTCAGAGCTCACGAGCTTCCAGTGCGCCAAGGTGCGCATCTACCAAAACGGCGTCTTCATGGGCACGAAGGTTTCCATGCGCTTCACGCCGGGCCCGGGTCGCAAGGCCATGACCTTTTCGCAAGGCGGCGCTGATGACGTGGCACTGGAAACATTGCGCGAGCACGTGACGAGGGTTGTCGCCACCCGGCTGGTCGAGCGCTTCAAGCGGGGCGAGGACATCCCATGGGGTTCCAAGGCCCGCTTCACCCAGGAGGGACTGGTGATTCGGATTTCGAGGCTCCTCCACGTGGACCGCGAGCAGCTGGTTCCGTACGGCGCGATCTTTCGCTACCAGGTCGAGGGCGGCCACTTCTACTTGTTCCTGGGCCAGGAGCCCCAGGCCATCCTGTCCCTGCCGTGCGCGGCGGACAACTTCTACCCGGGGTTGAAGCTGCTGGAGGCACTCCACTCGTTCGCGGCGGCGGCCCGGGCCTCGGCGTAGGCATTGGGAACTCGCACCTGCGCCCCCCATTGGCACCAGAGCGTACTTTCAAGTATTCACATGGTTCCGAGTCCCGTTCGCCTGGCGTTCGGTGGCTTGAGCTGTCCCTGGCGTGGTCGTCCCTGAACAGGTCCGCGGAGGAAGAACGAAGAGAGCACGCAGAGCCGCCGCCAGCCGCGGCAGGAGCGCTTGCGGCAGACGGTGCAGGCCGTCCTCGATGCCGTCCCCAGAGTGCTCAAGAGGCACGGGGCCGGAGCGGTCACCACCAACCGCATCGCGGAGGTGGCGGGGGTCAGCATCGGCTCTCTGTATCAGTACTTCCCGGACAAGCAGGCCATCTTCAATGCCCTGTATGAGCGCCATGTGGAGGATGTGAAACACAGAATGGAACGTGCCGTGGCACAATGCGCCTCGAGCACCATCGACGAGTTAGAACCTCGCCGGCCTCTACGCCCTCGTCGCCACCTGTGAGGCCAACGGCGTCAATCCCGAGGCCTACCTCGCCGACGTGCTGCTGCGTGTCCAGACGCACCCGAACGCGCGCATCGGCGAGTTGCTGCCGCACGAGTGGAAGCGTCTGCGCGCAGCCGACGCGTCCTGAAGCATCCGGCTCCATCCATCGCGCCGCGCGTCACCGCATGCCTCCCGTCTGCTTTCAAGCGATCCGGCACGTCGTTGGCCGGACGGTTACTGGTCTCCTGCGAGATGGATGTTCGTACCGGGGGCAAATACAGTCTGGTGTTCGGCCAGGGGATGGCGTTCTTCGGGACGTACACCGAAGTGACACCGCACTCGCTCCTCGTCTGGACCAATGAGGAAGGGGGTGACAACACGTCCGTCACCACGGTGACCTTCGAGGAAAAAGGGGACAAGACGCTGCTGGTCGTGAGCGAGCTCTACCCCTCGAAGGATGCGCTCGACGCTGCCGGCGGGGCGGCGGATGGGCTGGTCGAGACGTTCGAGCAGCTGGACGAGTTCCTCGTCACCCTGGGCGCGAGCGCAGGACGGGCTTGAAGTCCTCGCTCCCGCGGTCGGCCGACTGGCGCTTCACTCCTCGACGACGAGAGAGCGAAGCCAGGCGAGCACGATTGCCTTGCTCTTACGTCGGATCGTTGTGCCGCCCCATCCCTCTCTGATGCGCCTCGGGTGTGCAGGGGGCTGCACACCCGTGTGCCAGGCAATGCACGAGAGGCTGGGCGAGCGAGGTTGCGTCCGGGCGGGAGCGGGGACTTCCCGGCTGGCCTCAATGATGCATTGCTAGCGCGCATGGGCCGGGACCGAGCTGTTTCCCTGATGGACGACCTTCGCGCCGCCAACCCCAGCGAGCACACGCGCTGGCTGGCCGAGCCCGATGAGCCGGCCTTCCGCGAGCTGCTTCACGCGCGCTACGCGGAGACGTACTCCTACCCGTTCCTCTACGAGCCCGGCGGCGCCGTGCGGCTCTGGAGGGACGGGGCGCTGCTGAGCCTCGGCGAGTTCGACGCGCGGGGGGCGCTGCTGTGGCACACGGGCCTGTGGCGCAGGCCGGGGCGGGACTCGCTGGACTCGGGGCTCTCCGTGGCGCTGCCGAGCCGCCGCACCCTCACGGGCCGCGCCGAGCACGAGGCGCTGTGGGGCTCGCTGCTGGAGCGGCTCGGGCGCTGGGTGGGCTTCCTGCACCAGAACACCTCCACGCTGCACGTCATGGCGCAGCGCTACGCCTCGCGCTTCATGCGGGCAAGGCCCATGGGCCTCGTCGTCAACTACACGCGGGGCGAGACGGTGATTGGCGTGGAGGAGGGCCTGGGCGTGCCCATGCAGGCATTGGCGATGACGACAGTGCTCGCGCCCCCGCCGCCACGCCGGCGCTACCTGCCCGAGGGCCCGTGGGGGGAGTGGCTCGCGTCCATCCTGGCCGGGGTGGGGCTCGCGGAGTCGGTGGCCTTCACGCCGCTGGAGCGCCGGGCATGGAGGGAGGGCGCCGTGCTGCGTCCGCTCGAATGGAACGCTTCGCTGCGTCTGGAGCGGCGGGTCCTCGTGGGCTTCAGCGCGGAGGGCACCGAGGCGCTCACGTCGGAGCGGGCGCGTGTGGACCTCATCCACCTGCCCATGGGCGAGCCCCAGTGGGTGGCCGAGGGGACGCCGGTGCTCCTCGCGGCCGGCTTTCTTCCGACGGGCATCCGCCTCCACCAGCGTGAGCCGGATGAACTCGTCTTCCAGTACGTGGCGGACCCGAGGGCCGCGTGCGAAGTCGTGAGCCGCGCCCGGCTGGACGGCGCGCGGGCCCGGGAACTCTTCGCGGGATGGATGGAGCGATGCGCGCGAACTTCGTCGACACGGTGATGGCGCGGCTGGACGGCGAGGTCGCCACCATCTGGGCCACGGTGCTGCTGCGGCTGGAGGACAGGCCCGACGTGGCGCTCCTGCGCCGGGGGCTGCGCGCGCTGGTGCGGGAGAACGAGCGCCTCAACGTGGCCTGGAACGACGCGCGCCGCGCATGGGTGCCCGCGGTGCGCGGGGACGTGGAGGTGGACGCGGTCCTGGTGGAAGGCGCGGAGCCCCTGTCCGAGCCCGACGCCGTGGCGCGAATCATCAACACGCGGGTGGACCTCACGCGCGACGTGCCGCTGCGGCTGCACCTGCATCCCATGGTGGACGCGGCCCAGGGGCCCTGGCTGCTGGGCATCCAGTTGCACCACGCCATCGGGGACGCGAAGGCGCTGGCGCACCTGCTGGAGCGGCTGTGGTTGCTCTGCGCGGGACGCGGGTCGGAGTCGCGCCCGCTGGAGCCCTCGACGCTCACGGATGGCAAGGTGCTGCTCGCGGCGCTGCGCCAGCCTGGCCGGGTGCTGGGGCTCGCGAGTCCGCGCCGGCGGCTCCTGGCGCAGCGGGGAATGGGGCTGCGCCGCAGCGGGGACACCGCCGGACACGCGCTCCTGGCCACGGCGCGGCTCACGCTTCCCCAGGGCGACACGGACCTCCAGGCGTCGGAGGTCTTCTTCTCCGCGCTGCTCGCGGGCGTGGCGCTGCGAGAGTCCCCGGCGGACGGACGCATCCGCCTGCGCATGCCGGTGGACCTGCGGCGGATGCTGGGGCTCGGGCGGACGCTGGGCAATGGCTGCTCCGCGGTGCCGATTGAGCTCTCCCTGAAGGAGGTCCGCTCCCGGCTGGAGGCTCCGCGCGAGCTGGCCCGCTTCCTCCGCTCCGAGGTGCAGCGGGTGCTCGATGAGGGCGTGCACTGGACGACGGCGCTGGAGTGCATGGCGGTGGCCCGGCTCGTACCGGCGCGGGTGCTGCGCAAGAACGCGCGTCCCGGGCTCATCGCCGAGCCCCGGACGAACACGCTCGTCGTCACCTACCTGGGACGGATGGACACGCACTTCACGGAGGCGCCGTTCCGCATCCGCTCCATGCGCAGCCACACGGCCACCTGGGGCGCCACGGGCCTGTCGTTCGCGGACACGCTCAACATCAACACGGCGGCCTTCCAGGGCCTCTGGACGCGCGAGGAGCTGCGCGACTTCACGGAGCGCGTCGCCGGGTGGGCGTCCTCGGGCTTCGGCCTGCGGGCGGAGGTGCTCGCGCCATGATGGGGCTGCGCGAGGCGCCCGGGGTGTACCTGGGCTTCATCTCCCTGCACGTGCTCGCGGGGCACCTGGGCTCCAGCCTCGTCTACCGCCTGCGCTTCGGGCGCAGCCCGCTGGCCTACCGGCGCGCGGCGGCGGACTCCGCGCACACGCGCGTCACGCGGCGCATCAGCGGTGTCTCGCTGCTCTGGGCCGGCTCCATGCTCGCGGCCGCGTTCTGGCCCGCGTGGTCCGCCATGTCCTGGGGACGGCCGCTGCTGCCCATTCCTCCGCTCGCGGGTTGGGTGCCCGGTGTCGTGGGGCTCATGGGCATGCTGTGGGCCCAGTATGGAATGGGCCCGGCGTTCCGCATCGGCGTGGACGCGGGGGAGGCCCGGCCCGAGCTGCACGAGGGGGGACTCCACCGCTACTCGCGCAACCCCATCTACGTGTTCTCCTACCTGTACCTCGTAGGGGCTTCGCTCTGGGCTCCGTCCGCGGTGACGCTGGGCGCCTGTGCGGCGCTCGGGGGGCTCTTCCATCAACTGGTGCTCCAGGAGGAGCGGTTCCTCGCGGACCGCCTCGGTGAGCCCTACGCGCGCTATTGCCAGCGCGTCCCTCGCTACTTCTGACGCGCCATGCAGCCAGCCCTCTTATGTCCCGCTGATCCGCCCGGTGCCGCGCCCCCGGAGCCCGGCCTCTCCCGCGCCGAGTTGGTGGAGCTGCTCCGCATCCGCCCCCTGCGCGCGGTGGGCATGACGGCGCTGCACCTGGGGGTCTGGGTCGCGGCGGCCGTGGCCATTGCCCGCGCGGGCAGCGTCTGGGTGAAGCTGCCGCTGTGGATGCTGGCGGGTGGGGCGGTGATGGGGCTCATCCAGCTCGACCACGACGCGTGGCACGACAACCTCTTCCGGAGGCCGTGGCAGAACCGCCTCTTCGGCAACGCGCTCAGCCTGCTCGTGGGCATCGCCTACGAGCCCATGCGCCATGACCACCTCGCGCACCACCGCTGGAACCGCACGGAGAAGGACCCCGACGCCTACAACGCGGGCCGCCGCTCGCTCGGGCTGTGCGCGCTCTTCTACGCCACCGTGCTGCTCGGCATCCCGCTGAGCCTCATCTACTTCAACGTCCTCTATCCGCTGCAGCACTTCTCCCGCGCGCGATTGCGCCGCCATGGCGCGGTGCTGCTCTGCTACGCGGGCTTCTACGCGGGGCTCTTCTGGCTGCTGTCGCGGCACGGGCTCGTCCCCGGCGCGGTGGAGTGCTGGCTGCTGCCGGTGCTCTTCGCCAGCCCCCTCAACGGCCTGAAGTCCATCGCGGACCACCACGCCAACACGTGGCGCGGGGACCGCTTCCACACCGCGACGACGGTGCGCGGCACGCGGCTCGTCACCTTCCTCTGGAACGGGCTCAACTACCACCTGGACCACCACCTCTATCCGCGCGTGCCCGGCTACAACCTCGCGAGGCTGCACACCCACCTGCGCCCCGGGCTGCTCGCGCGCGGCGCCCCCGTCTTCGACAGCTACCTCGACGTCATGGGACGCGCGCTGCTCGCCGGGCCCACCGTCGTGGACGAGGACGTGCGGCTCGTCACCCTGGAACGAAAGCGCCCATGAACGCCCTGCGCCAGCTGTACGCGGACCTCCGCTACGAGGACGGCCGCTGGCCGCTGTCCCGTTGGGACCTCAACCTGCGCTACATCGCCAAGAGCCTCCTCCACGTCCCCGAGCCGCGCCGCACCGGGGACGCCGAGCACTTCGCGCGCGTCGCCCGGCACCTCGCCTCCGGGAGCTGGAAGCCCGACGCGCCCGCGGCGCTCAACCTGTGCGCCGTGGGCGATGTGATGTGGATTCGCAGCGGCTTTAGCGAGGCCCTCTCCCCGGGCGTGCGCGCGCTGATGGCGGACGCGGACGTGGCCTTCGCCAACCTGGAGACGCCCGTGGACCCGGCGCGGCCCGTGCCCCGGCGCGTCTACGAGACGCTCCACTACAACGCGCCGCCGGGCTACCTGGACGCGTGGGAGGGCACCGCGCGCCACCGCGTGTTCTCGCTGTGCAACAACCACGCGCTGGACCAGGGCGCGGAAGGGCTGGAGCGCACGCGCCAGAGCGTGCTGGCCCGCCCGGAGCACCGCTGCGTCGGAGGCCCCCGGGCGGAGGACGCGGTGGCGGTCCTGGATGTGGCCGGGGTGCGCCTGGGCATGGCCGCGGTGACGTATGACATCAACCACCTCGCGGGGGCGCCGCCCGAGGGCGTGCCGGTGACGCGCCTGGGCAACCCGCTGCATACTCCCGACTGGGAGCGGCTGGGCGCCCTCATCGACGCGGCGCGCGCGGTGGGGCCGGACCTCGTGGTGCTCATGCCGCACTGGGGCTTCGAGTACGAGTACTGGCCCGAGTCCCTCCAGCGCGAGCACGCCTACCGCCTCATCGAGCGCGGGGCGGACATCCTCCTGGGCTCCTCGCCGCACGTGCTGCAGCCCGTGGAGCTGGTCTCCATCGACGGCGGGGACCCCACGTGCCCCGCGCAGGTGCGCCGGGGGGGGCCGCCGCGAGTGGGGCTCATCGCGTACTCGCTCGGCAACTTCCTGAGCATCATGCCCACGCGGGCGTGCCAGACGGGCGCGGTGCTGAAGCTCGCGCTCGCGCGGGACGCGGGGGGCTCCCTGCGCCCCATGGACGTGCGCGCGGTGCCCACGGCGTGCGGGCGGGGCCTGGGCGGCGAGGGCTTCCTGGACGCGGGGGTCGTGGCGGTGGACGAGCTGAGCCTGGAGCGCGCGGCGCCGCACCTCGCGCACGCGCGGCGCACCCTGGGCGGACTGATTTCAACCGGGAGGGACTGAAGATGGCGTCGATGCGGGAGCAGCTGGAGGCGCTCACCGTGGGCATGGCCCGGCAGGTCGCGGGTTGGCTGCCGGCCGTGACGCCCGAGCGGTACGTGGCCTTCCTGGACATGATGTACCACTACACGCTGCGCAGTGGAGACCGGCTGCGGCTCGCGGCCGAGCGCGCCACGCTCCCCGAGCTGAAGGCCTTCTTCGCGGAGCTCGCGGCGGAGGAGCAGTCCCACTACCAGCTCGCGAAGGCGGACCTCGCGGCCTTCGGGCGCACGCCGTCGGACGCCACGCCCCGCGAGGTCTCCGCGTTCCACGCCTTCTGGGAAGGCATCCCGGCGGAGCGCCAGCTCTCGTTCCTCGGCGCGCTGTACGTGCTGGAGGGCGTGGCGAGACACCTCGGAGGCGACACACGCCAGGGGTTGGGGCGGCTCGGCCTGGACAGGACGCGGGCGCGCTTCCTGCTCGTGCACCTGGATGTGGACGTGGAGCACGGCGCGCGGGCCCAGGCGCTCTGCGAGTCGCTCGGTGCGCACGGCCCCGAGCCCCTGCTGGACGGCGCGCGCCAGGCGGCGGACTTCTGGGTGGCCATCCATCGCCGGGCGCTCGCGGAGGCATAGGCCGGGCCCTGCGGGCCCGCCAGGGTCAAGCCCCTCCCCGAGTCTGGGAAGCCCGCCGCTTGTCAGCACCCGACCTCGGCATGACGCATCAGGAGTTCTTGGAGCCGCTGCACGCGCCGGGGGAGAACGACGCCGTTGCGCCGGAGTTCCTGGTGGATGAGCTCACATGCGGTCACGCGGCCAGAGAAAAGCCCAGCAACCCGGTGAGGTTGCTGGGCTTCTGATTGTGAAGGCGGCGGGAATCGAACCCGCATCAAGACGGAAGCAAACCCCAAGCAGGTCGCGCTGTTACCGGCCAACGCCTTGAGCTCACACCGGATCGTTCCCCCGCTCCGTCCCGTCTCGTCCCGCCTCGTCCCGTTCTCATCCCCACTGGAGGGGAACATTGGGGGCAGTGCACAATGCCCGTGGAACATCCTCAACGGCCAGCCCATCTCGCCCCCCAGCGCTTCGAGCCCGTCAGGCGGGTTGTCTCGGGAGCCTGAGGGGCCGGGGTCCGCGTTTCTCCAGCGAGGGGCCGACGGGAGACGGAGCCATGGTTCCGGGGGGCGTCGTGGACGCGGGCTGACGGCTTGCGTCCGCGATGGCCTTGCGCAGCCACGCATGCGCGGGGTCGTGCTGCATGCGCTCGTGCCAGAGCTGGCTCACGGTGAAGTTCGCGAGCTCCAGGGGAGGACGCAGCAGCTTCAAGCGGAACGCGGGCGCCATCAGGAGCGACATGCGTTCCGGAGCGATGAGCAGCAGGTCCGTCTGCGCCACCATGAAGAGGGCCAGGAAGAAGTGCGGCACCGCCACCCGCACCTCGCGGGACCGGCCCAGGCGGGCGAGCGCGTCGTCCACCATGCTGCCCGGCCTCCCCAGGGGCGACACGCTGATGTGACCGTGCTCCAGGTAGCGCCCGAGCGTCATCCGCCCCCGCGTGATGGGATGGCCCTCCCGGGCGAGGCAGATGAACCGCTCCTGGAAGAGGGCCTGGACGCGGAAGGCCGCGGGCATGTCCCCGAAGACGCCGAGCGCCACGTCCAGGCTGCCCCGCTCCAGCGCCTCCTCCATCCCTTCGCCGGGTCCGCGCACGCGCACGGACACGCCTGACGCCACGTGGGTGAGCTCCCGCATCAGCGGGGGAAGCACCACCATGCCGGCCAGGTCCGCCGACGACAGCCAGAAGGTGCGCTGCGCCGTGGCCGGGTCGAACCTGCGCGCGCCGTGCAGCGCGCCCCGGAGCTGCTCCAGGGCCGAGCGGAGCACGGGCGCCAGGGACTCCGCGAGGGGCGTGGGCACCATGCGCCCGTTCGTGGGGATGACCAGGGGGTCCGCCAGTCGGTGGCGCAGCCGGGCCAGCGCGTGGCTCACCGCGGACTGGCTCACGCCCAGCCGGGTCGCGGCGGCGCGGTTGCTGCCCTCGGAGAGGACGGCGTCCAGGAAGACGAAGAGGTTGAGGTCGCGGACGTCGATGTGAAGGTTGTTCATCATGGGGGTGACGACTTTTCAAGCTGTTCAATCACATCCTGAGGCTACCTTTCGCGTGTCCCCAAGCCCAGGAGCCACCATGAAGGGTCTTTCTTTCGCCGCCATCGCCACGCTGTGCCTCGCCACCCAGGCCTTCGCCGCTGAGCCCCCCAGCATCGTGGGCCACTGGAAGTCCACGCAGTGCGAGGTCCGGCCGGGCGGGGGCGACCAGAAGTACTACGTGAAGCGAGACTTCACGTATTCCAGGTCGGACTCGAAGGCGGTCATCACCTTCTACATGGACGCGACGTGCAACGAGGCCCAGAAGATGTCCCGCGTGGTCATCACCGGCCCGTACGTCGTGCGCTCGCAGCCGGTCACCACGGCGGGCGCGACCCAGGGCGCGTCGCCCGCGCACTTCATCTTCTCGACGCTGAAGATCACGCCCCTGGCGGACGGCTTCGCGCAGTACCTCAACACCGCGGCCCCCGGGACGTGTGGCACCCAGAAGTGGGCGGTGGGCAAGGAGCAGGACGTCACCAGCACCAACGGCTGTTCGGCGGTCTTCTCCTTCAACACCTGCCCCTGGGAGCAGGACGTCGTGAAGGTCGTGGGGGATGAGCTGTTCTTCGGAGCCCGGCCGGCCAGCGGCGGCTGCAACCCCGACGCCACCCACCTGCCGACCGAGCTCCAGGTGGCGCTCAAGCGCGCCCCCTCCCACTGACCGGCCTGTCCAGCTTCCGAGGGCGCTGCTTCAACGAAGGCCGTCCAGCAGCGCGGCCAGCTCCTGGGGCTGGGACGCGAAGGGCGAGTGTGACGACGCGTGCCCAGCAACGCCGTGCCGAGCTATCTCTCCAACTCCGTGGTGGAGACCTACCTGCAGACCTTCTACGACCCCAAGAACCCCTTCAACACGGGCTCGTGCGTGTCCTGTCATGCGGCCGCGACGCTGGCGGAGGGGAACAACGTTCCCTCCAACCTGAGCTTCCTGCCAGGGCTCGCCCAGCCCGTGGTGCTGCGCCGGCCGCCCGTGGGCGTGGCGGGGCACGAGGACGAGATCCGGCGCGAGTAGGGAAGGAGGCCGCGCGCCGGTAGGGCAGGGCGTCGGAGCGCGTCAATTGCCGTCAGTGTTCAAGTGTTGACTCAAAGTGAAGCGTGGGCCACTACTTGGAGGACCATGCGAAACGCCACGAAAGGCAACAGGGTCCGCTTCCTGTTGGATGAGGAGTTTTTCGAGGAGCTGCACCGTCAGCTCTGCCGGATTGAGCTCCTCGATCCCGACCCGCTGACGTACGTGCTCGTGGCCATGTGGCTTTGCAAGCCAGACACGCAGCTGCCAGCCGTGACCGTCCAGCAGGGCAGCAGGTCGACGCGGGTCGCGGGCCGCACCTTCATCAATGCCATCACCTCGCTCACGCAGCGGGGGCATCCGGTCAAGTTCGTTCTCTGGAACGGCGCCAATCCGGTGGAGTGGCCTCGCAAGCTCATCAGTGTTCCCTACAACTGGCTGCGCTGGGCAGGGAGCCTGACGGGGCTGATCCGCTACGAGCCGCTCGACTCCGGGCTCCTGCGCTTTGGCGGAGGCGCCCGCGTCTTCTCGGAGGCGCTGTCGTTCCGGGCGCGCTCGACGCCCAACATGCAGGTCTACGCCGAGTCCTACAGTCCGAACTGGCTCGCGCAGCACGGCCTCACCGCGTCGAATCACCAGAAGTTCGTCGTCTGCTCCCATGCCGGAAGGCTCGAGGCGTTGCTCGGGGGCTTCAACATCAACGAGTCCTATTCGGCCAAGACCGACCACGGCCTGGTCGGCGAGCGCTGGCACGACACGGCGGTCCTCATCGAAGGCCCCGCCGCTCATGCCGTCCAGACCGAGTGGCTGCGGCGCTGGAACAAGCAGTACTGGTACGGCGGCGACACGCTCCCTGCCAGGCTCGAGGACCAGGGCTTCATCCATCACGGCTCCAAGAAGCAGACCGCGCAGCGGCTGGTTAACGGTTGGAATACGGGGGTCACCATCGCCACGACGAATGGTGAGCCGTTCACACGGGAGAACGACATCCGCGACCTCGTCATCGAAAGGATCAAGGTCGCGACGAAGTACATCTACCTGGAGAACTACGCGCTGACGGACCCCGCGCTCGTGGCGGCGCTCTCCAAGCGGATGGCGGAGAAGAAGGACCTCAAGGTCATCGTGCTCGTGACCCACCCGAAGAACCCGTACTACAGCACGCCCATCTCCTGGTCGCCGATGGAGTACTACACGTTCGTCCAACTCTCGCTTCCGCGCTTCACCCACGTGCGCATCGTCACCACCCATGAGATCGCGCTCGGCGCCACGGAGGATGAAGAGCAGGTGTTGGACCCGGCCACCGCGAAGTTCGTGAGTGCCGAGAACGGGACTTTCACGTGGAGCGAGGGCGGTCAGACGAAGTCATGCAGCTTCGATGACATCGCGGAACTCGAAGCACCGACCGTCATGTACGGTCCCATCAGCACGGACCTGGCAGGCAGTGAGGTATTGCCGAGGAACGCCGCGAACGCGAAGAAGCCGCAATGGCCCTACGTCCACAGCAAGCTGGCGCTCTTCGACGATCAGGTCGCCTTCGTCGGTTCGTCGAACTGGACCTACCGCAGCATGGAATATGACGGCGAGATCACCGCGATGGTCACCGGAGAGGAGACGGTGCGCGGCATCCGCGAGCGTCTCTTCGAGCATTGGCAGCAGGGCCTCACCGTCGACAACTACGCCACGAAGGCCGCCAAGAACGAGCAAGACCGCGTGGCGCGCAGGCTCCGGCCCGTGCACTCCTACATGCTGCCCCTGAGCTTCGGGGACTTCCTGCACTCAGCGGAAGTGACCCTCGTGGGCAGTCCCAAGGCCTGGCTCTACTCCAAGGCGACGTGGCGGTTCTGGTGAGGGTGGGACGCGGGGCTGTTGGCACCAGATCGTACTTTCACGTATCTACAAGGTTCCAACTGCTGTTCGCCTGGCGTTCGGTGGCTTGAGCTGTCACTTGCGTGGTCGTCCCTGAACAGGTCCGCGGATGAAGAACGAAGAGAGCACGCAGAGCCGTCGTCAGCCGCGGCAGGAGCGCTCGCGGCAGACGGTGGAGGCCGTCCTTGATGCCGTCCCCAGAGTGCTCAAGAGGCACGGAGCCGGCGCGGTCACCACCAACCGCATCGCGGAGGTGGCGGGGGTCAGCATCGGCTCTCTGTACCAGTACTTCCCGGACAAGCAGGCCATCTTCAATGCCCTCCATGAGCGCCATGTGGAGGATGTGAAACACCGAATGGAACGTGCCGTGGCGCAATGCGCTTCGAGCACCCTCGACGAGTTCGCGGCCTGCCTGGTGGAAGGACTGGCGGATGCCCACCTCGTAGAGCCTGAGCTCCACGAGATGATCTCCGCCGCGGTCCCGGCTTCCTCGCTCGGGTTCAAGCAAGCCCTTCAGATGGCCTTCGAGCGGGTGATTCCATCGCCCGAGGTCGGGACGTCCCGCCCGCATGCGGGCGACCGGATGTTGTTCGTCCTGCCTCACCTGGTCGAGGCGCTGATACACGCTGTGCCCCAGGCGCGCCCTCCCTTCACGGTTGATCGCGCCAAGGGCGAAGTCATCCGGACGGTCCTCCATTACCTGGACCGGCCATGACCCCTCACTGAAAGGCTTCGGCGTTCTGATTGATCCAGCGGTCGAAGGCGAGGGGCTTGCGGCCGAGGACCCGCTCAACGCCGTCAGAGACAGTCGTCAGCCTGCCGTCTCGGATGGCACGCCAGATGTCCACAAGCGCGTCCGCATACTGCCGGCCACCGCTGTATGCGAGTGCAGCCTCGTGGGCTTCTTCGTCTGAGAGTTCCTCGTAGCGGACCTCCTTCCCAATGACCGCGCCAATCTTGGCCGCCATGGCTGCGTAGCTCAGCGCCTCGGGTCCGGTGACCACCAGGGACTCTCCGATGTGCTCACCCGTCGTGAGTGCGTGGGTGATGACGTCGGCGAGGTCGTCGGGATGAATGAAGGCGATCCTCCCTTGCCCGGTCGAGGAACGGAGGACCCCCTCCGTGGCAATCGACTGCGCCCAACCGAGCACGTTCGACATGAAGGCGGCTGACTGGATGAACGTGTACGGGATACCGCTCTGCCGGACCGCGTCCTCGCCGCGCGCGTGCCATGGGCCGGTCCCCACCCCGGTCCGGACGTCCAGCGTCGAGAGCTTCACCATGTGTTTCACACCTGCATCCACAGCGACCTGAACGACGGCTCGGTCCCGACCGGCGAGGCGTGGCCCGCTGTTGAGCAGAAACACGCCGTCGCTGCCGGCGAGTGCCTCCCGTAGAGCGGGGCCTGGCCTGGCCAGGTCGCCGACGTGCATGTCGACCGCGTCGCCGAACAGCGCCCGTGCTCTGGCTGCATCCCGGACGAAGACGCGGGGACGATGCCCGTCTCTGATGAGGCGATGGGTGACGAGAGAGCCGATATTCCCTGTCGCGCCAGTGACCAAGAATGTCATTGAACGCGGCTCCAGGTTCGCATGAGCTCAAGGACGACCTTTCGCTGACCGGCAAGCGAAAGGTGCAAGCCATCCTCCGTGAAGAGCTCAGGCGGTGGAGCTGCGCCGAAGGCCGCGAAGAGGTCGACCGTGGGCTCCTCGAGGGCACGGATGGCCTCCGCGACACGGCGGACGTCCTCGTTGCGGAAGTGGACTCCGAAGCGGGACAGCCCCCAGTGCTTCGACACGCGATCCTCAAGGACCGGGGGAGGCGTCACCCACAGGCGACGTGCCTGCGTCCCCTGTGCAGCACGGGAGCGAAGCTCCTCAAGGTTGCGCGCAGTCTCACGGGCGTCAACGAGCGTCTTGCCCGCGTTCGGGCCTTGAGTCCGCGCGTCATTCACGCCGATGAAGAAGATGAGCCAATCCGGCTCCTGGAGGAGGGCGGTCCCTATCCGCACCAACCCATGCGTGGTCGTCTCACCGCCTACCGCGTTGATGGCCACTGAGACGGCATCATGGGGACGCTGAGCAGCCACCAGCTCCTGGAGAATGACCGCCCAGGATTGAGGATCCGCCGTGTGACTGTCGCCGAACGTGACAAGGCGTGCGCTCTTGCGCAGCGGCAGTGTTTCCAGCATCCGGCTGAACTCGGGTTCCGCGAGCAGCCCCTGTGCGGCTTCTCTTGCTCCCTTCTGGCTCTGAGCGAGCTCGGCGCGGTACGTCTCCGGCTCGAGGCCAAGCAAGGCGGCGCATGTCTCGGCAGATACTTTGCCGCCGCCCGGAAGCGACGAGACGGTCCTCTCCGGTTGAAGGACCTTCACGAGCCAGCGCCTCTGTTCAGTTGACCATTCCATGTGCCCCGTCTCCGGTGATTGGGAGGCATAGAGGTACCGGACAGGGGCTGAACGGTCAGCTCGCGTTGCCCCGCGGCCAAACCCTTGAAATGACTCCGTTCTTACGCAGCGGCGCGTGACTTGCTCAGGTTCCACTCCCAACCGCGCAGGGGGCGTGCTCGCCTACAACGCCCCGCCGGGCTGCCTGGACGCGTGGGAGGGCACCGCGCGCCACAGAGTGTTCTCGCTGTGCGACAACCACGCGCTGGACCCGTGCGCGGCGGGGCTGGAGCGCACCCGCCAGAGCGTGCTGGCCCGCCCGGAGCACCGCTGCGTCGCAGGCCCCCGGGCGGAGGACGCGGTGGCACCACCGCCCACACAAGGCGAGGTGGAGCGGCTGTGCCGCGTCGGGCCGCCTCCATCCCCGCGCCCATGACGAAGCGCGCGTCGTCTGTGTTTAAAGATTGTATCCCTGCGTCAAAAACCGCATGGACGGAATAATCACCTAGATTTGACATTGCCGTCAGACCCGCTTGTCATGTTTGGTCTCCTGCGAGGCGACACGCGCCTGGAAGGCGCGGGGGTCCGCGGGGGAGGCTTCATGAAAAGAGTTCTGTGTTTCATCACCTGGATGTTCCTGGCTGGCTGCGGTGTCAGCACCGAACCGGACGAGCGCGCTGACGACGAGCCGGGAGCCGCGCGACCGCGGGCCACCGCCGTGACGACCCGCGATGCGTCGGTGCCCGACCGGCTCGATGCGGGCACGGTGACGCTGGACGCGAGCGTCCCTGTGTTCGACGCGGGCGTCGTGACGTGCGCGCCCGGCTGTTCGTCGCGGACGGGTTATCACCTCTACTGTCCGACGAACGGCTCCACGGTTGCGTCGTGGTGCCCGGAGAGCAACACCTGCAGCGTGATGGACAGCTGTCAGGCGTCGCAGAAGGCGAACTGCGACGCCACCTGCGCTGGCGGCTGCCAAACCGTCTACGACGGCCCCCAGAGCTGCTGTGACTGTGGCGGCGGCACCGGCTCCGACGGCGGCGTCTCCATCGATGCGGGCACGGTGGACGCAGGCACCGGGTTCGACGGCGGCGTCTTCGTGGACGCGGGCACCGGCACGGACGGCGGCACCGGCTCCGACGGCGGCGTTGTCGTGGACGCGGGCACCGGCACGGACGGCGGCACCGGCTCCGACGGCGGTCCCATCTGCGACACGGTCGACATCTGCGGCGTCTGCAACGGCGACGGCTCCACCTGCCCCGGCTGCGACGGTGTCATGGGCAGCAACCAGCAGCTCGACGTGTGCGGTGTCTGCGGCGGCGACAGCTCCAGCTGCGAGGGTTGTGACGGCATCCCCTGGAGCGGCACCGCCTACGACGCCTGCGGGGTCTGCGGCGGCGACGCCACCGGTTCGTCGTCCTGCCCGCCCTGCGACGGCATCCCCGGCCACGTCTACGACCTCTGCGGCGTCTGCAACGGCGACGGTTCCACCTGCCCCGGTTGCGACAGCGTCATGGGCAGTGGCCGCGTCTACGACGCCTGCGGCGTCTGCGGCGGCGACGACTCGGAGTGCATCGGGTGCGACGGCGTCATCGGCAGCGGCCTGGAGGAGGACGCGTGCGGCGTCTGCGGCGGCAACGGCCCGCCCTGCAACCCCCCGCCGCCTCCGGCGAAGGAGTACGTGATGAGCATCTACTTCGTCCCCGCGGACGGCGCGGACGGCGCGGCGCCGCTGCTCAGCAACGCCGCCTACGCCAGCCCCAAGGCCCTGCTCGCCGCGCTCCTGCAGAGCGAGACCTTCGGCAGCGCCCACGTCAACCAGAAGCTCGTCGGGCTGTCGCACTCCATCGGCCATGCCTACGTGGACTTCTTCAGCCGCAACAAGGACGGCACCGGCGTCACCGCCGTGGCGGGCTACCCTACCGGCCAGACGGGCGGGGGCGGAGCCCAGGACGTCATCAACGTGGGCGCGGGCGGCACCATCCTCGGCACCTACCCGGGCCGGATGAACACCGTCGCGGAGGCGTCCAACGACATCGCGCTGCGCAAGAAGAACCACGGCATCGGCGTCGTCGTGCGCGGCCCCAACGGCGTGCCCATCGCCGTGGAGAACTCCGCCCAGCTCATCGGCCGCGCGGACTTCATCCTCAGCGAGGCGACCTGGAAGGCTGTCCAAGCGCGCGTCACCCTGCACTCCACCAGCGGCACCGACAAGCGCTACGCCCTGATGATGGAGCCGGCCATCAAGTCGCGGCAGCCCGGTGAGACCACCGGCGGCGAGGGCGCGGGCTGCACCAGCTTCGCCTCCATGTGCGTCGTCTTCAGCGGTGCCATCCCCCGCACCACGGTCAACCCCGTCTGGACGCGCACCATCACCTTCGGCGAGCGCACCATCGGCCAGGGCACGTACAAGTGGGGCAGCCACATCCGCGGCAACTGGTCCCCGGCCGCCAACATCCGCGACAAGAACGGCGGCCTCCCCGCCGTGACGAGCATGAGCGCGTGGACGTACCCGAACGGCCTGGACTGGGACGGCATCCTGCACAAGGTCACCCTCGCGGGGCTCGAGGGCGCGACAACCCAGCGCACCATCACCGGCTACTGGTACGACCCGGACTACATGTACTTCTGGGTCAAGGGTGTCTACGACGCGGCGCTGGTGGGCGGCGGCACCAATGCGTCCCTGGGGCTGACCTGGAAGTCCAAGGGCACGCTGGGCTCGAACGCGCTCGGCGGCTACCCGTACATCGAGGTCGACGTCAGCGGCGCGAAGCCCAAGGCGACGTGGGACACGGCCATCGACCCGTACACCAAGGACTGGATCGACGAATAACGCGTCAGGGGAGCTGGGCGAGACCGTGCAAGGTGTCGCCCTGCTTCACCCGCGCCCAGTTCATGAAGTTCGTGCCCATCCGGGGATGGGGCGCACCCGGCTCCACGAGGGTGTTCTCCTGGTGCTGATGGCCGGTGAGCTTGAAGCGCAGCACGGAGGTCTTCTCACGCGGAAGCATCAGCTTCGTGGGCGTGGTGCCAATCCGCGCCTCCCCGTCGAAGATGGCCGCGCCAGAAGGCGTGGAGGTGAACTCCACCGTCACGTCCTGCGGCAGCGCCGCGGGAGGAGGCGCCGATGGCATCTTCCGCGGAGGATGAGGCAGCACCTTCGGAGCGAGTGGCTGACCCGCGACGAATCACGTCGTGCAATGCGAGCAGGTGACCTCTTCACCTTGCTCGCCGACGGTCGATTGAAGGCACAGAGGGCAAATGACCCTGGCCGATTGAGGTGACGGCAGTCGAACCCGCGGCCTACTCGAACACGCCGATGCCCGGGTCGTTGCCCCCAGAGGGCTTCGACGGCTTCGTAGGCCGGGACGGCGGCGCGGCGCGCACGGGATCCAGGCGCACGTTCACGTGCTGCTCCGACGTGTCCGCGAGCCGGCTGTAGTCCAGGGTCTTCTCCTGGTCCTGGTGCCCGGTGAGCTTGAAGCGCAGCACGGAGGCCTTCTCCCGCGGAAGCATCAGCTTCGTGGGCGTGGTGCCAATCTGCGCCTCCCCGTCGAAGATGGCCGCGCCGGAAGGCGTGGAGGTGAACTCCACCGTCACGTCCTGCGGCAGCGCCGCCGGAGGAGGCGTCGCGGCCGGCTCCTGCACACGCGCGGGCGGCGCTTCGACAGGCGCTCTCGGAGGCGTCATCGCCACGGGGGGCGGCGTCGTCTCACCCCCTCCGCGCGTCATCACCACCGCCACACCCGCGCCAATCAGCAGCAACGGCACGCCGATGATCGCCGCCTTCATACCCCCGGACATGCCCTTGGGCGGGGGCGGAAGCTCCGGCTCCACCTGGCGGGGGGCAGGGGGACGGGCCCGGTTCGCGGCCACCGGCGCCGGGCTGTTCGCGTTGGACGTCCCACGCGGCGCGGCCTGCGCTCCCGCCGGGGTGGTCCCCCGGGGCGGGGCCAGGCCCGCGCGGGAGCCCGTCTTGCCGGTGGCGGGTGCACGGCCCGCGCGGCTCCCCGAACCCAGCCGGCTCCCCGAACCCGCGCGGCTTCCAGAGCCTGCGCGGCTGCGGCTGCCCGTTCCTCGCTCCACACCCGGCGTGCCGCCCGTGGGGTGCGCGTCCAATTCGTCGGCGGACAGGCCCTCCACCGCGTCCAGCAGCGCGTCGATGAACTCCTGCGCGTTCTGGTAGCGGTCCTCCTTCTCCGGCGCGAGCGCCTTGGTGAAGAAGGCATCCAGCTCCGGTGGGACCGGCGCGCCCTGGCGCTTGCTGTTCACCGGGGGCACGGGCTGCGTCAGCGACGCCGTCAGCGCCTTGCGCACCGTGTTCGCGCCGTAGGGCGAGCTGCCCGTGAGGCAGAAGTAGAGCACGCCCGCCATCGAGTAGAGGTCGGAGCGCTGGTCCACGGACTCGCCGCCGGCCTGCTCGGGCGGCATGTACTGCGGGGTGCCCAGCACCTGGCCCGTGGAGGTGAGCTGCTCCTCCTCGTCCTGCTCCAGCGCCTTCACCAGACCGAAGTCCAGCACCTTGACGAAGTCCTTCCCGTCGAGCGCCTGGACCATGATGTTGTGCGGCTTCAGGTCGCGGTGGACGCAACCCTCTTCATGCGCGTGCGCCAGCCCCAGCGTGGCCTGCTCCAGCAGGTTCACCGCGCGGCGCAGCGTCATGGGCCCTTCGCGCTTCACCAGCTCCTTGAGGCTCTCCCCCTTGAGGAGCTCCATCACGTAGTAGCAGGTGCCGTCCGCGGCCCGGCCGAAGTCGAAGATGGTGATGACGTTCGGGTGCCTGAGCCGGCTGGCGATCTCCGCCTCGCGGCGGAAGCGCTCGAAGAACTGGGGCGCCGCGGCGAGCGACGGGTTGAGCGTCTTCACGGCCACCGGGCGCTGCACGGACGTCTGGGTGGCCCGGAACACCATGCCCATGCCGCCCTGACCCAGGACGCTCTCAATCTTGTAGCGGCCGTCCAGGACCTGGCCCAGGAGCTGGAGGCTCTGCGCCGCGCACAGGTGATCTTGACCTTCGGTACTACCGCAGTGGGGGCAGGGGGCGGCCATGGGTGCCGGGAGTATAGGCAAGCCCCGCCTTCCGCCCAACCGGGGAGATGTGCTCCCTGGGCAGTCAGGCAGGCATCAGAACCGTTCCCGTAGGGCTTGCCGGCTGTTATCTCCCCCCTCCGCCATGAGCCTCGTCATCGCCCAGGACATCAGCCTCGCCTACGGAAAGAAGGTCCTCTTCGACGAGGACAATTTCACCCTTGGTCCCAGGGACCGGGTGGGCCTGGTGGGGGCCAACGGGACGGGCAAGTCGTCCCTGATGAAGATCATCGCCGGGGTGAGCCAGCCGGACGGGGGCACCGTCCAGTACAGCCGCCGGGCCCGGGCGGGGTACCTGCCCCAGGAGATCGCCGGCCTGCCGGAGGGCACCGTCGTGGAGGCGGTGATGAGCACCGTGCCCGGCCGGGACTCGCTGGAGTCGCGCCTGAAGGACACGGAAGGCGCGCTCGCCCAGGCCACGGACGAGGAGGAGCAGCTGGAGCTGGCGCAGACGCTGGCGGACCTCCACGCGGAGCTGGACGACTTCGAGAACCGCTACGGCCGGCACCACGCCGAGCGCATCCTCAAGGGCCTGGGCTTCAAGGACGCGGACCTGTCCAAGCCCACCCAGGCGCTCTCCGGCGGCTGGCGGATGCGCGCGGCGCTGGCGGGCCTGCTGCTCCAGGACCCGGACCTGCTCTTGCTGGACGAGCCCACGAACCACCTGGACGTGCCCACGCTCGCGTGGTTCGACGGGTTCCTGCGCCGCTCCAACAAGGCGATGGTGCTCATCTCCCACGACCGCGACTTCCTCAACCGGCAGATCAACCGGGTGGTGTCGCTGGAGATGGAGGGCGTGCGCGAGTACGCCGGCAACTACGAGGACTACAAGCGCCAGCGCGCGGAGGAGATGGTGCTCCTCCAGGCCCGGGCGGAGAAGGTGGAGCAGCGCCGCGCGGAGCTGCAGGGCTTCATCGACCGGTTCGGCGCGAAGGCCACCAAGGCGAAGCAGGCGCAGAGCCGCGCGAAGATGCTGGCCAAGCTGGAGAAGGTCCAGGTCCTGGAAGAGCGCCAGACGATGAAGTTCCGCTTCCCGGAAGTGGAGCGCTCGGGCCGGGACGTGGTGTTGATGGAGGGCATCACCAAGCGCTACGGCGCGCTCACCGTCTACGACGGGCTGGACGCGCGGCTGGAGCGGGGCCAGCGCATCGCCGTGGTGGGCGCGAACGGCGCGGGCAAGACGACGCTGCTCAAGATGGTGGCGGGGGAGCTGGCGCCGGACACCGGCAAGGTGTCCCTGGGGCACAACGTGGTGGTGGGCTATTACGCGCAGCACCACGCCGACAAGCTGGACCGCCGCAACACCATCATCGAAGAGGTGCGGCCCCTGGCGGCGGACAAGCCGGAGAGCTACGTGCGCGGCGTGCTGGGCGCGTTCCTCTTCAGCGGCGACGACGTGGAGAAGCCCATCGGCGTGCTGAGCGGTGGCGAGCGCGCGCGCGTGGCGCTGGCGAAGCTGCTGCTGATTCCATCCAACTTCCTGCTGATGGACGAGCCGACGAACCACCTGGACCTGGACTCGTCGGAGATGCTGATTGAAGCGCTGAAGCTGTACGGCGGCACGCTCCTGTTCGTGAGCCACAACCGCAGCTTCATCAACAACCTGTGCACGCACGTCTGGGAGGTGGCGGACGGCAAGCTCACGTCGCACCCGGGCAACCTGGACGAGTACCTCTACCACCAGGAGCAGCAGCGCCTGGCGGCGGAGGGCGCGGACACGGGCGCGTCGAACGGGAAGGGCGGAGCGGCGAGCGCGGGGCCGGTGTCGGAGAAGGAGCGCAAGCGCCTGGAGGCGGAGGCGCGCCAGCGCAGGTCCGTGGTGGAGGGCCCCATCAAGAAGGAGATCGCGAAGCTGGAGGAGCGCATCGCGAAGGTGGAGGCCGAGCAGAAGGATCGCGAGGGACAGCTGGCGGACCCGGTGCTCTACAACGACTTCGCCCGGGCGAAGCCGCTGATGGACGCGCACCGCGCGGGCAAGGAGGAGTTGGAGGACCTCTATGCCCGATGGGAGGCCGCGCAGGAGAAGCTGGCGGCGGCGCAGGCGTAGGGGCCTACCGGACGTCGAAGACCTTCCGGACCGGGGCGCCGCCGCGTTCGATCTGCAGCTCGACGCGCCGGGCATCGCGCAGCGTGTGGAAGGCCTCCAGCGCCTTGTCGGGGCTGTCCAGGTCCAGGCCGTTGATGCGCTGGAGCACGTCCCCGTTGCGCAGCCCCAGCCGTGAATAGAGCGACCCTTCACGGATGGAGAACAGCTTGAAGCCCACCGTGCGGCCGTCCCGGAAGGAGGGGACGACGCGCGCCTGCATCATCAGTTCATCCAGGTGCGTGAGTGCTTCGGTGACGTCCTCGCGGGGCACGGCGTAGGTTTCCGCGCCCGTCTCGCGGATGCCCCGGCCCAGGGCAGCGCCGGGCTGGATGTTCACCGGAACGGGCGCCACGCTCCCCGTGCCGTCGATGTATTCGAGCCGCCCGTCCACCAGCAGCAGGATGCGCTCCCTCTCGATGGCGAAGACGCGGGCGCCCTGGATGGCGTCACTGAGCATCACGCTGCGCGCGCTGCCGGCCGGAAGCTCATGGATGGAGGCCATGGACCACCGGGGATCCTGTGACACCAGGGTGCCCAGCAACCGGATGCCCAGCGTGCTCCGGCGCAGATCCGGCGGACGATCCGGATCCACCATCACTCCGGTGACGAACGAAAGGCCGGTCAGTTGCGCCAATCGCGTCGCATCCAGCGCCGGAGCGGGAGGAGCGTTCGAACGCGCTGGAGCAGCGGCCCACGTGTCCCGGACGCCGGGCACAACCAGGACCGCGATCCCCTGGTTCACGAGCAACGCGGCCGTCAGGGCACACGAAAAGACAAGCAGGACGGACAGGCCCTGGAGGTACCTCTGCATTCCACGGTTCACGGAAAAGCCTCCCTGTTTGGAACAGGGAGGCCTTGAGCAAGCCAGGGGCCAGCGGCGGCCCCAGAGGGAGCACCGCGCGAGCTCAGCCGGGCGGTGGACCGGGTGTCGCGGACGCCCGGTGCCCGGAATGACAACCCGTCATGACACGATGTCCGGGCCGGCCCTCAGTGGCTGTAATAGAAGGACGAGCCCCAGATGGACGCCGTGCGGCTGGCGGGCGCCGCGCCGACATAGCAGTGCGCGCCATCAAAGCCTCCGATGGGGCACGAGGGCAGCGGCGTGATGTAGAGGTTGTTCGACCACTTGAAGGGCGTCGAGCCCCAGGGCAGCGGCATGACGTAGCAGTTGGCCCCGTCGAACCAGGTCGGCGAGGGGCAGGCATTGCCGGGCCCAGGCGTCAGGTAGAGGCTCCCGGACCAGACGAAGTAGCCGGTGCTCCAGGAGGGGTAGGGAAGGATGTAGCAATTCGCCCCGTCCCACGTGGAAGGCGCCGGACACGACGTGCTGGAGCCCGCGTTGACGTAGTAGCTGTTGTTGTAGATGAACGGCGACGCTCCGGCGGGGATGTTCATCACGTGGCAGTTCGCCCCGTCCCACGTCGCGGTGATGGGCGCGCCCGTGTGCGAGGTCACGGTCGGAGCACAGGGATTGTAGGGGCTGTACGGCGTGGCTTCCGCGAAGTACTCGTGGGAGTCCGCGTTCTTGATGGCCTTGTGAGGCTTCGAGTCCGCGAGGTCCATGGCCGCGGAGTGCCCGTACGCGATATCGCGGGTGCTGGCGACCGACCAGAAGTGACTGATTTCGTGAATCAGCGTCCCGGCCTTGGAATCCGTGCCGGTCGTCGACGCGGGCCAGAAGTCCTTGCAGAGGTGGATCTTGAAGTTTTCCCAGGGGATGACGTAGGCGAACGCGTCCTTGTTGCAATTGCAGTAGAACTTGATGTCTTCGCCGTCCACGGCGTCGCGGATCTTGCGGAAGTGGTCCCGGACGGTGCCGTAACGGGAGCCATCGAAGTCGCCGAACCAGGTGGTGTATCGGGTGTCGACCGTCCCGGCCACCAGGTAGTCATAGGAGTCGTCCGCGTAGTTCAGCGCATGCTGCCGCGCGGAGATGATCGCGTTCTTCTGCGAGTCGCTGCAGCCCTTGAACTTCTCGTTGTTGCCGTCGACGATCTTGGTCTCGCCGTCCAGGTCATCCGGGTTGGGGCGCGGCTTGCGCCCTTCGATGTACACGGAGATGACGTTGGAGAAGGCCAGCTCCATGTCGGACCGGGGGCTGATGAAGACCTCCGTCTTGTACTGGATCGTGTAGGTCCCGGAGACGGCCAGGTCGTAGTTGTCCCAGAGCGATGCAACACCAGAGACGCTCTCACCCGGCTTCAGCGTCAGGTAGTCGCGGTCGGTGGGCGCCGCGCGCTTGTAGAGCCGGCCGATGTACTCCACCGGCTCGCGCTCCAATGAGACGGAGAGGATGTCCGCTTCGATCCCCTCGATGACGGGCGTGTGGTATCCGAGGATCCGAACCGGGCTGTCAGAGACGTTCGTGAGCGTGACCTTCAGGTCCACGGGCACGTCCGCCGGGAACTTCGTCGCCTCGGACGAGAGCTGGATCTGGAGGGCTTCCTTTGCGTCCGCGTGAAGTGGGATTGAGACGAGCGCGGCCACGATGAGACATGTCAACTTCATCCATCTTCCCCCTGGTTGGGTGTCCTGCCCGGGCAGGGTGCAACAGCTTGGATGGATTTATCAATGTGACAAATGCGCTACTCGGGGCGCCGGTTTGTAACCAGAATTGTCACAGCCGCGCGGCTACTTGAAGATCTTCGACAACAGCCACACGACGGCGGACTCCGCGGCGCTGTTGTTCAGGTGCCGCGCGCGGCGGCCGTAGGTCTCGCTGGGCTGGGCCTTGGTCAGCTCGTCCGTGTACGGCGCGGAGCCTTCCGGCGCGCAGCTTCCACAGTACAGCCGCTCCTCCCAGACGAAGCCGTAGCGCGCATCCATCCGCCGGCCACACGTCACGCAGGCCGGCTCGTCGCCGATGCGCACCCTGGGCAGCAGGTTCAGGCTCCGCCGGTCCTCGTACTCGTGCTCGAAGTCGGCGGTGGGCGGCGGCTGGGGGCGGGGCTCCGGCTCCGCGGCCTTCTGGAGCCGGGCCAGCTCCTCCGCGTCCAGGGCCACGCCCCGGCACTTCCCGCAGACGTCCACCGCCACGTCGCGCAGCTCCACCACCGGCAGAGGCGCCGCGCCGCACGTGGGGCAGGTGGGCGCCTGACGCCCGCAGGACGGACAGCCCGGGACGTACTGGAGCGACGCCTCACAGCCCTTGCACCGTCCGGGCTTGCCCTTCGCCTGCTCGAAGACGGCCGTCAGCGTGGGCGCGCCGACGACGCGCGCCAGCATCTCCTCCTCGAACCAGGCGGCGCCGCACGCACCGCACTCGTCGCGCACCAGGCCCCGGGAGTAGGTGTTGCGCATCGTCGTCTGGCAGTAGGGGCACGCCTGCATGGCGTCCGCCAGCCTACCGGGTCTTCCCCGGAAACGGGATGCCGGGGGGCTCACCCCGCGCGGCGGCGCTTCTCCTTCTTCGGCTTGGGCTCCGACGGCTTCGGGGCGGGCGCGGCTTCGCGCAGCTCCTCCGGGACGGGCAGGGCGGGCTGCGAGGGGCGCGTCGGGGGCGCGGGCGTGCCCTCCGGCAGCGCGCCCTCCACCGGCTCGGCCGGGAGCGCCGGCAGCCGGATGATGAACGCGGTGCCTTCGCCCACCTTGCTCTGCACGCTGATGGTGCCGCCGTGGTTCTTCACGATGCGCTGGCAGATGGCGAGCCCCAGGCCCGTGCCCTTCTGCTTCGTCGTGAAGAAGGGCACGAAGATGTGCGGCTGCTGATCCGCCGGGATGCCCGGGCCGTTGTCGGAGACGCGCACCTCCACGAACTCACCGCCCGCGCTGCGGAAGTCGCCGAAGCGCTCCGGCTTCTCCGTGCGCACCGTGATGCGGCCCGGCTGCTGCCCCATCGCCTGCACCGCGTTCTGCACCAGGTTGATCAGCACCTGCTTGAGTTGCTCCGCGTCGCCCTCCGCGCGCGGCAGGCGCAGGTCCAGCTCCACCGCCAGCTCCGCGGTGGCCGGCATGTCGTTCTGGATGAGCCGCATCGTGCGCGTCACGACCTCGTTGAGGTCGGTGGGCCCGAAGCTCTGCTTCAGCGGCCGGGAGTAGTCCAGGAACGCCGTCACCACGCCGTTGAGCCGGTTCACCTCCTCCACGATGACGTCCAGGAACTCGCCGTCCTCGCCCGGCAGTTGCTTGGGGTCCAGGCACTGCGCCGCCCCCTTGATGGCGCCCAGCGGGTTGCGGATCTCATGCGCCAGGCCCGCCGCCATCTCACCCAGCGCGGCCAGGCGGTCGCGCTCGCGGATCTTCTCGTACAGCTTGGAGTTCTCCAGCACCGTCGCCATCCGCTCGGAGACCTCCAGGATGAGGGCGATTTCATCCGACGCGTACGCCTCCGGCACCCGTTCGTCCCACAGGTTCAGGAAGCCGATGACGCGGTCGTTGCCCAGCAGCGGCACGCAGATGCCCGCCTTCATCTGGAGCAGCGCGGCGCGCGTGTCGTTGAGCCGCTTCAATTCATCGCGGAAGCGCTTGCCCTCCACCGCCTGCACCCGCATCACGGAGATGCGCCGCTCGATGTTCTCCAGCAGCACCGCCTTCTGCCCGCTGGCCACCGCGAACAGCACGCCGCGCGCGGCGGCCGTGTCCAGCAGCGCCACCGGCAGCGGCCCGCGCGAATCCAGCAGCCGGTACCCGGGCCGGTCCTCCGCCATCAGGTACACCGACGCGTGCGTCACGCGCCCCGTCTCGTGCAGCGCGTCCAGCACCACGCGCGCCAGCTCTGAAATCTCGATGACGGACGCCATGCGCACGCGCAGGGTGCTCAGCGTGCCCAAGAGCGCGAAGCGTTCGCGGAAGAAGATGCGCACCACCATCTCCTCCACCTTGGTGCGCAGCGGATCCAACAGGATGAGGATGACGAACGCGGCCACCACCGTGTTGAAGACGAACAGCGACGTGTTCTCGTCCACCCACGCGGTGAGCACCGTGAAGACCGCGGCCAGGATGATGGCCAGCACCGTCTGCGAGGCGATCTTCCCCAAGAGCTCGTGCAGGTCCATCAGCCGCAGCCGCAACAGCGTCTGCGCCAGGAAGAACAGGTAGAGCGTCGCGAAGACGGGCCCCAGCGTGGGGAACGGGATGTCGTAGCGCGACAGGAAGTCCAGCCCGTTGAACACCACCGCAGCGCCCGCGCCAATGGCCAGGTACGCCAGCCGGAACTGCTCGATGCGCGACTCCGTCGTGCGCACCCGGTGCACCAGCAAGGACACGGAAGTGAACAGGGTGCCCAGCACCCAGGCGCCCATCGCCACCCGCGCCCATGCTTTGTCCGCCAACGGTGTAACGGCGACCGTCAGCCCCAGCACGCCGGACAGGAGGGCGAGCCGCCGGCCGACCTGATGGGCGCCCTTGCTGACCCCCAGGAACTCGAGGAAGAAGGCGACCGCCGCCCCGGGCACCAGGGAGACGACGAGCACCGTCGCCCCCAGTGCGATGCGCGACACCCAGGGGTAGTCCTGGGCGGGGAAGATGCTGTGGAAGAAGAGGCTGAGGTAGTACCCGGCGACCGTCAGGGTGAAGACGGAGTAGAGCGTGAGGACCCGGGGCCGTCCGGGGCGCAACAACATGGACACGCCCAGCGCCAGACCGATGATGGAAGCGAGCAGTGCGCTCTGGGTGCGGATATCCATGTGCAGGCGGACAGTCTAACCTCTGTCAGGGGCTGGAAATTTTCCATCCATCCCCAGTTGTCCTCGGGCGTGCCCGAGCGCATCTCCCAGGGTCCCCGAGGCCCCCGCGAATGAAAGTGTCCCTCCAGCATCTCGCCCTCCTTGCTTCCGCGGCGCTGTTGTCCGCGCAGGCTCCCGCCCCCGCCGACCCCACTCCCGCCACGGCTCCGGCCGCCACGGCTCCGGCGCCGACCGCGCCCTCCGCGGCTCCGGCCGGCCCGGGGGCCGATGACGACACGGATCAGGCCCCCACGACGCGCACTGACAGCGCGCCGTCGGAGGCGCAGCTGACGCCGCCGCCGGACGCGGACAAGGCGCCGTCGCCGGTGGGCTACGTGCAGGTGTTCAACCCGGCCTTCCCGGGCATCGCGCCGCCCACGCCGGTGGTGCACCGCGGGCGCCGCTACGGGCTGGAGGACCTGACGCCGTACTTCACGGACGGCAAGAAGCGGGACGCGAAGGACGCGTTCGACAAGGGCCAGTACACCCGGGCGCGCACCCTGCTGGAGGGCGAGGGTGACAGCCTGCCGGTGCGCTACCTGCGCGCGCTGTCGGCGGTGCGGGCCGGGGACGACAAGGCGGCGGCGACGGAGATGGCGGCGCTCGCCAACGACTACCCGGCGCTGAAGGACCGCTGCCTCACGCACGCGGGCGTGGCGCTGGAGTCCCAGGGCCGGCTGGACGACGCGGCGGCGAGCTTCAAGCAGGTGCCGGAGGGCTCGCGCATGTACGTGGACGCGCGCCTGGGCCTGGCGCGCGTGCTGCGCAAGAAGAAGGACTACGACGGCGCCATGGAGGCGCTGACGCCGCTCACCCAGCGCATGATGACGGGCTGGGGCCGCAACGTGGGCGCGGAGGCGCTCATCGCCACGGCGGACCTGGCGGTGGAGAAGAAGGACAAGGCCGCGGAGAAGGCCGCGCTGTGGAAGCTGTGGGCCAGCCAGCCCCTGTCGCCCATCGTCAAGCAGGTGGAGAAGCGCCTCAAGGGGCTGACGCCGCCCACGGACGCCAAGGTGGGCCGCGCGGAGGCGCTGATTGAAGCGCACCGCAACAAGCAGGGCATGGCCATCCTGGAGCCGATGCTCAAGACGCTGAAGCTGCCGGACGCGCTCGCGTGCCGCGCGCACTTCGCCTTCGGCAAGGGACAGCGCAAGGAGCGTCAGCACACCGCCGCCATCCAGGTGCTCACGCCGGTGGTGGAGCAGTGCAAGGACCGCGACCTGCTGGCCCGCGCGCTGTACGTGCTGGGCTCGTCGCGCTCCATCGTGGATCAGCAGCACGGCCCGGACACCTACGAGCGGCTGGCGAAGGAGTTCCCGGACCACTCGTTCGCGGACGACGCGCTCTTCTACGCGGCGGACCTGTACGTGAAGACGAACCGCCCCAAGGACGCCATGGCGCGCCTGGACGAGGTGGCCCGGCTGTACCCCAAGGGCGACTTCCTGGGCGAGGCGCTCTTCAAGGCCTTCTGGGTGGCGCGCACGTCGAAGGTGGAGGACGGGGGCTTCTCCTTCCTGGACCGCATCGAGGAGCAGTTCGCCAACGCGGACGAGTCCTACGACGTGGAGCGCGCGCGCTACTGGCGGGCCCGCACGCTGGAGGAGCGCGGCAACATCCAGGGCGCCGCGGAGCTGATGGAGAAGCTCGCGGTGGAGCACCCGGCCACGTACTACGGCCTGATGGCGCGCTCGAAGCTGGGTGAGCTGGACCCGAAGCGGCTGGAGCGCGTGTCGGCGTCCATCTTCGACGTGCCGGAGGCGGCCAGCCCCTGGCCCATGTTCGCGGGCCCCATGGGGGACGACCCGCACTTCCGCGCGGGCGTGGAGCTGCTGCGGCTGGGCTTCCCGGACTCCGTGTCCTCGGAGCTGATGCTGGTGAACCGCACCAACCAGCCGCCGGAGTCCATGCGGCTCTTGGTGATGGTGCTGTCGCAGTCCGGCGACGCGCGCTCGGCGCACGCCATCGCGCGGCTCGCGCTGCGCAAGGACCTGAGCGGCCGCATCACCGCGCAGACGCGGCCGGTGTGGGAGGTGGCCTATCCCAACGCGTTCCGCGACCTCATCGAGAAGCACACCGCGACCGCGGGCGTGGAGCCGGACCTGCTCCAGGCGCTGATGCGCGAGGAGAGCGCGCTGGATCCCAAGGCCCTGTCCTGGGCCGGCGCCATGGGCCTCACGCAGCTGATGCCCTCCACGGCGAAGGGCGTGGCGCGCGAGCTCAAGGTGAAGAAGTTCACCGTGGACTCGCTGCTCCAGCCGGAGCTGAACATCCGCTTCGGCGCGCACTACCTGGGCGGCCTGATCAAACAGTTCAAGGGCCACACGCCCTACGCGGTGGGCAGCTACAACGCGGGCTCCGGCGCGGTGAACCGCTGGCGCGCGGCCAGCCCGGACCTGCCCCTGGACGCGTGGGTGGAGGAGATCCCCATCGCGGAGACGCGCGGCTACATCAAGCGCGTGCTGCGCTCCTACAACACCTACCAGCTCCTCTACGGCCGCGCGCCCAAGGTGCCGGTGATGCCCAGTGCCTCGCGTTAGTGTGTAATCCTGGCTGAAGCCTGAATTCGCGTATTCTTTGTGGAGGGGGAGGGGCGGGCCGTGGTTTCGTCGGCCGCCATGTTCCCCCTCCGAACGAGAATCGCTCCCCTCGCGGTCGCGCTGTTCACCCTGGTGGGCCTGTGCTTCCCGGCGCAAGCCGAGGCGCAGGCCTGGTCGCTGACGAACGCGCAGCGCCAGGCGTTCCTGCGCTACTACGCGCCGGTCATCTTCAAGCGCGCGAACGCGAACGACGGCAAGCACGGCTACGACTGGCTGACGAGCTTCGACTTCGACCAGGACGGGGACTTCTCCAACAACAAGCTGCACTGGAAGCAGATCAACCAGTACGTGGACGCGTCGCGCACGGGGCCCAGCGCCTTCGACAAATGGCGCATCCGGCCCACGCTCTACACGTCGCTGCTGGAGTACATGGACGGGGGGAAGAACCTCGTCCTCGTGTATCACCTGTATCACGCGCTGGATAAGAACGCGGCGGGCAACTGGCAGCTCCACGACTGGGAGCGCGTCGAGCTCCAGCTTCGCAACGTGGTGGGCAACCCGGGCAGCGGGGAGTCCGTGGCGTTCGCGGTCGTGACGCAGCACAAGCGCAACGTGGTGCGCCGGCAGGGCAGCACGGACCTGAACTTCATGCAAACGGGCACGGGCAGCCACCTGCTCATCTGGCAGGCGGAGTGGTCCGACAAGCTGCTGGCGCCGCACGGGCAGGAGCTGCGCTTCGTGACGGAGCCGTATTCGTTCTTCGCGGGCCGGATGGCGTCGGGCGGGAAGGCGGAGGCGGACGTGAACAACGACGACGGGCGAAAGAAGCTGCACTTCGCGTTCGTGCCGGAGGACGACGCGGCGGCGGTGGCGGCGTTCAACGCGCAGCCGGTGCGGTACTCGACGGCGGACGCGCAGGCCAGCCGCTACGACAACGGCACCTCCGCCAACTGGCCCGCCGTGAAGCGCGTCACGTACGAGCTGCAGGACCTGGCGGACATCCTCCCCACGCACTGGGAGTTCGGCGGCTACGCGACGCACTGGCTGCCGGACTCGCCGCGCTTCTTCTACCTGGAGAGCCCGGTGGTGAACGAGGCGGGGCAGGCGGAGGTGAGCGCGGGGATGCAGCGCTTCTTCTCGAAGACGCGCGACGTGGAAGGGGAGGACGACCGCGAGGGCTACCCGGCGAAGGCGTGGTTCTTCGGCACGTTCGAGCTCAACGACAAGGCGTCCGACACGGGCGGTGGCGGCGGCTCATTCGGCGACAAGGCCTGGGCGAGCACGGTGGTGGACTCGCGAGGCCAGACGCGCGCGAGCGCCAGCGGCTACCCGGCCTCCGCGAACGCGTACTGGTGGCAGCACGACTACTTCGTGCACTCGGGCGTGACGGACGACATCGACGGGCAGGAGCAGGGCTTCTGGTTGCAGGGCGGGTGGTATCTGCCCCAGAACGGCGGCTTCGACGGACGCTGGGTGCAGCTCTTCGACGACCGGCCAGGCAAGGAGTCTGGCGAGTACTGAATTGGTCCTGATTTCCGGGTGGGGGCAGAGCGAGAAGCGGCGCTCATGCCCTCCTGGCCGTGGGCGAGGGAAAGGGCTCGGGGGCAGGGATAGGCTGATAGGTTTATGGGGCAAATCCCCCTCTCGTTTGCGTGAAGGAAACACGCCATGAGCCAGCCCAGCGCCCCCAGCCCTCAACAGATAGACCTCAACCGCACCGCCGTGGAGATCGCCCCCGAGACCTTCTGGGTCGGGAAGCGTGAGCCCGGCGGCATCTTCTTCGCCAACCCGTACCTGCGCCGGTTTCGGGGCACGGACGCGCGGACGAAGAAACCCTCTGAGTTCAACCTCCTCATCGACCCCGGGTCGAGCAGCGACTTCTCCACCATCCACACGAAGGTGGTGTCGCTGATTGGTGGGATGGACCGGCTGTCGGCGCTCTTCATCAACCACCAGGACCCGGACGTGGGGTCCTCGGCGAACATCATCTCCGCGCGCTACTCGCCGCGCGCGAGCATCCTGTGCTCCGAGGACACCTGGCGGCTCATCGTCCACTTCAACCTGCCGCGCAACCGCTTCATCCCGACGGAGAAGTTCACGGCCGGGCTGAGCGTGCCCACGGGACACAAGCTGTTGCCGGTGCCGTCGCCCTTCTGCCACTTCCGGGGCGCGGTGATGCTCTACGACCCGCAGACGCGGGTGCTCTTCACGGGGGACCTCTTCGGCGGCCTCACGGACAGCAAGGCGCAGGGCCTGTGGGCGGACGAGTCCGACTGGACGGGCATCCGGGCGTTCCATCAAATCTACATGCCGGTGAACTCGGCGCTGGTGCGCGCGGTGGCGGCCATCCGGAAGCTCACGCCCGCGGTGGAGATGATCGCCCCGCAGCACGGCCGCATCATCCGGGGCAAGCTGGTGCACCAGTTCCTGGAGCGCATGGAGCGGCTGCAGGTGGGCCTGGACATCATCGACGAGGCGCAGGACCGCACGCACCTCCAGGCCTGGAACTCGGTCATCGACCGGGTGCTGACGCTGGCGCGCGGCTACCTGGGCGACTCCGTGGAAGCGAAGCTCTCCGCGAGTGACGCGCTGTCGGACACGGCGAAGTTCAACGGCCCGCGGCTGGAGGTGGGCCGCATGGGCAAGTGGACGCTGGAGCACGTGGTGGAGGTGCTCTGCCAGGGCGAGCCGTCGGAGATCTCCGGCCCCATCATGGTGGAGGCCACCATCGCCGCCGCGGAGTACAACCTGCCCACGCCGCACCTGGACATCGAAGGCGCGGGTGCGCCGGCCCCCGTCTCGCTGTTGGAGTCGTGACGGGTGGAGCCCAAGGACAGAGACAGCGGAGGTTTGACCTACCTGGGCCCGGAGGCGCTGAACGCGCGTCCGGGCAACGCGGTGGCCGAGGACGGCTCGGAGCCGACGCTGCCGCAGGTGCGGACGCCCGTGTCTCCAGGCGGCACGTTGATCCAGGGGGCCGTGACGCCGCGGCCCCCGTCGCCCGCGAGCCAGGGGCTCGTCCCGGGGCAGGTGGTGGCGGGGCGCTACCGGGTGGAGAAGTGGCTGGGCGTGGGCGGAACATCGGCGGTGTACCAGGCGCTGGACCTGAAGAATCACCAGCGCGTGGCGCTCAAGGTGCTGGCGGTGCCGTACGCGGACGAGGCGATGGTGACGCGCTTCCGCCAGGAGGTGGATCACGCCCGCGCCCTGGAGCACGTGAACATCCTGCACGTCTTCGACGTGGGCTCGGATGGGGACCGGCACTACCTGACGGTGGAGTTGCTGGATGGGAAGGACCTGCGGCAGGTGATGCTGGAGGGGCGCCCGACGCTGGCCAATGCCTTGCGGTGGCTGACGCACGCCACGGTGGCGCTGGAGCACGCGCACGCGCACGGCGTGCTGCACCGGGACGTGAAGCCTGGGAACCTGTTCATCACGCGCACGGGGGTGCTGAAGCTGATGGACTTCGGGCTCGCCAAGAGCGCGCACGTGATGGGCAACACGGCCCAGGGCGCGACGCTGGGGACGCCGGAGTACATGGCGCCGGAGCAGGTGACAGGGGCGGAGGTGTCACCGGCCACGGACCTGTATGCGCTGGGTGTCGTGGCGTACGAGTTGCTCACCGGGCAGTTGCCGTTCCGTCACGCGCAGCCCGTGCCGCTGATGCTGATGCACGTGCAGGAGGCGCCCGTGCCGCCGAGGAAGCTGCGTCCGGAGCTGCCGGAAGCTTTCGAGCAGGCCGTCCTCAAGCTGATGCGGAAGCGGCCGGAGGAGCGTTACGCCAGCGCAACAGTGCTGCGCGCTGAACTGGCGAAGCTGTGGCCGCTGGCACTCCAGCGCGGGCGCGCGTTATAGCGGGCTCCTTCCGCAGGGGGCCCGCCATGTCTGTCAAATTCAACCACACGATCATCCACGCGAAGGATCAGGTCGCGTCCGCGCGATTCCTCGCGGAGCTGCTCGGACTGCCGGAGCCCACGCGCTTCGGGCACTTCCACGTGGTGAAGCTGACGGATGGGGCGTCGCTCGACTACATGACCACGCAGGACGCCATCTCCGCCCAGCACTACGCGTTCCTGGTGACGGAGGAGGTCTTCGAGTCGCTGATCGCGAAGATCCGCGACCGGAAGATCCAGCACTGGGCGGACCCGTTCGGCCGGCAGGAGAACCAGATCAACACCCATGACGGAGGTCGCGGGGTCTACTTCCAGGACCCGAATGGCCACTACATGGAAGCCATCACCGTGCCCTACGGCGGCTGGTGATACATCCAATCCCAGTCAGGAGTGACACCTCAGGGTCCGGGGAAAGACGGCGAGCCCGGGTAACGCGGAAGACGGCGTGATACTTTCTCGGGGCGCGGCCCAGGCTGACGCACACCTCGAGCAGGAGCATTCCGTCATGGCTGGCAGCTTCGACGTTCTCATCATTGGCAATGGGGTCCTGGGGCTTTCCACCGCCAATGCGCTGATTGCCCGGGACCCGGAGGTCCGCGTCGCGGTCATCGGCCCCGTGGCCCGGACCTACGGTGCCTCGCCGGCGGCCGGCGCGATGATGGGATGTTTCGGTGAAATCACCCGGGCGTCCGTGGCCGGGAAGTACGGCCCCATCAAGCTGGGGCTGGGCCTCCAGGCCCGTAAGCTGTGGCCCACGTGGCTCGCCGCCCTCAACGCGCAGCTCCCGGAGGCGGACCGGCTGGCCATCACGCCCGGCACCTTCGTCGTGGCCAACAACCGCTCCGGGCTCATCGAGGATGAGAACTTCACCGTCATGCGCCGCACGCTCCAGGAGTACCAGGAGCGCTTCGAGGACGTGAACCCCCTCCACATCACCGGCATGCACCCCGCCGGCGACAGCCGTCCCACCGCCGCGCTCTTCATGCCGGATGAGGGCTCGCTGGACTCCAGCCGCCTGCTGGCGGGCCTGGCCGGCGCCGCGGTGCGCTCGTCGCGCGTCTCCTTCCTGGAGGACACCGTCAGCGCGTTGGTCGTGGAGGGCGGCCGCGCCGTGGGCGTGCAGCTGGCGGATGGCCAGAAGCTGTCCGCGAAGCACGTGCTGCTCGCCTCGGGCGTGCAGAGCCAGAAGGTGCTGGACTCGCTGCCGGACCTGGCCCGGCGCGTGCCCCGCCTGCTGCCCGGCATGGGCACGTCGCTGGTGCTGGAGACGACGGACTTCCCCCTCAACCCCAGCGTCATCCGCACGCCCAACCGCGCCTTCGCCTGCGGCCTGCACGTCGTGCCTCGCGGCGCGAACCGCGTCTACGTGGGCGCCACCAACAACACGATGCTCGCGCCGGCGGACCGGCCCACCGTGTCGGACGTGTTCTTCCTGATGGACTGCATGATGGAGCAGATCCACCAGGGCTATCAGGGCGCGAAGCTCATCTCCACGGCGGTGGGCAACCGCCCCATCGCCATCGACACGCTGCCGCTCATCGGCGGGACGTCGGTGCAGGGCCTGTGGATCGCCTCCGGCACCTACCGCGACGGGCTGTTCCTCTCTCCGCTCGTGGCGCAGCACATGGCCGGCCTCATCCTGGGACAGGACGGCCTGATGGAGAACGTCTTCCCCCCCGAGCGCAAGCCCATCAACCGCTTCACGCGCGAGGAGGCCATGGAGGAGACGGCGCGGCACTACGCCGCAGCCGGCTGGGAGCACGGCATCCGCATCCCCAAGGTCGGCTGGCATGAGACGTTCGCTCGCATGTTCAAGCGCACCATCACCACCGTCTACGAGGAGATTGGCACCGACTACGTGCTGCCGCCGGAGTTCGTCTACGTCGTCGACAACGACCGCGAGCGCATGGTGCCGTACTTCCGCGACTACTACCGGAGCGTGGACGCCGCCTGGTAGGCGGCTCCGGAGCCTTCCCCCGGGTCCCCCGACGGCCCGGGGCTACCGGGCCTCCTCGCGGGCGAGCTGGATGAGCGCGTCGGCCAGCGCGGCCATGTGTTCAGGCCGGGAGGCCGGGTTGATGAAGACGGCCCGCAGGTACAGGCGGCCGCTGGCGTGCCGGTAGCAGCTCACCGCGAACTTGCGGCTCTGCATCAGCCGTGACAGCAGCGCGTCGTTGCGCGCGTTCTCCCTCGCGAGCCCTTCGGGCGTCCCACCTTCGGCCTTCGGGATGAGGCGGAAGGCGAGCATGTTCATGGCCGGCGTGTCAGGGAAGAGCTCGAAGCAGCCGCTGTTCCTCAGGCGCCGCGTGAAGTCCCGGGCGAGCGCGAAGAGGTGGTCCACGAGCCGGCCGTAGCCCTCACGGCCGAAGTGGCGCAGCAGCAGCCAGGCGCCCAGCGAGTTGAGCGCGCGCGAGCCGTCCAGCGTCACCTCGCCCAGGTCGGGCACCTCGCTCGCGACGAAGTAGTCCAGGCTCACCTTGCCCAGCAGCGTGAGCAGCCGCGCGTCGCGCACCAGCAGGCCGCCCAGCTGCGCGTTGAGGCCCAGCACCTTGTGGGGATCCAGCGTGACGGTGTCCGCGTCCTGGAGGCCGTCGAGCAGGCCCCGGTGGCGCTGGGAGAAGAGCATCAGGCTGCCGTGGGCCGCGTCCACGTGGACGAGCGCGCCGTACTGACGGGCGAGCCGCATGCCCTCGCGCAAGGGGTCGATGGCGCCCACTCCCGAGCTTCCCGCGGTCAGCACCACCACGGCGGGAAGCTGGCCCTGGCGCCGCGCCTCCACCAGCGCGGCCTCCAGGGCGCTCGGACACAGCCGGTCCTCCGGGTCGGTAGGAACGCGGTGCAGTCCCGCGTCTCCCAGCCCCAGCTGGCGGACGGCGGCGAAGATGCTGGGGTGCGAGGCCTCGGACGCGAAGACACGCATCCCCCGGTGGCCCGTGCGCGACAGCGCCTCCACGAGCCCCAGCGCGTTGACGTCCGCCCCCGCGCGGCGCAGCGCTTCGTTGCGCAGGATGAGCAGGGCCTGGAAGTTGGATTGCGTCCCGCCGGAGGTGAAGCAGCCTCCGGCCTGGGGGATGTCCGGAAACGCGAGCGACGTGAGCCAGCCGAGGACCTGCCGCTCGACGAACGTGCCCGAGCGCGCGGACGAGAAGGTGATGGGGTCCTGCGCCAGGGCGCGGATGAGCAGACCGCTGAAGACGGAGTAGTCCGTGGGCGGGACGTCCAGCTGCGCGAACCACGTGGGCGAGCGCTTGTCACGTCCGTGGGGCATCACGTGTTCGGCGACATCCTCGAGGATGGCCTCGATGGGTTGCCCCTCCTCCGGGAGCGGCGCCTCGAAGGCCCTGGCGATGACACGGGCGGGGACGGACGGGGGGACGGGGCTGGAGGCAGGGGCCCGCAGCCGCTGAAGCGTGAGGGTGACAAAGCCCTCCAGCCGGGAGCGGACCTCGTCCTCGGGCAGGGCCTCGAAGGCGGCCCGCAGGGCCGGGGGCAGCTCCGGAAAGGAGGACTCGGTGACGTCGGCGTGGACCATCGCGGCGGGGGTCGCTCGTATCGCGCTCAAGGCGTCTCTCCTTCCACGCGGGACGGCGGGGATGGGGGCTCATCGGGTTGAAGGGGGGTGGCGGGGGAGGGGTGCTCCAACAGCGGCGCGAGGATGCGCGCGAGCCCCTCCACCTGGGGGGGATGCAGCAGCGTGTAGTGGTCACCGGGGACTGGGACGACGTCCAGGCGGGGAGCAAGGGACTCCCAGCCGCGCGCGTCCGGACTGCCGGAGTCCACGCCGACGATGAGCGTGACGGGCACCGGAAGCGGGGCGAGCGTGTGCCTCGCGAGCGCGCGGACGTTGGCGGTGAAGACGCGGAGGAGGATGCGGAGCTCCTCCAGTCCGGACTCCGCGGAGAAGAGCCCGGTCCGCTGACCTTCAGCGTGCAGGTGGTGCAGCAGTGCCTCCGGTCCTCCCTCGATGACCTGCGCGGGAAGGCGCGGAGGCAGTCCGGCGAGGCGGGCCAGGTCCAGCGCGAAGTGAAGGGCCAGCTCCGAGTCGGCATCGCCCATCGCGGCGTGGGCCGGGCTGGGCTCGATGAGGGTGAGCAGCTCCACGACTTCGCCGGCCTGATGGAGGTGGCGTGCCATCTCCGCCGCGATGACCGCGCCGAGCGACCAGCCTCCCAGTCGATAGGGGCCGTGAGGCTGGGCGGAACGGAGTGTCGCGACGTAGTGCCGGGCCATGGCGTCGATGGAGTCCAGTGGCGGCAGCCGGCCGTCGAGGCCCTGTGCCTGGAGTCCGTAGACGGGCTGCTCGGGCCCAAGACGCCGCGCGAGGTCCGCGAAAGCGAGGACGTTGCCTCCCGCGGGGTGGACGCAGAAGAAGGGCTGGCGGGTCCCTCCACGCTGGATGACGACGAGCGAGGACGTCGGGGCAGGCCCGCCATCAATGACGGCCGCGAGCTGCTCGAGGGTCGGGGCCTGGAAGAGCGCGGCGAGCGGGAGGCTCTTGCCGGTCCGCGCGCGGATGCTCGCGGCCAGACGGACGGCGACCAGTGAGTGGCCACCCGACGCGAAGAAGTCGTCGTGGATGCCGACCTGCTCCTTGTGGAGCAGCTCCGCCCAGAGCGTGGCCAGCAGTGCTTCGGTGGGCGTGCGCGGGGCGACGTAGGGGTGAGGAGAGGCGTGGGCGTCGGGAAGAGGCAGGGCCCTGCGGTCGAGCTTGGCGTGGGCGGTAAGGGGGAGGGTGTCCAGGCGCACGAAGGCGGAGGGCACCATGTATTCGGGCAGGTGCCGCAGGAGGAATGCGCGAAGGCTGGAGGTGGCGAGGGTGTCCGGGGCGGTGACGTAGGCGACGAGGCGCTTGTCGCCGGGGACGTCCTCGCGAAGCAGCACGGCGGCCTGGCGCACGTCGGGGTGGAGCAGCAGGGCGGCTTCGACTTCGGGCAACTCGATGCGGAAGCCGCGCAGCTTCACCTGGGAGTCGAGGCGGCCGAGGAACTCGAGCGAGCCGTCCGGACGCCAGCGGGCCTTGTCGCCGGTGCGGTAGAGGCGCGCACCGGGCGAGGAGGAGAAGGGGTCGGGTACGAAGCGCTCCGCGGTGAGTGAGGGCTGCTCAAGGTAGCCGCGCGCGAGGCCGTCACCGCCGATGAAGAGCTCACCGGGCAGGCCGATGGGAAGCGGGAGGCCGTGGGCGTCGAGGATGTAGACGCGGGTATTGGCCAGGGGCTGGCCGATGGGCAGCGAGGCACCGGGGAACGAGGCGTCTTCCAACTGGAAGGTGGTGGCGAAGACGGTGGACTCGGTGGGGCCGTAGCCGTTGGTGACGGGCAGGTGGAGGGCGTCGAGGACGCGGCGCGCGTGAGGAAGCGAGACGACGTCGCCACCGGTGAGCAGGTGCTTGAGGGTGCGAAGGCCTTCAAGGTGGCCGTCGACCATCTGCGAGAAGAGGCCGGAGGTGAGCCAGAGGGTGGTGACGTTGAAGCGCTGAAGCAGGGCGCCCAACTCCTCGAGGGAGGGAGGAGCGGGCGGGGCGATGACGAGGCGGGAGCCATGAAGCAGGGCGCCCCAGATTTCGAAGGTGGAGGCGTCGAAGGAGATGGGGGCCAGCAGCAGGAAGGACGCGTCAGGCCCGAAGTGGGTGATGCCCGTGCCGAAGAGGGTACGGAGGACGGCGCGGTGAGGCGTGCCGACACCCTTGGGTCTGCCGGAGGAGCCCGAGGTGAAGTCGATATAGGCGAGGCTCAGTGGCTGCGCGGACGACGCAGGAGCATGGGAGGGCAAGTCCTCCAGCTGGACGTCTTCCAGCACCACGGTGCTCAACGCATGGGACTTCGTAGTGGCGGACGTGCCGCCCGCTGTCGCGGAGGAGAGCAATGCCGCAGGGAGCCTCGCCAGGAGTGCACGGGACGTGAGGAGGAGCCGCGGACGGGCGTCCTCGACCATGGCCTCAAGACGCTGACGCGGGTAGCTCGGGTCCAGCGGCACATAGGCACCGCCGGCCTTGAGGATGGCGAGCAGACCGACGACGAGCTCCAGCGAGCGCTCCAGAGCGATGGCCACGCGCGAGTCGGTGGTGACGCCGAGGCCGCGCAGGTGGTGGGCGAGGCGATTGGCCCGCTCATCCAACTGCCGGTAGGTGAGGCGCGCGTCTCCGAACTCAAGTGCGAGCTTGTCCGGGAAGCGGGCGACGACTTGAGCGAAGACTTCCGGAAGGGTGGAGTCCTGCGGGTAGCTGGCCTCGGTGGCGTTCCACTCCACGAGCACCTGGCGCCGCTCGTCCTCCCCGAGCATGGATGCGGAAGCGAGGGGCGCGTCCGGCTGAGACAGCAGCGCGTCCACGAGGCGGCCGAAGTGCGCGGCCATGCGGGAGGCGGTGCCTACCTCGAAGAGGTCCGTGTTGAAGCCGAGGGCGCCCTGGAAGCCCTCGGGGGTGTCGGAGAGGATGAGCTGCAATTCGAACTTGGAGGTAGCGGCCTCCACCTCCAGGGGTTGCAGCGACAGGGCCTGCTCGCGAAGAGGCGCGGCCGGAGCATTCTGCAGGGCGAAGAGGACCTGGAAGAGCGGAGCGCGGCTCATGTCGCGCTTGGGCTGAAGCTCTTCCACCAGTCGCTCGAAGGGCACGTCCTGATGGGCGTAGGCCCCCAGTGCTGTCTCCTTCACCTGTCGCAACAAGTGGACGAACGATTTCTGCCCGTCCACCTGGATGCGCAGTGCCAGCGTGTTGACGAAGAAGCCGATGAGGTCTTCGAGTTCTCCGCGCTGACGTCCGGCGATGGGCGAGCCGACGGTGACGTCCTCCTGGCCGGCGTAGCGGGAGAGCAGCACCTGGAAGGCGCCCAGCAGCAGCATGAAGGGCGTGACACCCTCCTGAAGGGCCAGGCCTTTGATTCGGCTGGACGTCTCGGCCGGCAGCACGGCGGGCACCTGCGAGCCGTTGGAGGACTGCACGGGAGGCCGGGGCTTGTCCGTGGGCAGCTCCAGCGGAGCGGCGCCGGAGAGCTGCTGCTTCCAGTAGTCCAGCTGTGCCTGGAGGGCGTCGCCTTGCAGCCACTGCCGCTGCCAGACGGCGTAGTCGGCGTACTGCACGGGCAGGGGAGACAGCGGCGAAGGCCTGCCCTGCGAGAAGGCTTCGTAGAGGGCGGCCACTTCACGCACCAGCACGCCCATGGACCAGCCGTCGGAGACGATGTGGTGCAGCGTCAGCGCGAGCACGTGCTCGGTGGGGCCCAGGCGCCAGAGCTTCGCGCGGGCCAGCGGGCCCACGTCGAGCTGGAAGGGGCGTGAAGCCTCCTCGCGCAGCTGCGACTCCAGTAGACGGGCGTCTGACTCCACGACGACGAGCGGCAGCTGCGCGGTGGGCGAGATGCGCTGAAGCGGCTGGCCTTCGTGCTGGACGAAGGTGGTGCGCAGGGCTTCGTGACGACGCACCAGCTCATCCATTGCGCGCTGCAACGCGGCCTCATCCAGGGGGCCCACCAGCCGCACGAAGGTGGGCATGTGGTAGGCGGCGCTCAACGGCTGCAACTGGTCGATGAACCAGAGGCGCTGCTGGGCGAAGGAGAGGGGCAGGTCTCCATCGCGCGGGACGGGACGCAGCACGGGGGCCTGGGTGCGCGCGGCGGAGTCGATGCGCGCCGCGAGCGCGGCCACCGTGGGCGCTTCGAAGAGCGCTCGCACCGGCAGCTCCACGTCGAAGGCCTGGCGGACCCGGGAGACCACCTGCGTGGCCAGCAGCGAGTGGCCTCCCAGCTCGAAGAAGTGATCGTGAATGCCGATGCCTTCCCGGCCCAGCACCTTCTCCCAGAGCGCGACCAGCTGGCTTTCCAGTGCGTTGCGCGGAGGCTCGCTTGCCGCGGAGCCGCGTGAGGCTTCCGGCGCGGGCAGGGCCTTGCGGTCCACCTTGCCGTGGGCCGACAGCGGCAACGCCTTCATCGTCACGAAGGCGGACGGCACCAGGTACTCCGGCAGCCGCTGGCGCAGATGGTCGCGCAGCCGCGCGGTGTCCAGCTCGGCGGGCACGACGTAGGCCACCAGTCGCTTGTCTCCGGGGACATCCTCGCGCACCAGCACGGTTGCGTCGGTCACCGCGGCGTGCTCGCGCAGCACCGCCTCCACTTCGCCCGGTTCGATGCGGAAGCCGCGCAGCTTCACCTGGAAGTCCATGCGCCCCAGGAACCTCAGCGTGCCGCCCGCGCTCCAGCACACGCGGTCCCCGGAGCGGTACAGCCGCTCGCCCGGGAACGCCGCGTAGGGATGCGGCACGAAGCGCTCCGCGGTGAGGGCCGGCCGTCCCAGATAGCCACGCGCCAGGCCGTCGCCGCCGATGTACAGCTCGCCCGGCACTCCCACGGGGACGGGCTGCATCGCCGCATCCAGCACGTAGACCTGGGTGTTGGCGATGGGCCGGCCGATGGGCACGGAGCCGTCCACGACGTCTCCGGGAGCCATCACATGGCAGGTGGTGAAGGTCGTGCTCTCCGTGGGCCCGTAGCCGTTCACGAGGCCGCGCGACAGGGTCAGCCGCTCGCGGACCCGCGGCACGGGGAGCACATCGCCTCCGGCGAGGAGCTGCGCCACCGCCGCCAGGGCCCGGGGCTGCTCCTGCTGCATCTGGTCGAAGAGCGCCGCCGTCAGCCAGAGCACCGAAACCCGATGCCGGAGCAGGGCCTGGCCCAGCTCCTCCAGCGCCGGAACCGCCTGGGGAAAGAGCACCAACCGGCCGCCGTGCAACAGCGCACCCCAGATCTCCAGGGTCGACGCATCGAACGCCAGCGGCGCGAGCTGCAACACGACTTCCGAGGGCCCCAGCTTCACGAAGCGCGAGCCGATCAACAACCGCACCACGCCCCGGTGGGGAATGGCCACGCCCTTGGGCGTCCCCGTCGAACCCGACGTGTACGTGACATACGCCAGCTGCTCCGCACGGACGGGCGCGTGGAGCGCCTCCGCCGGCTGACGTGCAATCCGTTCCCCGTCGGAGTCCAGGCACACCACCGGGCGCGAGGACTCCGGAAGCACTGGCGTCAGCGACTGATGCGTGAGCACCGCCGCCACTCCCGAATCCTCGAGCAGGAACGCCAACCGCTGGGCCGGGTAGGAAGGATCCAGCGGCACGTAGCAGCCACCGGCCTTGAGGATACCCAGCAGCCCCACCACCAGCTCCACGCTCCGGTGGAGACACACCCCGATGCGCGGCTCCGTGCCCAGGTCCAGCGTCAGCAGGAAGCGCGCGAGCTGATTGGCCCGCGCATCCAGTTGCCGATAGGTGAGCGTCGCCCCTTCCGCCTCGACGGCGATGGCATCCGGAGTCCGCAGCGCCTGCTCCTGGAAGAGCGAGTGGATGCTGGCGTCGCGTGGGAAGTCGGATGCGGTGGCGTTCCATTCCACGAGCACCTGGCGCCGCTCGTCCTCGCTGAGCATGGAGACGGATGCGAGGGGCGCGTCAGGCCGAGCCAGCAGCGCGTCCATGAGGCGGCCGAAGTGCGCGACCAGGCGAGAGGCGGTGCTCACCTCGAAGAGGTCCGTGTTGAAGGCGAGCGTGCCCCGGAAGCCTTCGGGGGTGTCGGAGAGGATGAGCTGCAATTCGAACTTGGAGGTGGCGGTATCCGCCTCCAGGGGATACAGCGAGAGGGCCTGCTCTCGAAGGGGCTCCGTGTTGGGCGCGCCTTGCAGGGAGAAGAGGACCTGGAAGAGCGGAGCGCGGCTCATGTCGCGCGTAGGATGGAGCTCCTCCACCAGCCGCTCGAAGGGCACGTCCTGATGGGCGTAGGCCCCCAGCGCCGTCTCCTTCACCTGCGCGAGCAAGGCCCGGAAGGAGAGGGTGGGGGCAACGCGTGCACGAAGCACCAGCGTGTTGACGAAGAAGCCGATGAGGTCTTCGAGTTCTCCGCGCTGACGTCCGGCGATGGGCGAGCCGACGGTGACGTCCTCCTGGCCGGCGTAGCGGGAGAGCAGCACCTGGAAGGCGCCCAGCAGCAGCATGAAGGGCGTGACACCCTCCTGGAGGGCCAGGGCTTTGATTCGGCTGGACGTCTCGGCCGGCAGCACGGCGGGCACCTGCGAGCCGTTGGAGGACTGCACGGGAGGCCGGGGCTTGTCCGTGGGCAGCTCCAGCGGAGCGGCGCCGGAGAGCTGCTGCTTCCAGTAGTCCAGCTGTGCCTGGAGGACGTCGCCTTGCAGCCACTGCCGCTGCCAGACGGCGTAGTCGGCGTACTGCACGGGCAGGGGCGGCAGGGGAGAAGGCCTGCCCTGCGAGAAGGCTTCGTAGAGGGCGGCCACTTCACGCACCAGCACGCCCATGGACCAGCCGTCGGAGACGATGTGGTGCAGCGTCAGCGCGAGCACGTGCTCGGTGGGGCCCAGGCGCCAGAGCTTCGCGCGGGCCAGCGGGCCCACGTCGAGCTGGAAGGGGCGTGAAGCCTCCTCGCGCAGCTGCGACTCCAGTGTACGGGCGTCTGACTCCACGACGACGAGCGGCAGCTGCGCGGTGGGCGAGATGCGCTGAAGCGGCTGGCCTTCGTGCTGGACGAAGGTGGTGCGAAGGGCTTCGTGACGACGCACCAGCTCATCCATTGCGCGCTGCAACGCGGCCTCATCCAGGGGACCCACCAGCCGCACGAAGGTGGGCATGTGGTAGGCGGCGCTCAACGGCTGCAGCTGGTCGATGAACCAGAGGCGCTGCTGGGCGAAGGAGAGGGGCAAATCTCCATCGCGCGGGACGGGACGCAGCACGGGGGCCTGGGTGCGCGCGGCGGAGTCGATGCGCGCCGCGAGCGCGGCCACGGTGGGCGCTTCGAAGAGGGCTCGCACCGGCAGCTCCACGTCGAAGGCCTGGCGGACCCGGGAGACCACCTGCGTGGCCAGCAGCGAGTGGCCTCCCAGCTCGAAGAAGTCCTCCTCCACACTGACCCGCTCCGCGCGCAGCAGCCCGGCCCACAGGGCCGCGAGCCGCTCCTCGGTGGGGGTTCGCGGGGCGATGAAGGCCGCCTCGCGGGTCGTGTCTTCCGGCGCGGGCAGGGCCTTGCGATCCCGCTTGCCGTTCGAGGTGAGCGGTATCGCCTCCAGGTGCACGAAGGCGGCTGGCACCATGTAGGCCGGCAGCCGCTGCTGGAGGAAGGCGCGCAGTTCCCCGGCGGGCACGGGCTCCGCCGTGCTCACGACGTAGGCCACGAGCCTCGGGGCCCCGGGCATGTCCTCACGCGCCACGACCCAGGCTTCCCTCACGGCGGGGTGCTCGCTCAGGGCCGTGGTGACTTCTCCCGGCTCCACGCGGAAGCCGCGCACCTTCACCTGGAAGTCGGCGCGACCGATGAACTCCACGCGCCCGTCCGGCAGCCAGCGCACCCGATCCCCGCTGCGGTACATGCGCGCGCCTGGCAGCGGGCTGTGCACGTCCGGCAGGTAGCGCTCCGCCGTCAGCTCCGGCCGTCCCAGGTAGCCGCGGGTCACCTGCGCGCCTCCGATGAAGAGCTCGCCCGGGATGCCCACGGGTACGGGCCGCAGCCCTTCGTCCAGGACGTACAGCCGCGTGTGCGCCAGGGCCCGGCCCAGCGGCACCGGTGCCTGGGGCTGGACCTCCACAGGACCCGCGATCACCCCCACGGTCGTCTCCGTGGGGCCGTAGTGGTTGAACAGCTCGCAGTGCGGCGCCAGCGCGCGCACCTGCTCCAGCAGGGCCGGCGAGGAGGACTCGCCTCCCAGCACCAGCTTCCTCCGGGGCAGGACGTGACAGGGCTCGGCCGCCGTCAGCAGCGCCGCGAGGTGCGACGGGACGATCTTCATGCAGTCCACCGCGTGACGCTGGAAGTACGCGGCCACCTCCTTGGGACTGCTGGCCAGCTCCTGCGGCAGCACGTGGAGCAGGCCTCCCGTGCACAGCGCGGGGAAGAGGACCGTGTTGCCCAGGTCCGCGGCGAAGGTGGAGACGAGCGCGAAGCTCGCGCACTCCTCCAGCCGCAGCCTTTCGGTGGCGGCCCGCACGTACTGGAAGAGCTGGGCATGCTCCACGGCCACGCCCTTGGGCCGGCCCGTGCTGCCCGACGTGAAGAGGACGTAGGCCAGGGACCGCGCGGTGGCGCCGTGGATGGGCGCTTCCCGTGGCTGGGCCGCGAGTTCCTGCGCGTCCGTGTCCATCCGGACCACCTGCGTGGCCAGCGAAGTGAAGGCCTCCGCGTGACGGGACGCGGTCACGACGACGGGCGCCGCGACCTCCTCCACCAGGGACCGCAACCGCCGCGCGGGTTGGGACGGCTCCAGCGGGACGTACGCACCCCCGGCCTTCCAGACCCCCAACAGGGCCACCACCATGTCCACCGAGCGCTCCAGGCACAGCCCGACGCGCACCTCGGGCCCCACGCCCAGCGCGCGCAGCCGCCACGCCAACTGGTTGGCGCGCGTGTCCAGCGCTCCATACGTGAGCACCTGATCACCGCAGGCCACCGCGGGCCGCTCCGGGTGGCGAGCGGCCTGCGCCTCGATGAGCGCGTGCAGGGGGCCCGGCGCGACGAAGGCCTCCGAGGTCGCGTTGAAGCCTTCCAGCAACCGCGCGCGTTCCCCGGCGGACAGCAGGGACAGGCCGCCCACCGGTGCATCCGGCGCGGCGAGCGCGGCCTCCGTCAACGTGCGCAGGTGTTCGCCCATGCGGACGAGGGTGGCCGCGTCGAACAGGTCCGTGCGGTAGAGGATCTCCCCGGCCAGGCCCTCGGGTGTCTCCGCCAGCGAGAGGTTCAGGTCGAACTTCGCGGCTACGACGTCCGACTCCACTGGACTCAGCTCCAGCGCGGACGCGCCCCCGTCCACCTGGATGGCGGCGTCCGGCGTGTTCCTCAGCGTGAACATCACCTGGAAGAGAGGAGAGTGACGCAGGGAGCGCTGGGGTTGGAGCTCCTCGACGAGCTTCTCGAAGGGGAGGTGCTGGTGCTCGAAGACGGCGAGCGTCGTGGCGCGGACCTGGGAGAGGAGGTGACGGAAGGAGAGGTGAGGGGAGATGCGGGAGCGCAGGACGAGGGTGTTGACGAAGAAGCCGATGAGGCCCTCGGTCTCGGCTCGGGTGCGGCCCGCGATGGGGGCGCCGACGCTGAGGTCGTGCTGGCCGGAGTAGCGGGAGAGGAGCAACTGCCAGAGGGCGAGCAGGGCCATGAAGGGGGTGGCGCCCTGCTGCTGGCAGAAGGTGAGGAGGCGGGAGGTGAGGGGCTGGGGAAGCTGGACGGGGACGTACGCGCCGCGAGAGGACTGGACGGCGGGGCGGGGCCTGTCGGTGGGCAGCTCCAGCAGGGCGGGAGCCCCCAGGAGGTGCTGGCGCCAGAAGTCGAGCTGGCGCGAGAGGACGTCGCCTTGCAGCCACCGCCGCTGCCAGGAGGCGAAGTCGGCGTACTGGAGGGGCAGGGGCGCAAGCGAGGGAGGAAGGCCCGAGGAGAAGGCCGCGTAGAGGGAGGCCACCTCGCGCACGAGCAGGGCCATGGACCAGCCGTCGGAGACGATGTGGTGCATCGTCACCACCAGCACGTGCTCCTCTTCGCCCACTCGCAGCAGCAGGGCTCGCAGGAGCGGCCCCTCCGCCAGATTGAACGGACGCTGCGTCTCCGCTTCGGCGCGTTGCCGGACCCGGGCCGCGCGCTCCGCGTTCGGCGCGTCCGACAGGTCCACCTCTGGGAGCGCGAACTCCGTGGGAGGCTGGATGACCTGCACGGGCTCGCCGTCGTGCGTGGCGAAGACGGTGCGCAGGGACTCGTGCCGTTCGACGAGCCCGCTGAAGGACCTGCCCAGCGCGCTCCGGTCCAGACGTCCGCGGACGCGCAGCACCGTGGGGATGTTGTAGGCGGTGCCACCGGGCTCGATCTGCTCGATGAGCCACAGGCGCTGCTGCGCGAAGGACAGCGGCAGGGCGCCCGTGCGCGGCACCGGGAGCAGGGGCGGTGCGTGCGAGGCGTCCTCGGGCCGGGCGGCGTCCAGCCTGCGTGCGAGCGCGGAGAGCGTCGGGGCTTCGAAGAGGGCTTGCAGCGCCAGCTCCACGCCGAAGTCCGCGCGGATCCGGGAGACGAGCTGGGTGGCCAGCAGCGAATGGCCTCCCAGCTCGAAGAAGTGATCCTCCGCGCCCACCTGCTCCACCTGGAGCAGCGGCGCCCAGAGCGCCGCGAGCCGCACTTCCGTGGGCGTGCGCGGGGACACATGGCCCGGAGTACCGCTCGCGCGGAGCTCGGGTGAAGGCAGGGCCTGACGGTCCACCTTGCCACTGGAGGTGAGCGGTAACGCGTCCAGCACGACGAGCGTCGCGGGCACCATGTATTCCGGCAGACGCTGCTGGAGGAACGCGCGCAGCTCGGCCACGTCCGGGGGCCCGTCTCCGGTGGGCACCACGTACGCGACCAGCCTGGGCAGCCCCGGTGCGTCCTCGCGCACCAGGGCCACGGCCTGGAGCACCGCCGCGTGCGCTTGCAGCGCGGCCTCCACCTCTCCCAGCTCGATGCGGAAGCCGCGCAGCTTCACCTGGAGGTCGGTCCGGCCCAGGTACTCGACGTCCCCTTCCTGTCTCCAGCGCACGCGGTCTCCGGTGCGGTACAGCCTGGCGCCGGGCTCCGTGCCGAAGGGGTCGGGGACAAAGCGCCCCGCGGTGAGCTCCGGACGGCCCAGGTAGCCACGGGCCAGTCCCACGCCCCCGATGAACAGCTCCCCGGGCACGCCCACGGGCACCGGCCGCAGGTGCGCGTCCAGCACGTAGAGCCGCGTGTTGGGCCACGGCTTGCCGATGCCGGGCGCGTCGGCTCGGACAGGCCCTGGCGTGATGGAGGCACAGACAGTGGCTTCGGTGGGACCGTAGGCGTTGAGCAGGGTGCGGCCCTCGCTCCAGCGCCGGGCGATCTCCGGAGACAGGGCCTCGCCCGCGGAGATGACGGTGCGCAGGCTGGGAAGGTCCTCGGACGTCAACTGTGCCAGCACCGACGGCGTCAGCGTGACCGTCGTGATCTCCTGCTCGGTCAACAGCGCTCGCAGGGGCGCGTCCGGCAGCAGCCGCTCCCGGGGGGCCAGCACCAGCGTGGCGCCCGCGAGCAGCGGCGCGAAGGTCTCCAGGACGGCGGCATCGAAGGTCGGGGACGCGAACTGGAGGACGCGGCGCGTGGGGGACAGGTCATGGGCCCTGACGGCCGCGAGCGCCGAATTGCACAGACCCCGGTGCGCGAGGAGCGTGCCCTTGGGCCGGCCCGTGCTGCCCGAGGTGTAGATGACGTAGGCCAGGTGCCCCGCGTGGACCTCCACCTGCGGTGGCGTCGTGGGGCGGCGCGAGATGGCGGCCGCGTCGGTGTCGAAACAGCACGGCACGCAGGACGAGGACAGGGGCAGCACGTCCAGCAGCGCGTCCTGGGTCAACAGCACCTGGAGCCCCGAGTCCTCCAGCATCAGCGCGAGTCGCGCGGCGGGGTGGGCAGGATCCAGGCAGAGGAAGGCGCCTCCCGCCTTGAGGATGGCGAGCATCCCCACCACGCCCTCCACCGAGCGCTCCACGCACAGCCCCACGATGACCTCGGGGCCGACGCCCAGCGCGCGCAGTTGGTGCGCGATCTGATTGGCGCGCGTGTCCAGCTGGAGGTACGTGAGGTGTTGCGATTCGAAGACGACCGCGCGCGCGTCCGGCGTGCGCTGGACCTGCGCCTCGAACAGCGAGTGCAGGCTCGCCTCGCGTGGGAAGTCCGCGTCGCTGGCGCTCCAGTCCACCAGCAGCTCACGGCGCTCGGCGTCCGTGAGCAGGGGCAGCTCGGACAGCCGCAGGTGGGGGCTTCGCAGTGCCGCATCCAGCAGCACGTGCAGCTGGGTGACCAGACGCAGCGCCGTCCCCGGACGGAACAGGTCGCTGGCGTACTCCAGCACGCCCGTCAGGCCCCGCGGCGTGTCGGTGAGCACCAGCGTCAGGTCGAAGCGGCCCGTGCCACCCTCGAGGGGGATGGGCTCGAAGCGCAGCCCCGGCGCCTCCAGCGTGCCCATGGGCATGTTCTGGAACGTGAAGTTCACCTGGAAGAGCGGCGAGCGCGAAGGGTCCCGCTCCGGACGCAGCGCCTCGACGAGCTTCTCGAAGGGCAGGTCCTGATGGGCGTGCGCCTCCAGGGTCGTGTCTCGCACGCGGGCGAGCAGCTCGCGGAACGTGGGGTCCGCGTGCAGGCGCGTGCGGTACACCAGCGTGTTCACGAAGAAGCCGATGAGCGCTTCCTGCTCCGCGAAGCGGCGGCCGGCCATGGCGCTGCCGACGCTCACGTCGTCCTGGCCCGAGTAGCGGCCGAGCAGGACCTGGAAGCCGGCCAGCAGGGCCATGAACGGGGTGACGCCTTCGGCCTGGCACAGCGCGGCCAGGGACTCGGAGAGCGCGCGCGGCATGGCGACGGGCACCGCGTCGCCCCGGAAGGACGCCACCGGCGGACGCGGGAAGTCGGTGGGCAGCGTCAGGAACGCAGGAGCGCCTTCCAGCTGCTGACGCCACCAGCGGATCCGCGACTCCAGGGCCTCGCCCTGAAGCCATGCGCGCTGCCAGGCGGCATGGTCGGCGTACTGCACCGGCAGGGGGGCCAGCGCGCAGGGCTGTCCGGACGCGAAGGCCTGGTAGAGCGCCACCATCTCCCGGACGAGCACGCCCAGCGACCAGCCGTCGGAGACGATGTGGTGCATCGTCACCACCAGCACGTGCCGCGCCTCTCCCAGGCGGATCAGCACCGCGCGCAGCAGGGGCCCCGCGGCGAGGTCGAACGGACGCAGCTGCTCCTCCGCCGCGAGCCGATGCGCCTCCGCTTCGGGGGCGCCGTGGGACGACACGTCCAGGACCGCCAGCCGGAAGGCCGTCGGCGGGTGGATGCGCTGCAGGGGCGCGCCGCCGTCCGCGTGGAAGGTGGTGCGCAGCGCCTCGTGCCGGCGGACGAGCTCCGTGAAGGCCTGCTCCAGCGCGGCCATGTCGACGCGGCCCTCCAGGCGGAGGGCGGACGGCATGTTGTAGGCGCTGCCTCCCGGGTGCAGCTGCTCGAGGAACCAGAGGCTCTGCTGGGAGAAGGACAGCGGCAGGGGCTGTCCGTCGCGGGGCACGGGCATCAGCGGCGGGAGGACGCTCGCGGATGAGCCGGCGGCTCCGGCGTCCACGCGCTCCGCGAGCCTCGCGGGCGTGGGCGCTTCGAAGAACGCGCGCAGGGGCAGCTCCACGGCGAAGGCGGACCTCACGCGCGCGAGCACCTGGGTGGCCAGCAGCGAGTGGCCGCCCAGCTCGAAGAAGTCATCGTCCACGCCGAGCGCGTCGATGCCCAGCATCTCCTGCCACAGCTCCACCACGCGGCGCTCGGTGTCCCCACGGGGGGCCACGTACGGCGTCGCCAGCGGCGGGCGCGGATGCCGTCCGGTGTCCCGGGGCCGGGAGCCGTCCGTCGGATCCGCGGCCGTCCCGGAAGTCCCACCGGCCTCCGGCTCCTCCGCGCGCGGCGGGCCGCGGGAGATCCACCAGCGTCCCCCTTGAGCCGAGGCGGCGAGCAGGCCCAGCCATATCGGGATGACCTCCTCCCGCCATGCATCCAGGTCCACCACGTACCAGCGCGGGCCCGGGCCCCGGTTCTGCTCCGCCGCGAAGGTGTCCATCGCGGCATGCGCGGCGGCCAGCACGCCACGCCCCACGCCTCCCACCACGGCCGTCAGCGAGGAGCACACCGTCACGAAGTCCGGGGCACGCCCCTGGAGGGCCCCGGCCAGCGCGCCCAGCACTCCCACGCGGGAGCGGAAGACAGGTGCCCACGCCTCGGGAGTGGCCTCCGCCAGGAGTTGCCTGGCCGCGCCCGCCGTGCCCTCCGGCACGAAGAAGACGCCGTGGATCGCACCGAAGCGGGCCTCGGCGGCGAGCAGCCCCTGGAGGAGCGGCTCGGGCTCACCCGCGCCCATCGGCGCGAGGAGCATGCCCTGCGCCCCCGCGCGCTCGAGGCCCCCGAGGCGCGCCAGGAGGGAGGCCTGTGGCACGGTATCGGTCAGCAGCACCAGCCGCGCCCGCGCGGTGGTGGCGAGCGCCTCGGCCACGGCGAGGCCTCCGGCTTCCAGGTCCCCCAGGACCGCGTACACACCGCCCTCGCGCAAGGGCGAGGGGGATGTCGCCGCGCGTGGCGGGACGACCGGCTCGAACGACTCCGTGAAGCGGTGCGGCCCACGCAGCGCGACCACGGACGGTCCACCCGCGCCCAGCTCCGCCACCAGCCGCTCCGCCCAGCGCGGACCTTCCTCCGGCCGTGGCGCGCTCACGTCGATGGCGCGGCAGCGCAGCCCCGGGGACTCCTGGGACAGCACCCGGCACACGCCGGTCACGGTGGCCTGCCATGCGCGCAGGGGCTCCTCGCCCGTCACGTCCTGAGCGCCGCACGTGAGCACGGCCAGCGTCACGGGCCGCTTGACCGCTGCCAGCCCCAACCGCCGCGCCAGCTCCAGCAGCCCGTGAAGCACGCGGTCCACCGCGCCCGGGCCCTCCGCCGGAGCCAGGGGCCACAGGAACGCGACGTGCTCCGGCCCTGAGCCAGCCGCCCATCGCGCCTCGAGCCGTGCCCAGGACGCGCCCGGTCCCAGCGCGAGCACGTCCGCGCCCAATGCTTCCAGCCGCCGCGCGATGCTGCCGCCAGGGGCGTTCGCGTCCTCGAGCACCAGCCAGCGCTGAGCGTCGAATCGGGGGACGGGGGCGCCCGCGACGCGCTGCCACGTGGGCACCGCGCACTCGAGCGCGGGCGTGACGTCCTCGCGGGGGACCTCGGACACGGCGAAGGCTGGAAGCCGGGCGCCCGGAACGGACGCGACCGCGAGCAGGTCGAAGCGCTCCCGCTGGAAGGGGTAGGGAGGCAGCGGAACGCGGCGGCGGGGCTCCTTGCCGTACAGCGTCGCCAGGTCGATGGAGGCGCCGGCAAGCCACAGCCGTGCGGCGGTCTCCGTCAGGTGCAGGTGCGCGTCCTGGCCATCGCGTGGGCGGGGCAGTGACGTGAGCGCGGTAGGAGGGCTGCCCGCGGGCGCGCACTGCCGGACGAACGTCCCCAGGGCCTGGCCCGGACCGACTTCCAGATAGAGCCGCTCCGCGCCCCCGAGCAGCGGGGTCGCGGCCTGCGCGAAGCGGACGGGCTCGCGCAGGTGGCGCGCCCAGGTTCGTGGATCCGTGGCCTGCGCGGCGGTGATCCACGTCCCGGTCAGGCTGGAGACGTACGGCCGCTTCGGCGGCGACAGGCGCACGCGCGAGAGCTCCTGGAGGAAGCCCGCCACCATGGGCTCCACGGCCTCCGAGTGGAACGCGTGCAGGGCGCGGACCCGCCGGGTGCTCACGCCCCGGGCGGCCAGCGTCGCCTCCAGTGCCTCCAGCGAGGGGGCAGGCCCGGCCACCACGACCAGCGCGGGCGCGTTCACCGCCGCGACAGACACCCCCGGCGGCAGCAGCGGTGCGAGCGCGTCCTCCGGCAGGGACACCGACAGCATGCCGCCAGGAGGCAGCGCGTCCATGAGGCGTCCGCGCGCGGCCACCAGCGCCAGCGCGTCCGGGAGCGAGAAGACGCCCGCGAGGCACGCGGCCACGTACTCGCCCGTGCTGTGACCGACCATGGCCTCCGGCTCCACGCCGAACGAGCGCCACAGCTGCGCGAGCGCGTACTCCACCGCGAACAACGCGGGCTGCGCGAAGGTCATCCGCTCCAGCAGCGCTTCGGCCTCCTGCACTGCCTGATCCGGAAACAGCACGGAGCGCAGGTCTCGGTCCAGGTGCGCGGCCAGCGCGTCACGACACGCGTCCAGGTGCTTGCGGAAGACGGGCTCGGCTGCGTACAGCGCGCGGCCCATGTCCACGTGGTGGCTGCCGTGGCCCGGGAAGAGGAACACCACGGGGCGGCGCGTGTTCACGCTGAAGCCCCCCAGGTGGCGGCGCGGATCCGCCAGCGCGGCCCGCGCATCCTCCAGGTCCCGGCAGAGCAGCGCGCGCCGGTGCTCGTGCGTGCGGCGGCCCCGCTGGAGCGTGGACGCGACGTCCGCCAGCTCCAGGCCCGGAGCGCGCTCCAGGTGCGCGGCGAGTCTCGCGGTGGCCTCGTCCAGCGCCCGGGGCGTGCGCGCGGACAGCGGCAGCACGTGCCACGCGCGCCGGGTGCCGGCGACCTTCGCGCGCGGCGGCTCCTCCAGCACGACGTGGACGTTGGTGCCTCCCAGTCCGAACGAGCTGACCCCGGCCCGGCGCTTCACCGCCCCGTCCCACGGCCGGGGCTCGGCGGTGATGAAGAAGGGGCCGCCGTCGAAGTCGATGGCGGGGTTGGGCTGCTGGAAGTGGGGCGTGGGCGGGATGACCGCGTGCTTCAGGGCCAGCACCGTCTTGAGCAGCCCCGCCACGCCCGCGGCGGAGTCCAGGTGGCCGATGTTCGCCTTCACGGTGCCCAGCACGCAGCGCCGCGTGCCCGAGCGAGCGCCGCCGAAGGCCTGGTTGAGCGCGGCGACCTCCACCGGGTCGCCCAGCGCCGTCGCCGTGCCGTGCCCCTCCACGTACTGGAGGTCCTCCGGCTCCACGCCCGCGACGCCCAGCGCCTCCGCGATGGCGGCCGCCTGGCCTTCCACGCTGGGGGCGGTGAAGCCCGCCTTGGCGGAGCCGTCGTTGTTGACGGCCGACCCCAGGATGACCGCATGGATGGTGTCCCGGTCCCGCACCGCCTCCGACAGGCGCTTGAGCACCACCACGCCCACGCCCGAGCCGAAGATGGTGCCCTGCGAGCGGGCGTCGTACGCGCGGCACAGCCCGTCCGGGGAGATGATCATCCCCGGCTGGTACGCATACCCGGCCGCCTGCGGGAACGCCACGGAGACGCCGCCCGCGAGCGCCATCTCGCACTCACCCGACAGGAGGCTCTGACAGGCCAGGTGCACCGCCACCAGCGCGCTGGAACAGCCCGTCTGCACGGTGGCGCTCGGCCCCCGCAGGCCCAGCCGGTGCGAGGTGCGCGTGGCGACGAAGTCCTTGTCGTTGGCGAGCGACAGGTTGTACAGGCCCACCGTCTGCAACAGCTCCGGGCGCCGCAGCAGGGCCTGGAACAGGTACGAGCTGGTGCTGGTGCTCGCGAAGGCGGCGATGGCCTCCGGGAAGCGCTCCGGGTCGTAGCCCGCGTCCTCCAGGGCCTCCAGCGCCGTCTCCATGAAGACGCGCTGCTGCGGATCCAGCACCTCCGCCTCGCGCGGGCTGTAGCCGAAGTACCCCGCGTCGAAGTGCGTGGGCGCGTCCAGCGGATACGCGGCGCGCACCCAGTCCGGCCGCTCGCGCTGGGCCTTGGGCACCCCGGCCTGCTCCAGGTCCGCCTCGGTCAGCTCGCGCCGGGAGTGCACGCCGCGCCGGAGGTTGTCCCAGAAGGCGTCGAGCGTGGGGGCGCCCGGAAAGCGTCCCGACATGCCGACGATGGCGATGCGCTCCACCGTGTCCGCCGTCTCCTCAGACATCGCCATCCCCGTCCCGCTCCAGGTCCAGCTCCGGCTCCAGGTCCGGGTCGTCCTCGTCCCGCGCGGGCGCGGCCACCATCCTGCGCGCGAACGCCTGCCGCCGGCGCGACCGGTCGCGTCCGGACTTCGCGCCGCTGTCGGAGCCACCGCCCTGCGCCATGCGCTCCGCCAGGGCCCGGACCGTGGAGTGCTGGAAGAGCACCGTCAGCGGCAGCTCCACGCCCAGCTCCGCGCGCAGCCGCTGGTGCAGCCGCAGCGCGAGCAGCGAGTTGCCGCCCAGCTCGAAGAACGGATCATCCAGGCCCACGCGCTCCACCTGGAGCACCTCGCTCCAGAGCCGGGCCAGCTGCTCCTCCCGCTCCGTGCGCGGCGCCTCGAACGTGCGCCCCGAGTCCAGCTGCCCGGACGTGGGCGGCGGCAGCGCGCGCACGTCCAGCTTGCCGTTGGCGGTGAGGGGGAACGCGGGCACGGCGACGAAGGCGGACGGCACCATGTGCGGCGGGAGCCGCTCCTGGAGGAAGACGTGCAGCGCCTTCGCGGTGGGCGGTGGTCCCGCCGTGGCCGGGACGAGCCACGCGACGAGCCGCTGGCCCCCCGCGGGCGTGTCCTGGATGAGCACGGCGGCCTCCTCCACCGCGGTGTGCTGACGCAGCGCCGCTTCAATCTCTCCCAGTTCGATGCGGAAGCCCCGCAGCTTCACCTGGCCATCCAGCCGGCCCAGGAACTCCAGCTCCCCGTCCGCCCGCCAGCGCACCCGGTCTCCCGTGCGGTAGAGGCGTGCGCCGGCTTCCGACGCGTAGGGATCCGGCACGAAGCGCTCGGCGGTGGTGCCCGGCAGGTTCAGGTAGCCGCGGGCCAGGCCCACGCCGCCCACGCACAGCTCTGCGGGGACGCCCACCGGCACCGGCGACAGCCGCGCGTCCAGCACGTACACGCGCACGTTGGGGATGGGGCGGCCGAGCGGCGGCGCGCGGCCCTCCGGGCGGACCTCCGTCGCGGTGGCCGTCACCGTCACTTCCGTGGGGCCATAGCCGTTGATGAAGCGCCGGCCCTCGCCCCAGCGCGCCACCAGCTCCGCGGTGCACGCCTCGCCGCCGGAGAAGACGGTGCGCAGCGCGGGCAGGCCCGTGGCGTCGGTGGCCGCGAGCGCCGTGGGGGTGGCGTTGAGCACGGTGATGGCCTGCTGCTTCAGCAGCTGGTGCAGCGGCTCGCCGGGCATCAGCCGCTCCACCGGCGCCAGGCACAGGGTGCCGCCGGCGGTGAGGGTGGCGAAGATCTCCTCCACGGACACGTCGAAGCCGGGGTTGGAGAACTGGAGCACGCGCGAGCCCGGGCCCAGCTCGCTGACGCGCGCCTCGTGCACCACCAGGTTGCAGGCCGCGCGGTGCGTGGCCACGACGCCCTTGGGCTGGCCGGTGGAGCCGGAGGTGTAGATGACGTAGGCGGGGCCGTCCGGTAGCGGCGTTCCAGGGGGCGCCCGCGAGGTGTCCGCGTCCGGGGCCCCGTCCTCGAAGCACACCGCGCGCGCGCCCGGCGCGGGAGGCAGTCCCGCGAGCAGGGGCCGGTGGGCCAGCAGCACCTTCACGGCGGAGTCCTGGAGCATGAAGGCCAGCCGCGCCGCGGGATAGGTCGGATCCAACGGGACATACGCGCCGCCCGCCTTGAGCGTCGCGAGCATGCCCACCACCATGTCGAACGAACGCGAGGCGCACAGCCCGACGTACGTCTCCGGCCCCACGCCCAGCCCGCGCAGGTGCCAGGCCCACTGGTTGGCGCGAGCGTCCAGCTGCCGGAAGCTCAGCGATTCCCCCTCGAAGCTGAGCGCGACGGCGTCGGGCGTGCGGCGCGCCTGGGCCTCGAAGAGGGTGTGCAGGCCGTCCTCGTGCGGGTAGGGCGCATTGCCGCCGCTCCACGTCCCCAGCACCTGCTCGCGCTCGTCCGGGGTGAGCAGGGGCAGCCGCGACAGGGGCTCCTGCGGCGCGGCCAGGGCGCCCTCCAGGAGGCGGCTCAGGTGCGCCAGCATCCGGCGGACGGTGCCGGGCTCGAACAGGTCCGTGGCGTACTCTGCGGTGAGGCGCAGCCCCTGGGGCAGGTCCTCGGCGATGAGCGTCAGGTCGAACTGGGCGGAGCCCGTGTCCACCGGACGCGCCTCCAGTTGCAGGCCGGGCGCCTCCAGGGGCGGCAGCGGTGCGTTCTGGAGGACGAACATCACCTGGAAGAGGGGCGCGCGGCTCGGGTCGCGGCCCGGCTTGAGGGCGTCCACCAGCCGCTCGAAGGGGAGCTCCTCGCGGGCGAAGGCGTCGAGCGCCACCGGCTGGAGCCGCGCCAGCAGCTCCCGGAACGACGGGGCGCCCGACAGGTCCGTGCGCAGGACGACCGTGTTGACGAACAGGCCGATGAGCCCCTCCAGCTCCGCGCGGGGACGGTTGGCCACGGGCGTTCCGACGGCGAGGTCCTCCTGGCCGGTGTAGCGGTGGAGCAGGGTCTGGAACGCGGCCAGCAGGGTGACGAACAGCGTGCGGCCTTCCTTCCGGGCGAAGGCCTTGAGGTCCGCGGTGAGCGCGGCGGGCAATTGGAGCGCTTCGCGCGCGCCGCGCGTGCCCAGCACCGCCGGACGCGGCTTGTCCGTGGGCAGCTCCAGCAGCGCGTGGGCGTCGATACGCTCGCGCCACCAGGCGAGTCGCGCCTCCGCCTCCGCGCCCTCCTGGGTCCGGCGCTGCCAGCCGGCGTAGTCGCCGTACTGCAACGGCAGCGGCGGCAGAGTGGAGGCCTTCCCCTCCAGGAAGGCCGCGTAGAGCGCCGTCAGCTCGCGGACGACGACGCCCATGGACCAGGCGTCCGACACCCCGTGGTGCATGGCGAAGAGCAGCAGGTGCTCGCGCGCGGACAGCCGGAAGAGGCGCGCCCGGAACAGCGGCCCCCGTCCCAGGTCGAAGGGCTCACGGGCCACCTCCGCGACGCGCTGGACGGCCCGGGCCTCCCGCTCTGGCGGGGCAAGCGCCTCCAGGTCCTCCACCGGGAGCGCCGCCTCCAGCGTGGGGACGACGACCTGCACGGGCCGTCCGTCCGCCAGCGAGAAGGTGGTGCGCAGCGCCTCATGGCGGAGCACCAGCGCCTGGAGCGCGCGCTGGAGCACCGGCGCCTGGAGCTCGCCCGTGAGCCGCACGGCCACCGGCATGTTCAGCGACGCTCCACCCGGGCTCCACTGCTCGAGGAACCACATCCGTTCCTGCGCGAAGGAGAGCGGAGCGCGCCTGGGGGCCGCGACCTTCTCCTGGAGGAGCTTCGCCAGCAGGGCCCGCTTGTCGTCCGAGGGTGACGTCATGGTTTCCATCATCGCCCTGGAGGGCATGAAAACGTTGAGAACCCCGCGAATGTCTCACGAAACATCCCGGGCTCCGACAGGGCCAGTGGACAGCGGGTTTTGACCCAGGGGGAGGCGGCCATTGCAGGCACAGCGGAACGGTGTCCCCGGTTGAGCGAACGCCAACCAGGCCCTTGCAGGAGAAAGATGTCTGGCATTGATGTATGGCTTTGCGATGGGGAAAAGCCGTGGGGCATGCCCGCGGGCACGGAGGTCCGGGTAGACTCCGGAGCCATGGGTGCCGTGTCGAACCCCCCCGAAGGCAAGAACGCGCTCCTGCGTGGCCTTCCCTCCATTGAACAACTCCTGCGGCGGCCGTCGTTGGAGCCCCGGCTCGCGAATCTTCCTCATGCCCGTGCAGTAGCGGCCCTGCGGCTCGCCGTCGAACGCGTGCGCTCCAGGCTGCTCGCGGGAGACCCGCGTCCCTTCGAGGACGCGGACGTGGAGGCGGCGCTCTCGTCCCTGGCCACGCCGAACCTGCGGCGCGTGATCAACGCCACGGGTGTCGTGCTCCACACGAACCTGGGCCGAGCGCCGCTCGCCCCGGAAGCCGTGGAGCGTGTCGTGGCCGTGGCGCGCGGCTACTCCAACCTCGAATACGACCTGGATGAAGGGGAGCGCGGCAGCCGCTACGCGCCCCTCATCGGCCACCTGCGCACGCTCACGGGCGCGGAGGACGCCATCGTCGTCAACAACTGCGCGGGCGCCGTGCTGCTCGTCCTCGCCGCGCTGGCCTCCGGCCGTGAGTGCGTCGTGTCCCGCGGTGAGCTCGTCGAAATCGGCGGTGGCTTCCGCATCCCGGACGTCATGCGCCAGTCCGGCGCGAAGCTCGTGGAGGTCGGCACCACCAACCGCACCCGCCGCGCGGACTACGCCAACGCCTTGACCCCGGACACCGGCCTCATCGTGAAGGTCCACCGCTCCAACTTCGCGCTCGTCGGCTTCACGGAAGAGGCGTCCCTCGCGGAACTCACCGAACTGGGACGCTCCCGTGACGTGCCCGTCTTCCAGGACCTGGGCTCCGGCGCGCTCGTGCCGCTGTCCGGCCCGGGCCTCACTCCGGAGCCCACCGTGGGCCAGGCCATCCGCGACGGCGCGGACGTCGTTGCCTTCTCCGGCGACAAGCTCCTCGGGGGCCCCCAGGCAGGCGTCATCGTCGGCCGCGGGGACCTGCTCCAGCGCATCAAATCCCACCCGCTCACACGCGCGCTGCGTGTCGACAAGATGACGGTCGCGGCCCTGGAGGCGACGCTGGAGCTGTACCGGGATGGCCGCCCGGACGCGGTCCCCACCCAAAGCCTGCTCACCCAGCAGCCAGCTTTGTTGCAAGCCCGTGCCGAACGGCTGGCGGCCCTGCTCGCGGCGCGCGGCGTCGTGGGCCGGGTCGTGTCCGTGGATGGACAGGTGGGTGGAGGTGCCATGCCTCTGGCCCGGTTGCCTTCCTACGCTTGCAGCCTCACCGTAGAAGCGCCGAAAGTATTCCTGGAACGTCTGCGCGAAGCCGAGGTGCCCGTTATTGGCAGGATTGCGGATGACGAGGTTGTTCTCGACGTCCGATGTCTCTCAGAGGAGGACCTGGGGCAGGTCGCGCAGGCTGTGGCGGCCGCCCGTTCGGGAAACCAGCCATGATCAACAGCGCCGTGCTCGTTTTAAACCGGTACTACCAGCCGGTTCACGTGACGTCGGTCAAACGGGCTTTTTCCCTGCTGTATCAGGGCGTCGCCAAAGCCATCGACGAGCAGTACCGCCTGTATGAGTTCGAGGACTGGGCCGCCCTCAGCGCCACCCAGGACAGCATCACCACCATCGACCGCACCATCCGCGTCCCGCGCGTGCTCGTGCTCGGCGCGTATGACCACCTGCCGCGCGCCAAGGTGCGCTTCTCGCGCCTCAACATCTACGCGCGCGACAACGACACCTGCCAGTACTGCGCGAAGCAGCTGCCCCGCAGCGACCTCAACCTGGACCACGTCAACCCGCGCACCCAGGGGGGCAAGACGACGTGGGAGAACGTGGTGTGCTCCTGCGTCCCCTGCAACCTGAAGAAGGGCGGACGCACGCCCGAGCAGGCCGGCATGCGGCTGCTCAAGAAGCCCGTGCGCCCGCGCTGGACGCCGCTGTTCCGCGGCGCCATCCGCAAGGTCACCTACCGTGAGTGGCTGCCGTTCCTGCACCTCGCGGACGTGTCGTACTGGAACGTCGAGCTGCTCGACGAGTGACAGCGAACGGTTCCCCGGCCGCCTGCTCCCCGAGCCTCCTGGCGCCGGGGCGCGGGCACCGGGGCCGTGGGGAACGGCCGTGAAATGGCGGGGTGTCGACTCGGGCGGTAGGACGGGCTTTGATGCGAGCCTTCGTGAAGCCCGCCCCCTTGCCTCCATCCGCTCCCGCCTCGCTTGCTGGCGCTTCGCCGCGTGCGGCCAATGACGTGTCGCCTGCAGGGCCCGCGGGCCTCGCGCGGCGCGCCCGCTCGCGGCGGATCATCGCGGTGGGCGGCGGCAAGGGCGGCATCGGCAAGTCGATGGTGTCCGCGAACCTGGGCGTCGCGCTCGCGCAGGCCGGCCACAAGGTGCTGCTCGTGGACGCGGACCTGGGCGGCGCCAACCTGCACACGTGCCTGGGCGTGGGGCCTCCGGAGGCCACGCTGTCGGACTTCCTCCGGCGCGGGAAGGCCAACCTCGAAGAGGTGATGGTCTCCACTGGCGTGCCCGGGCTGTCGCTGATCGCCGGCGCGCAGGACTCGCTGGACGCGGCGAACCTCAAGTACGCGCAGAAGCAGAAGCTCTTGCGCACGCTGCTGTCGCAGACGACGGCGGACTACCTCATCCTGGACCTGGGCGCGGGCACCAGCTTCAACACGCTCGACTTCTTCCTCATCGCGGACCACGGCCTGCTCGTCGTGCTGCCGGAGCCCACGTCCGTGGAGAACGCGTACCGCTTCGTCAAGGCGGCCTTCTTCCGCAAGCTCCAGCAGACGGAGGCGCGCTACGGCATCCAGGACCTCGTCGAAGGCGCGCTGTCCACCCGCGAGGGCGCCCTGCGGACGCTGCACGACGTCGTCGCGCAGGTGCGGCGCAAGGCCCCTTCGGACGCGGAGCGGCTGGAGCGCGAGCTGGCGGCGTTCCGCGTGCGGCTCGTCGTGAACCAGGCGCGCACGGACGCGGACGAGAAGGTGGGCGCCGCGATGGTGTCCGCGTGGAAGAAGTTCTTCGGCATCGACATGGATGACCTGGGCGCCCTGCGCTACGACGACGAGGCGTGGCGCGCGGTGCGCAAGCGCAAGCCGGTGCTCATCGAGCGGCCCGACTCGCCGGTGGCCCAGGGGCTCCAGCGCATCGCCGCGCGCATCCTGACGCTCGACGGCCCTTCCCCCGAGTCCGCCATCCCATGAAGCCCTTCGCGCAGCAGACCTACTACGAGCTCCTGGAGGTGCCGCCCACGGCCTCCGACGCGGAGATCCGCGCGGCCCACGAGCGCCTGATGGAGTTGTATTCACCGGAGTCCATCGCGGTGTACGCGCTGGGGGATCCGGACCAGGTGGACGCGCTGCGTGAACGGATGAACGAAGCGATGGAGATGCTTACCGACGCGGACCTGCGCGTCGAGTATGACCGCTCCATCGGGCTGTCCACGGAGCGGCTCGCGAAGGCGGCCGTGACGGCGGATGCCGCGGACAAGGTGGACTCGGCCGCGCGGGTCGCGGAGGCCCTGGCCACCGCCGCCGCGGCGCTGGCGAAGGCCGCGGGCGCGGTGGACGCCGAACGGTTGGAGGCGGAGTCGCGACTGAAGGCCGCGGCGTCCGTGAGCGACACGGAAGGGGAGGCGCCGCGCGCGAGCGAGACGCCCGGAAAGAGCGAGGAGCGGATGCGGGGTGAGGAGTCGAAGCGGCAGGAGTCCTCGGCGAAGGACGCTCCAGGCGTGCCCCCCGAGCCGGTGAGGGTGGGGGGCGTGGCGGTGGTGGAGGCCTTCCGTGCCTCGTTCACCCGGAGCCTGTCGTTCGTCTATGTCCCGGCGGGTCCGCTGCGCGGGCAGGGCAGGGGAGCCGCCGAAGCTCCGGCGCCCGCTGTGGACGCGAAGCCGTCCGGAGAGCCGAAGGCCGTGGAGGCCGAGGCGTCCAGCACGTCCGCTCCCGCGCAGGACGTGGCGGCGCAGGCCTCCTCAAGTTCCACCCCGGAGCGCACGGAGGCCGCCGCCCCGGCGCTGTCGGCCCCCGTGGCGAGCGCGACCGGATCCACCCCCGTGCCCGCCGCCGACGGTTCCGCCACCGCGCTCGCGGGTTCCACGGTGGATGCTGACGAGGCCGCCACCGCGCCCGTGGGTTCCCCGGTGAACACCGACGCGGTCGGTACGGGGTCCACCGGATCCGCGCCGGTCGCTGACGGATCCGCCACGGCCCCGGACCGCGTGGAGGCGGCTCCTTCTCCCGCCGTCTCGAGCCCGCCGGTCTCCGAGGACGCTCCCCAGGCTCCCGCCGTCGAAGCCTCGACGGAGGCCCCGGCCTCGCGGTCCGCTCCAGAGGCCAGCGCGGTGACGGCGCCTCCGGAGCCCGCGGCCGTGGCCCCGAGCCCCACGCCGGACGCCACCAGCGCGGCGGCCGTGACGACCACCCAGGGCGAGTCGGATCCGAACCCCGCCCCGGACGCCAGCACCACCGCGCTGGCCCGGACCCCGGCCACGGGTGCCTCCCGCGCCGCCGTGCGGCCCCTGACGTCGCGCCCCATCGACTCGCGTCCTGGCGCCCACGGCCCCACGGGGCCGGGCAGCGTGAAGGGCCCCACGGTCCGCAAGCTCGGGGAGGCCCAGGTCCTGGCGCAGGACTCCGCCATCGCGACCGCCGAGTCCGCGCTGGCCCAGGTGGCCGCCAAGGTCCGCGAGGCCCGCCCCCGGGGCGTGGACATCCCCGCCGACGCCGAGTTCAACGGCGAGCTGCTGCGCCGCGTCCGCGAGGCCCGCGGCCTGTCCATCCAGCAACTCGCCGACCGGACCCGCATCTCCGTGCGTCACCTGGAGAACGTGGAGGCGGACCGCTACACCGCGCTCCCCACCACCGTGTACCTGCGCGGCATCCTCATGAACCTCGCCCGCGAGCTGGGCCTGGACCCCCTGCGCGTGTCCAAGAGCTACCTGGCGCTGTTCTCCGAGAAACCCGCCAAGTCGGGCCGTTGACCCGGCGGCGGCCGGGCACCCTCCCGTGCGACGGGAAAAGTTGACTCGCACGGGGTGGGTGCCTAAGTAGTGGCACGATGACGGAAGAGGAAAAGGTCAAGGCGATGCGACTCGCTCGCGCGATCGCCTCCGATATCTCGCTCTACAACGAGCAGAAGATCATCAAGGGCATCGAGCAGGACAACCTTTTCGAGGTCCTCAAGGAGGAACTGGAAGAGGGGCGCGCGCTCTACAAGAGCCGCGTGAGCGCGGAGATCAGCACCCAGGCGAACTTCTTCGAGCGCGCCATCAACGACATCGTGCTGCGCTCCAAGGCGCACGTGAAGTCGAAGATCTGGTAGCGCCCTCCGCCGTGGCCTCACCCGACACGCGCGAGCACCGCGCCCTCCCGGAAGCCCGGGGCGAGCGGCTGGATGCGTACCTCGCCCGCGCGTTCCCGGACCTCACCCGCTCCCGCCTCCAGGGCCTCATCGCCGACGGCCACGTGCTGTCCGACGGCAAGCCCGGCAAGGCCGCGCAGCGCCTGCGCGGGGGGGAGCTGCTGTCGCTCCACGTCCCCGCGCCCGTCGCCGCGATTCCCCAGGCCGAGGCGCTGCCCGTGTCCGTGCTGCACGAGGACCGGGACCTCGTCGTCGTGGACAAGGCCGCCGGCATGGTGGTGCACCCGGGCGCGGGGCACGCCTCCGGCACGTTGGTCAACGCGCTGCTGCACCGCGTGAAGGACCTGGCCGGCGTGGGCGGCGAGCTGCGTCCCGGCATCGTCCACCGGCTGGACAAGGACACCACCGGCTGCCTCGTCGTCGCCAAGCACGAGCAGGCCCTGGTGGCCCTCCAGAAGGCCTTCAAGACGCGCGAGGTCCAGAAGACGTACCTGGCGCTGGTGCACGGCGTGCCGCCCGCGGAAGGGCGGATTGAGACGCTCTACGGCCGCCACCCCATCCACCGCCAGAAGTTCACCGGCAAGGTGAAGGAGGGCAAGCCCGCCATCACCCTGTTCCGCGTGCGCGAGTCCTTCGACGGCGCCGCGCTGGTGGAGGTGGACCTGCTCACCGGCCGCACGCATCAGATCCGCGTCCACCTGGCGGAGGCCGGGCACCCGCTGCTCTGCGACGCGCTCTACGGCGCGGGCCGCAAGGCGAAGGGCGCGGTGGCGCAGGCGCAGGAGGCGCTGGGCCGCCAGGCGCTGCACGCGTGGCGACTGGCCTTCGAACACCCGCGCACCCACAAGCGGCTGGACCTGGAAGCCCCCCTCCCGGAGGACTTCACGAAGGCGCTCGCGCTGCTGCGTGAGGCGAACATCCCCGCCGGGCCTCCCGTGAAGGCGAAGCCCGCGGCGAAGAAGCCGGCGGCGAAGGCTACAGGCCGGAAACGCTGAGCTGCTGCTGGCGGCGGGAGAGGACCTTGATGGGCTGGATGGCCATCACCCGCATGAAGACGGCCAGGAGCTCCGGGTCGAACTTCTGGCGCATCTCCGTCCACATCAGCATCAGCGCCACCTCCGGGCCGTACGCGTCCCGGTAGGGCCTGCGGGAGGTGAGCGCGTCGTACGCGTCGCAGATGGCGATGATCTTCGCGTACACCCCCAGGTTCGTCTTGGGGATGATCATCTGGATGTTGCCGCGCGCGTCACGCACCGCGGTGCCGTAGTCCGTCTTGTGCTCGAACGTCGTCACCACGCGCAGCAGCGTGGAGCGGCTGAAGCCCTTCTCCATCAGGATGTTGCGCACGCTGATGAGCGGCGCGCGCGCCACCGCCGTCTTCTCGTCCGCGGTGAGCGCCCCGCGCTTGGTGGACAGCTCCTCCGGCAGCGTCGTCATGCCCGCGTCGTGGAAGAGGGCGATGTAGCCCAGGTCGCGCAGCTGCGGCTTGGTGAGGCCCAGCTCCGCGCCGAACACGATGCACATCAGCGCCACGTTCACCTGGTGGTAGACGAGGTAGTCCTCCTCGCGCTTCTGCGTCGTCATGCCCAGGAAGTGGGTGCGCTGATCGTAGGAGATGTCCACGAAGTCCTGCACCAGGCGCAGCGCCCGCGAGGAGCCGATGGGCTTCCCCGCGCGCACGGACTCCAGGTACTTCTGCAGGAAGAACACGGCGCGCGCGTACACGGTCATCGCGTACTTCTTGCGGTCGACCTTCTGGTCGCCCGGCGTGTCCATGTCCTTGTTCAGCTTCTCCTTGAGCTTGGAGAACTTCGCCACGCGCATGTTGAGGAGCTTGCGCCCCTGCAGGCCGTCCTCCTCCGCGGTGGAGGACTGCTCCTTGCTGAAGATCCAGACGAAGTTCTTCAGCTCCTGCGTGGTGACGGGCTTGGTCAGCGTGATGCCGCCCACGTCCTTGGCGCGCAGCTCCGACAAGAGGTAGCGCTGGTTCTCGATGGAGTTGAGGTCCACCTTCACCAGCATGCCGTTGAGGTAGAAGGAGTCCTTGACGCCCGTCAGCTCCAGCCGGCCTTCCTTGCCGATGATCTGGTTGATGATGTCCTGGAGCTGGTGCAGCGGCTTCTCGAAGACGGCGTTCTCCGGGTCGTACATCTTCACGGAGCGCACGAGCATGTAGAGGCCCGCGAGCATGGAGCGCGACAGGTTCTGGAGCTTCTCGTTGTGCTCGCGCCCGTACTCCCCCAGGTTCTCGTCCTGGGTCTGATTGATCTTCAGGTTGTCGGCCATGGTGTCAGCTCGCCTCTTCCGGAAGCGCCGAGTCCCCGAACAGGGCCTTGCGCGTCTGGTACATCGCCTTGCGTGCCGCGGTGAGGACGTCCAGGGGCTGCGTCTTGTCCTCCACCACGGCCTGCAACATCTTGTAGGACTGGATGGAGCCCGCGCCGCCCAGGCCGGTGATGGCCAGCAGCTTGTCCTCCATCACCCGCCGCTTGTTGAGCAGCGACGGCTTCACCGTGAGCAGCTGCTGCATCATGGACAGCGCCGCGGGCAGGTTGGTGGCGCCGATGGCCGCGTAGACGGCGGCCTTCTCGTCGGACGTCTTCTTGTCCCAGCCGGGGTCGCGCACCAGCCGCACCAGGTCCGTGAAGGCCCGCTCGCGGTCGAACTCCGGCAACAGCTTCGCGGCCAGCATGCGCACCTGGGAGACGCCGTCGGTGAGCGCGTCGGCGATGATGCGCCGGGCCTCCGCCGTGCGGCCCCGCCCGATGATCTGCATGACCTCCAGCTTCACCACCAGGTTGGGGCTCTTCATCACCTGGCCGAACATCTTCACCCGCTCCGGGTGGTTGCTCTTCTCCAGGATGTAGACCATGTCGCGCACCGTCTGCGGCCGGTCCGACAGCAGGCGCGCCACGAACGGCTCCGGCAGCTCCCTCGCGAAGGTGGCCAGCACGTCGCCCAGGAGGAGGCGGTTCTCCGGCAGCTCGATGGTCTCCAGCACGCTGAGCAGGGGCAGCACGGAGTCCGGGCCCAGCGCCTGCAGGTAGCGCGTCACGTCCTGCGGCTGCCGCGTGCGCGTCGTCTTCAGCGACTCGCCCAGCCGCGTGAGGCGCTGCTCCTCGCCCATCTTGTGGAGGAAGTTGTTGAGCAGGCGCCCCAGGTCCTCGCCGCCCTCGCGCTGGGAGAGCGCGCGCAGCTTGAGGACGATCTGGTTCACCGTGGCGAAGTCGTCCTGGAGCAGCAGCATGTCCAAGAGCTGCAGGAAGATCTCCTCCAGCAGCACCGGATCATCCACGCCGCCTTCCACCACCTGGAACACCGCGCCCACGAGCTTCGGGAACAGGCGCGCGTTCTCCTCCTCGGTGATTTCCCGCTGGATGCGGGCCTTCAGGTCGTCCGTGGCGTGCCGGCCGCCCACGACGAGGCCGCGGATCTGCTCCACGCCGTCCAGCTTCGCGTCCAGGTCCTCCGCGGACACGCGCGCGAAGCGCAGGAAGTCATCCGAGTTCGTCTGGAGGCGGGAGTAGAGGTAGCCCACCACCTTGTCCACCTCCACCTGGACCTCGTCCTCGGAGGCGCCCTCCATGGAGAAGCCCTCCACCACCACGTACTCCACCTGCTGCATGCCCGCGCGCCACAGCTGCGCGAGCACGTCGTCCGCGCCGCGCTCCGGCTCCGACAGCGCGATGAGCGTGAGGGTGACCAGCTCCTCCAGCGGCAGCCCCGGCCGGAAGATGAGCTGGCGGATGCCGTCGCGGAAGAACTTGTAGGGGAGCGGCGACTCCTCGGAGAAGAGCGCCTCGCCGTACAGCATGAAGTTCTGCTGCTCCACCTTCAGCGAGAGCGGCCCGTACTTCTCCGTGTACGAGGAGATGGCCTCCTGCGCCTTGGAGAGGAACTCCGGGAAGCGCGCCTCGTTGTGGCGGTACATGCCAATCTGCTTGATGCCCTTGAGCAGGTGGAACGCGAACGTCTTCGCCAGCTCCACCTTCTCGCGAACCTCCGGCGACTGCTCCGGCTCCGCGTTCGCGTCCGTGACTTTCTGGGGCTGTGCCATGAAACCTGGAAGAATCCGGATGGGGCGGAAGGCCCCGCTGGGGGAACCCGGAGTGTACTCCTGTCTCCTGTCGGCTCCCAATCCGAGAAACGCCCAGAATCCAGAGGGTTGAAGTGACAGCTGGGCAACGCCGGGCGGACTGGCGGTGAATCCCGGGTGTGTTAGGCAGGGGGCCCCTTTGCTTGCCGGAGTCCCCGTCCATGAAGCGACTGGCCGCGTCCGCCCTGGTCCTGGCGTCCCTCACGGGGTGCTTCCGCATGAGCGTGCGCAGTCCGGCGCCGCGCGAGGGCGCACCGGAGACCCAGACCGGGGCGAGCTTCGTGGAGGGGCTGACGACGTCCAACGTGGCCGCGGCGGAGTGCCGGCATGGCCTGTCGCGGGTGGACGTGTACTGGCCGTGGTGGAGCCCGTTCGTCTACGCCTTCACCTTCGGCATCGTGACGCCGCTGCGCGCGGAGTACGTCTGCGCGAAGGGGGCGGCGGACTCCGGCGGCGGCGACCCGGAGGTGCCGCCGTCGGTGCCCGCGCTGTAGCGCGCCGTCAGTGCGACGGCGGCGGGGCCTCCGCGCCGCTCTTGCCCTTGAGGGCGGAGCGGAAGAGGACCGCGGTGAGGACGGCGAAGAAGGCCAGGCCCCAGACGTTGGACCACGTCGGGTGCGCCAGCTCGCTCTCGCCCACGGCGTTGAGGAACGCGCCCACCGCGTTCTCGTGCCCGAAGAGGGCGGGCAGGTTGATGGCGCGCGTCCAGGCGCCGTCGCTGGCGATCTCAAGGAACGCGATGAGCACGCCCGCGATGGAGCCGCCCGCGATGTAGCCGGAGGACATCAGCGTGCCGGGGGAGAACTCGGACTCCGCCGCGCTGCCGCCGCGCAGCTTGTCCACGAAGTGGCGCACCATGCCGCCCACGAAGATGGGGGCGCTGCTGCTGATGGGCAGGTACACGCCCACCGCGAAGGGCAGCGAGGACACGCCGCACAGCTCCAGCATCAGCGCGATGAAGACGCCCAGCAGCACCAGGTCCCACGGCAGCCGCTGCGTGAGGATGCCGTCGATGATGAGCGCGAACAGCTGCGCCTTGGGGGCGGAGTAGCGGGTGAGCGTCTGGCCCTCGTACTCGCTGATGCGGCCGCCGATGCCCGGGTCCACCACGTACTGGATGCTGCCCTGATCATCCACGAGGTAGCGGCCGGCGGGCACGGGCGTGTCCGCGCCGCGCACGAAGCCTTCCTTGTAGACGCGGTCCGGACCGGCGGTGACGAGCCCCGCGTCTGACAGCTTCAGCGACGGGCCGTTGGCCGGCGCCAGCGTGAGGTTGGACAGCTCCTGGGCGGGGATGGGGCGCCAGCTGCGCAGCTCCAGCGCGCCGTCCGCGGGGACCATGTCCAGGCGCTCCGCCCACAGCGAGCGCTTGAGCTGCGCGGGCGTCATGCCGCGCTGGGTGAGCGCGTCCTGGGAGACCGCCCAGCGATAGGTGTGCTGGGTGCGCGTCTCGGTGGACATCTCCGTCACCTGCACGCCCGGGTGTGCTTCCGGGATGACCGCGGTGGCGCCCTGGTTGAGCAGCACCAGCACCAGGCCGATGAACATGGCGCTGGTGAGCACGCCGACGAAGAGGGCGATCTGCTGCTTCCTGGGCGTGCCGCCCACGAGGAACGCCGTCTTCAGGTCCTGCGCCGTGGTGCCGCCGTTGGACGCGGCGATGCCCACGATGGCCGCCGTGGTGAGCGCCATGAAGCGGTCCGGCGACGACGTCCAGCCGAACAGCAGGTACACGAGGCAGGTGACGAGCAGCGTGGCCACCACCATGCCGGAGATGGGGTTGGACGAGGAGCCGATCTCGCCCGTGATGCGCGCGCTCACCGTCACGAAGAAGAAGCCGAAGACGACGATGAGGATGGCGGAGATGAAGTTCACGTGCAGCGGCGGCGCCAGCCAGATGGCCAGGATGAGCAGCGCGCTGCCCACCAGCACCACGGTGATGGGCAGGTCCTGATCCGTGCGCAGCACCGTGGGCAGGGCGCCCTGCGTGCGCGACTGGCGCAGCGTCTCCACGCTGCGCTTGAAGGCGCCCACGATGGTGGGCAGGGAGCGGATGAGGCTGATGAGGCCGCCCGTCGCCACCGCGCCCGCGCCGATGTAGAGCACGTACGCGTTGCGGATCTGATCCGGCGACATGTCCCGGATGAGCATCCCGTTGTGCACGAGCAGCGGCGTCTCCATGCCGCTGCCGAAGAAGGACACCATCGGGATGAGGATGAGGTAGCTGAGCACGCCGCCCGCGAAGGTGATGGACGCGACGCGCGGCCCGATGATGTAGCCCACGCCGAGCAGCTCCGGGGACACCTCCGTGGAGAGCGTCGCGGCCTTGAGCCCCTTGATGGGCGTGCCGATGGCCTCCTTGAAGAGCTTCATCCCGGAGTAGGCGAACTTGTAGACGCCGCCGATGATGAACCCCAGGATGACCGTGCGGGCGTTGGTGCCGCCCTGCTCACCGACGATGAGCACGTCCGCGCTGGCGGTGCCCTCCGGGTAGGTGAGCTTGCCGTGCTCCTGGACGATGAGGCCCTGGCGCAGCGGAATCATCATCAGCACGCCCAGCACGCCGCCCAGCGCGGCGGTGAGGAACGCGTGCGTGAGGCTGATGTCGTAGCCCAGGATGAGCAGGGCGGGCAGCGCCGCCGCCACGCCGAACGCGAGAGACTCGCCCGCGGAGCCCGTCGTCTGGACGATGGTGTTCTCCAGGATGCTGGAGCGCCCCAGGGCCCGGAAGATGGCGATGGAGAGCACCGCCACCGGGATGGACGCGGACACCGTGAGGCCGACCTTGATGGCCAGGTACACGGACGACGCCGCGAACACGATGCCCAGCACCGACCCGAGCACCAGGCCGCGGAGGGTCAGCTCCGCGGGCGACTGCTCCGGTGAGACGTAGGGCTTGTGCGGGGCGCCATGCGCCTCCGCGAGGGGAACGCGATCATCGACGACCGGCGGGGAACCATGGGCCAAGCAGGCACTCCTGACAGGAAATCAGGGGGCCTGTTGTAGCAGGGTCTCCGCCGGGGTGCGAAAACAGCCTCAGCCCTGGGCGGCCAGCGTCTCCGGATCCACCTCCGCCATGAGGGCGGCCAGCTCCGACTTGAGCTTGTCCTTGGCGCGGATCTCCAGCTGGCGCGCGCGCTCGCGGGAGAAGCCGAAGTGCTCGCCCAGCTCCTTGAGCGTCATGGGGCGCTCGTTCATCACGCGCTGCTCGATGATGAAGCGCTCGCGCGGATCCAGGCGCATGAGGGCGGTGCGGACGCGGTTGTTGATGAGGCCCGCCTCCTCCTTGTCCGCGAACTCGTCGTCCTGGGGCGCCGCGGCGCTCACCACGAAGTCCACGTGGCTGTTGCCGCCGTCCTCGCCCATGGGCGCGTCCAGGGACAAATCCCGGCCGCCCATGCGCTGCTCCATCTCCCGGACCTCGCCCGGCTTCACATGGAGCTTGCGGGCAATCTCATCCACGTTCACCACGGCCTCGCCGCTGCCCAGCTTCTCCAGCTCCCGGCGCGTGCGCGCCAGACTGAAGAACAGCTTGCGCTGCGCCTGCGTGGTCCCAAGCTTCACCAGCGACCAGCTCTTCAGGATGTAGTTCTGGATGTACGCGCGGATCCACCACACCGCGTACGAGATGAGGCGGATGCCCTTGTCCGGATCGAACTTCTGCACCGCCTTCATCAGGCCGATATTCCCCTCCTGGATGAGGTCCGACATCTTGATGCCGTAGGAGCGGTACTCGTAGGAGACCTTCACCACGAAGCGCAGGTTGCTGGTCACCAGCCGGTGACCCGCGGCCAGGTCTCCCTTGATGAACCGGCGCGCCAGCTCCTGCTCCTCCTCCACCTTCAGGAGCGAGTACTGGTTGATCTCCGAGAGGTACATCGCGAGGGAGCCGGAGTTGGACGACTGCTCGGTCGAAGCCTGCATGGATGGGTTCTCCAAATCGGGGCCTCCTGCCGCGGCGGAGGCGCTTGAAAGGTGCTCTGGGTTCAAGTCCTACAACTTGACGTGTCTGCCCTGAGCAACCGGGATGCCAACCAGGGTCGGATGTATTCGCGTGTGTCTCCGAGGGGTTGGAAGACGCAGACCCGCGCCTTCCGGGAACGGTCTGTAACCGTTACCCGTGGCCGAGAGGAAATCCGCGGGTCTGGGAGGGGAGAAAATGCACGGCTCACGGCCCTCGAGCGCACGTCGCGCTGGCTTTCGCGAAGCGGGTTCGCTGAAAGGCTTAATGGCGACGCAGGCCGACAGTGGCGACATTTCTCCACCTCGGCTGGGCGTTCCTGGGGAGGGCGGGCGACCGGCGACGGAAGCCAGCTTCCTCCCGGAGGGCACTTCTCTTCCGCTCAGGATGCGCGGGCGGTAGGGCCTGCCTGGCCGGCCGGCTTCACGGCGCGGCGGGCGGCTTCGGCGTCCAGCGCGCGGCGCAGGGTGGCGAGCAGGTGCTCGGCCTCCCCCTCACGCAGGGCCCGGCCGCCGAAGCGGGCCTCCAGGTAGCGGCGGGTGAGGGGTGTCATCGCCAGCGCCAGCGGGTGGCCGTCGCGCGCCAGGCGCGTGGTCAGGTCCTCCAGCGTCTCCTGTTCCATGCGCGGCACGTGGGCGCGCTGGAGCAGCGCGTCCACCCGGTCGAGGAAGCGCGTGGCCTCCAGCGTGGGGGCGCGGCCCGTCCAGCGGGAGGCGAAGCGGGCCGCGCGCCAGACGACGAAGGCCACGACGGCGGCCGTCACCCACGCGCGCGGTGGGGGCAGGCGGCTGGGGGCTTCGTTCGCGGGGGACCCGGCCGGGCGGCGCGGCGGGCGGACCAGGGCGCTCGCCAGCTCGAACTGGTCTCGGAAGGAGTAGTCGACGACGGAGTTGCGCCAGCGCGCCTCCACCGCTTCATAGAAGGCGAGCAGCTTCTCCAGCAGCACGGAGCCCTGGCTCGTGCGGTTCGACGGCGGCGTCGCGTCCACGGTGACGAAGCCCCGCCCCGGCACGAGCACGTGCGTCCACGCGTGCGCGTCCCCCGCGCGAACCAGGTAGCCGCCGTCCACGCGCGTGCCGCCGTAGAAGCCCGTGGCGAGCCGCGCCCCGATGCCCTGGGTGCGCAGCATCAGCGTGAGCGCGGTGGCGAAGTGCTCGCAGTGCCCCGCCTTGCGCACGAAGAGGAAGTCCGCCAGCGGATCCTCCGGGGTGCCTGCCTGCTCCAGCGTGTACGCGTAGTCCCGCTGCAGGAAGGCCGCGAGCTTGCGCGCCGCGGCCAGCGGCTCCTTCTCCCCCTGGAGCACCTGCGCCGCGAGCCGGGCCACGCGCGGATCCAGGTGCTCCGGCACCGCCAGGAGCTGGTCGCGCTCCGCCTGAACCAGGCCGGCGGACATGCCCGTCCTGGCGTCAGGGGGCAGGCTGTAGGCCTCGTAGGTGTACGACGGCGCGGCGATGGTGAAGCGCACCTCGCCGCCGCCCTGGAGCTGCACGGGGCTGCTCCGGGTGCCGGTGGGCGTGTGGGCCATGGCGTTGCCCAGGCGCGAGGGCATCTCCAGGGCGATGAGCGTGCGGGCGCCGTAGGCGGGCAAAAGCTCAATGCGCTGGTGCAGGAGCGTGTCGCTGGCGGGGCGCAGGGTGATCTGCCGCTCGGTCTGCTTCGCGCCGACGACGTTCGCCCACTCCATGCCGTCGAAGGTGTCGTAGGTGCGGCCCACCCAGTAGGCGTCCAGCGCGTCGCGCTCCGGATCCGGCGTGAGCGTGGCGCGCAGCACCACGCGCGGGTTGCCCTTGATGGTGCCCGCGCCGCCCAGCCGCACGGTGTTGGAGTAGCCCGCGCTGCTCACCGCGCCCAGGCCCGGCGCCGAGCGCGGCCCCACCATGGCCCAGTTGAGGCGCGGGAAGAGGACGAAGAAGGCCACCGCGCCGGCGACCGCGAACGCCAGGCCCGCGGACAGCGGCCGCATCACCGCGCGCACCGGCACGGGCTCGCCGTCCGGCACCGCCGCCTCCACCACGCCCAGCGCCAACGACAGGCTGGCCAGCACCCCGAAGGCGATGAGGCACAGCGCGTACGTCATGTCGCCCGACAGCGCCGCGCCACCGGCCACCATCAGCAGGCCCGTCAGGTGCGTCTGGCCCTCCGCCGCGGCGTCCGGCGTGGACAGCATCCGCTGCGCGGCGATGAGGCCCGCGAAGGAGCACGCGGCCACCACCGCGTTCATCGCGCCGGACGTCAGCTGGAGGCCCAGGAGCACCGCCGCCACCAGCAGCCCCAGCGCGGACAGGCGCGAGTGGCGCGCGACGAGCCGCACGTCGCACAGCGCCAGCACCAGCGCCCCCAGGAAGAGGCCCAGCGCCCACAGGGGGAGCTGCCCGGACACGGCCATCGCGCCGAAGGCGGAGCCCGCCGCCAGGTCGCGCAGGACGAGCCGCAGCCTCAAGGGGCGCTTCACGCGGCCTCCCGGGAGTCCGCCCCAGCGTCCGCGTCCTCGAAGCCCACCCACGCGAGCGCCTGGAGGATGCGGCGCTCCTGCGAGGCCCCCGCCGCCGGGCGCAGCGTGCGCTCCGGGAGCTGGAGGCCGACCTCGTGCCCTGCGTCCAGCAGCTGGTGCGCCTGGGCGGCGACCTCCTCGCAGCGGCGCTCCAGCGCGTCGCCCGTGAGGCCCGTCTCCAGCGCGAGCTTCCAGACGCGGCGCTCCTCGCGCTCGCGCTCCACCTTCAGCAGGCGCCCCGCCGCGGCGCTCTTCAGCCAGTGGATGCGGCGCGCGTCCTCGTTCGCGGCAAGCTCGCGCAGGCCCGCGACGTCACCGGTGCCGTCCAGGTGGCGCGGGCTGCCCGCCTCTCCGCGCGGGCCCTTCTCCGCGGGCCCCGGCTCCTTGCAGGCGTAGCCCCGGCGCGGGTACACGAGCAGCATCCCCTCCAGGGAGAACACGCGCGTCTTGGCGAACAGGCCCAGGGGCCACGTCGTGGTGACGCGCACGCCGGACAGGCTCACGGGGCCCCGGTGGGGCGCGGCCAGGTCCGCCCGGACGATGTGCTCCTTGCCTGCGTGCAGGTGCCCCAGCTTCCCGGTGCCGGTGAGCGGGGAGAGGTCCTCGGAGAACGTCAGCGCGAAGCCGTGGCCCGCCTTGCGCGACACCGCCCAGCGGTAGGCGAAGGGCTCGCGCGCGAAGGCCGCGTCCGCGCCCACCCGGCGCACCGTCAGGTCGCGCAGGCAGCGCTCCGACAGCACGCCGGACACCACCACCATGCTGAGCAGCAGGCCCAGCAGCAGGTAGAGCAGGTTGTTGCCCGTGTTGAGCGCGCCCAGCCCCACGCCGAACGTCACCACCAGGTACGTGCGGCCCGTCTTCGTCACCGACAGCGTGCGCGGCGGACGGAGGAAGGCGCGCAGCCGCGCCTTGAAGGAGGGACGGGCGGGGGCCTTCACCGGGGCGCCGCCACCTTGCGGGCGATCTCCTCCACCAGGTGCGCCGCCTCGTCCCGCGCGGACACGCCCTGCACGGCGCTCCGCAAGAGCACGCGGTGCGCCCAGCAGGGCACCAGCATGGCGCGCACGTCGCCGGGGGTGACGAAGTCGCGGCCCTCCCACAGGGCCTGGGCCCGGGCCGCGGACCCCAGCGCCAGCACCGCGCGCGTGGAGGCGCCGCGCTCCAGGTCGCCGTGCTCGCGCGTGGCCCGCGCCAGCCGCACCACGTAGTCCGCCACCGCCGCTTCCAGCTTCACGTCCTGGACGAAGTCGCGCAGCGACGCGAGCTCCTCCGGCCCCGTCACCGCCTCCACCGACGGCAGCGGGGACGCCGCGCCGCGCGTGGTGAGCAGGCGCGCCTCCACGTCCGGCGCCGGGTGGCCCAGCGACAGGCGCACGAGGAAGCGGTCCAGCTGCGAGTCCGGCAGGGGATAGGTGCCGGAGAAGTCCACCGGGTTCTGGGTGGCCACCACGGTGAAGGGCGAGGGCAAGGGATGCGTCTGCCCGTCCAGCGACACCTGGCCCTGGGCCATGCCCTCCAGGAGGGCGGACTGGGTGCGCGGCGGGGCGCGGTTGAGCTCGTCCGCCAGCACCAGCTGCCGGAACAGCGGCCCGGGCCGGAAGGAGAAGGTGGCCGTCTGCGCGTGGAACACCTGCGTGCCCAGGATGTCCGCCGGCAGCAGGTCCGCGGTGAACTGGATGCGGGCGAAGGACAGGGCGCACGCGCGGGCCAGCGCCTCCGCCAGCGTCGTCTTGCCCACGCCGGGCATGTCCTCCAGGAGCAGGTGCCCGCCGGCCACCACGCAGGTGACGACCCGCCGGACCTCCTCGGGCTTGCCCTGCACGGCGCGGCCAAGCTGGGCGGCGAGCCGCTCCATCACCGCGCGTGCGGAAGCAGGGGAGGGAGCGGGTCCGAGGACGCGAGCGGGCTGGGTCATCCTGGGCGCGGACTGTAGCCCAGGCGACCGCAAGCCGGCACCCCTCCAGGTCGTCCGTGTTCCACGCCGGATGGCCGCCTGCCCTGGGGGCGCGGACCACTGCTTTCCGGGGATGCACGCGGCCCGGAGGGCCCTACCCGTGACTCAGGCGGACAGGATGTCCTCGGGCGTGTAGTACGCCCGGTGCGTCGCCGGCGAGGACAGCACGCCGAAGTAGCGGAACATCCGCTCGTGGTGCGTGGCCAGCCCGCGCAGCTGCACGGCGCTGTCCTTCAGGCCGTGGGTCAGGACGCCCACCGCGCTGTCCTTGAACTCCCGCAGGTGCGCGAAGTCCAGGACGACCTCGCTCTGGCTCAGCGCCTGGAGCGAGTTGCGCAGCTCCTGGGCCGTGCGGCCGTCCAGCGTTCCTTCCAGGCGCAGGGTGATCCGACCCGCCGCCTCTTCCTGATGAATCTGAAGCCCCGTCATGTTGCGCGCTCCCGCTGAGGTGTGCACGTGTGTGCCGCCTGCGATGGTGAATTGGCGACTGAGACACGTTCCGGACCACGAATGGTCCGGGGGGGCCCCACGCGTCGTGGGGGTGCACAGCCGGATCCAACACTGCACCCTTCCGGAAGATTCAGTCAGTGGCGGGCTTGCAACTTCGGCCGGAGTGTTGGCGACCAAGCGAAGCGCGTGTCACGCAGCGGTCAACCCTTGCGGTCGGTTGTCGTCTGCTCGGCACGCAGGCTGATGGCGCGCTCCTGCTGGGCCTTCAGCTTGCGGAACTCCTTCACGACCTTGGCGGGGTAGCCGGCCATGAACTTCACCCGGTTCTCCTTCTTGGCCAGGATGCGCTTGGCCAGCCCGGGGCCCGCGTTGTAGGCGACGAGCGCGCCCTCCACGGTGCCGAAGCGGCTGATCAGGTCCGCCAGGTAGGCCGTGCCCAGGTTCACGTTCGTTTCGAAGTCGAAGAGGTTGGTGTGGCGGCCCAGCTTGTAGCCGGACTTCTCCGCCAGGTACTTGCCCGTGTCCGGCATCACCTGCATGAGGCCCATGGCGCCCACCCCGGACACCGCGTAGTTGTTGAAGGAGGACTCGCAGCGGATCAGCGCCACCACCAGCAGCGGATCCAGGTTGTTGCGCTCCGCCTCGCGGACGATGGAGACCGCCAGCCGGCGCTGCTGCCGCTCGGGGAGCCCGGAGGCGCGCACGGCCTCGGCCACGCCCATCTGCTCCGCGCGGAGGTAGTCCGCCTCGTCCTCGTACTGCTGCAGGCGGGCCAGGGCCGCCTTGAGCTGCGCGTCCTTCTCCGCCAGCTGCGCCCTCAGGGCCGCGACGTCCGGCGCCTCACCCTGCGCACCCACCGGCACCTGCACCGGGAAAGCCACCGCGTTCGTCCCCACCAGCACCACCGCCGCCGCCATCGCCACCGTCCAGCCCCGCATCTCGCCCTCCCCTGGCGCCCCAACTCCCCGCGCCCGCTGACTCGCCCACACCCAGCGGCTAAGCAGGCAACGTGCCAGCGTACGTAGCGTGCGCTGGCTGCCTCACGGATCCTTAAGAGAGGGCCTGAAACAGGTCCGGCGCGGCTCACGGTGGCCGGAAAAAATGCCCGGCCTGGGAAGTTTGTTTCCCAACCTGACCCTGCAGAAACCTCCACCTGTTGCCGCGCTGCCTCCGCGTTCCTAGCTTGCGCCCGGTCTCATTCTTGGGCCCTGTGTGGCGGGAGGCGTGGCGTGTACTGGACCATGGGCATCATCTTGATGGTGTTGTGGGTGATGGGGCTGATCACCGGTTCGACGGAGGGGCAGTGGGTGCACCTCCTCCTGGTGTTCTCGCTCATCGCGTTCGTGCTGGGCGTCGCGTCGCTGGGGCGCCGGCGGGGGCTGGCGTGAACCTGCCGGAGCTGGACATGGCGTGGCTGGAGCTGCCGAGGGACAAGGCGGGCTTCGTGCGGCGCGAATGTCCCCGCTGCCAGCGCTCCTTCAAGACGCGGCCCAGCCGCCACGACGCGGGGATGCTTCAGCGGCTGCTCGCGGGCTACTTCCCCTTCGAGAACCTCCACGAGGCGTACACGGTGGAGGAGCTGCCCGCGTGGCACTGCCTGTACTGCGGCCACCGCGCGCTGCCGGACGCGTGGCTCACGCCGGATCAGTCCGCGCACGTGGAGCAGATGGCGCGCGCGTGGGCGAACCACGTGCGGTACGAGCAGCTGGCGTACGTGCAGCGCACGCTGTCGCAGAACCCGCGGCCCACCTTCGTGTCGGTGGCGCCGGAGCCGCTGCCCCGGCCGCTGCCTCCGGACGAGGAGCTGCTGCGCACGCTCCCCATGGTCTGCTGCGGGGAAGAGGTGCAGGCGTCGTGGGAATGGGATCAGCCCATGGTCTGTCCGCGCTGCGGCGCGCACCACGGCGGGCTCTCCGGCCGCCAGCAGGTGCACCTGGAGTTCGTGCGCGAGTAGGCAGGCCCGGCTGATTCATCCCGGAGTGGACGCGTGGGGCGCGCGGAGGGCAGGCTGCCTCGCGCGATGAAGCCGTTCCCCGCAGCCCGGGTGGTGGTGTTGGCCCTGGTCCTGCTGGGGCCGGCCGCCGTGCACGCCCATGAGGTGGAGGTCGCGCCCGCGGCGGTGGACGGCTTCGCTGGCTGGGTGGGCGAGGGCATCCGCCACATCCTGGCGGGCGCGGATCACCTCCTGTTCCTCTTCGCCGTATTGCTGGTGGGCGGCTCGTTCCGGCGGATCCTCCTGCTGGTGACGTCCTTCACGCTGGCGCACTCGCTCACGCTGGCCATCACCGCGCTGGGCTTCCTGACGCTGAGCGCGCGGGACACGCGGTGGGCCGAGGCCGCGATCGCTGCCTCCATCCTCTACATGGCGCTGGAGAACCTGCTCCTGCGCCGGCATGGACACCGCGCGGGGCTCACCTTCCTGTTCGGCCTGGTGCACGGGCTGGGCTTCGCGAGCGTGCTCGGCGGCTACGAGCTGGGGGGCTCCGGGCTGTCGGCGCTCGTTGGCTTCAACCTGGGCGTGGAGGTGGGGCAGGCGGTGGTGGTGGCCTTCCTGGTCCCCGTGCTGCGCATCGTCCAGCGCAGACCCCGGTTGCACTCGAAAGTTGTGCGCCTGTCATCCATCTGCCTCGCGGGGGTGGGGCTTTATTGGATGGTTGCTCGCGCGGTCGGTTGAATTGCCCCAGCAGCGTTCCTAGCTTGCGTCTGACGAGGGTGGGGGAGGGACGCTGATGGGTGCGAGGCATACCCGGCTGGCCGCTGCACTGGCCGCCGCGTGGGAGGCGGAAGTGGTGTCAGCTCGTCGCATGACGGGGCTGGCGGAGCGCATGAACGATGCGCGGGTCCGGGCGCGCCTGATGGTCCTGGCCGCGTTCTGCCGCGCCCATGCGTCCCGGCTGCTGGCCCGTCTGGCGGCGCTGGGACGCGGGCCGCTGCCGGTGCCTCCAGAGGAGATCGATCTGGATCCCGACACGGTGCTGGAGCTGCGCCGCGAGGGGGCCTTCGCCCGCGCGTCGGCCGCGCGCTACGAGACCACCGCGGAGATGGCGCGCCAGCACGCGGACCTGTCGTCCGCGTGGGTGTGCGAACTGAACCGCACCGAGGAGCAGGACCGCGCCCGGGAGCTGCTCGCCCTGGCGGAAGGTGCCCTGGCGGCGGTGCGGCGGGGCGAGTCCCAGGCTGTCGCGGCCCCCGCGGACTCCTGAGGAGGAGGGCCGGGCCGGGCGCTTTTTCGGATGCGCTCGGCCGGTGACAGTCCTGGCGTCTTGGGCGTATGACTCCGCCCATGGCGAAGGAGAGCTACAACGATCTCATCTTCCAGCTCGGCGACCTGGCCCGGGACGTCCTCCCGGGCAAGCCGAACTGCCCCCGCTCCATGGAACGCGTCTACCGCGCCGAAGAGGTGCTGGAGGCGCGCCGGGACGAGCTGGCGGCGCTGGAAGCGGAGATGAACGACGAGGACGTGGCCTATCAGGACTTCATGGCGCAGCACGAGGACGAGTGCGCCGCCCAGAAGGAGATCACCGGCCGGTTCCAGAAGGCCGTGACGGCCGTGGAAGGCAAGGTGAAGGGGCTGCGCAAGACGCTGGACACGCGCCGCGCCGACCTGCGCTACGCCGTCGCGGGCCTCAAGAAGCTGGAGGCGAAGCTCGCGGACCTGGAGATGACCACCCAGGATCCGGTGAAGCTGGACACCGCCCGGCAGAACCTGAAGAAGAACCGCATCGCCCAGATGCGCCTGGCCCGCGAGGTCGAGGACTGGGAGGCCCAGCTGGCCACCGCCCTCACGCCCACCCCCGGTCAGCCCGGCGCGGCGGGCATCCTGGCGCACAAGCGCCTGATCGAGCTGGAGGACGCCGCCGCGGAGCAGAAGCTCCAGCACGACGCCCGGATGGCGGAGATCGACCAGGCCATCGCCGCCAAGGAGGAGGAGATCAAGGGCGCGGAAGATTATCTGGATCAAGCCCTGTTCCTCCTCGGCGAAGAGGTGTATGCCCAGCGCATCGCGGATAAGCAGCTCGACTCCTACTACCCGCGGTTGGATGTCGCGCAGTGAGGGGGACGCCCACCCTTGGTGCTTGACGTAGGGGACGTGTTTGCTATCTTGCGCCGCTTCCTGGCGGCCGCGGGGACGCGTGTAGGCCAGTTCATTGATTTCATTGGGCTTTCAGCGCCACGGGCGCTCGCTGTGAGGACGACGTGAAGGGTCTGATTGGCAAGAAGATCGGCATGACCCAGGTGTTCAACGACGAGGGCAACCTCGTTCCGGTGACGGTCATCGACGTCAACACCTGTCTGGTGGTCGGCAAGCGCACCCCGGAGAAGGATCAGTACTCCGCGGTGACCGTGGGCTTCGGCGCGATTCGCGAGAAGATCCTGAACAAGCCGCAGCTCGGCTTCTTCAAGAAGGCCAGCGCCACGCCGCGCCGCCACCTGCGTGAGTTCCGCGTCACGGCCGAGGAGGCCGCGGGCTTCAACGTGGGCGACGCCATCAAGGCGGACATGTTCGCCAAGGGCGAGCTGGTGGACGTCACCGGCATCACCAAGGGTCGCGGCTTCTCCGGCGTCATGCGCCGCTGGAGCTTCAAGGGTTCGCAGACCAAGACCCACGGTACGCACGAGTATCAGCGTCACCCGGGCGCCATCGGTCAGCGTAAGACGCCGGGCCGTACGTACCCGAACAAGAAGATGCCGGGTCACTACGGCGTCGAGCGCGTCACCACGCAGAACCTGACCGTGGTGGACGTGGACGTGGAGAAGGGCCTCGTGCTCGTGAAGGGCGCGGTCGCCGGCCACAACGACGGCATCGTCATCGTGCGTCCCTCCATCAAGGTGGCCATGCGCGCGCAGCACAAGGCCGCGAAGTAGTTCTTGAGCCGCTGACGCCGGGGCGCTTCACCGCGCCCCGTTCAACGCCCCGCTTCCGGCACCTTCGGGTCCCGGGCGGGGCGTTCGTCGTTTCCAGCCTCCGCTGCATGCGCGTGCGCGCGCGGGCTCCTTCGCGGTGTGGATGGGGCCGGAGGGCTCGCATCCCCGTGGAAACGTTGAGTGCTGGTCGCCCTGGGCTCAAAGGGCGAAAACTTTACCGACTGCCGCTGGGATCCGCTTGCGGTGAAGGGGCGCCGTGCTCACATGGCTGTCCCACGCCGGAGCCTCGCCGTCCAAGCAGACGGGTTGCCCTCCGGATCACCCAACGGCCCACCCCCGGGCCGGGCAGGAGATATGAAAGCACGCACGCTTCGCGTCTTCGCCGCGCTGAGCCTCTCGCTGACGGCGCTCGGCGCCGCCGCACAGGAAGACGGCGTCCTGGACTCGGCGGTCGTCCGCAACCGGCTCTACAAGCCCGCGGGCCATCCGGAGCTGTCCCTGTCCGTGGGCCTGCCAGTGCAGACGCACCTGACGGCGCACTACTTCTTCGACGTCGGGCTGGCCTACAACCTCTTCGACACGTTCGCGCTGGAAGCCCGCGCGGGCTACGCCGCCAGCCGCCAGACGGGCCTGGCGCGCTCCATCTCCGAGTCCTTCCTGGACCGCGAGGACAAGCGCGTCACGGACGAGCTGGAGGACATGTGGCGGATGGGCCTGCACGGCGTCGTCGGCGCGCGGTGGGCTCCCATCTACGGGAAGATCTCCCTCGTCGCGGACATCCCGGTGCACTTCCAGACGTACCTCTGGGCGGGCGGCGGCCTCACCAACTTGAAGCGCCAGTCGGTCATCCAGTGCACCCAGGTGGTGGACCGGGCCGCGGGCGTCTGTGACAACCGCACGGACGTGACGGACCGGGGCAGCGCCACGGAGAACTACTGGGTGAAGGAGTCGCGCGTGGCGCCGGTGGTGTCCGCCGCGCTGGGCTTCCGCTTCTTCATCAACCAGCAGCACGGCGTGCGGCTGGAGCTGCGCGACTGGATCTTCAAGGACAGCTACCGCGTGAACCTGCTGCGCGACGACTGGGAGGCCGGCAAGGCCACCGGCGAGCCCGCGGCCAGCCCGGGCCTCACGCACCTGGTGCAGTTCGACCTCGGCTACACCTTCTCCTTCTGACCCCTTCCTATGCGACCCTTCCGTTCCATCGCGCTCCTCGTCGCCGCGGTGCCTGCCCTCGCGTTCGCGCAAGGCGCCGCCCCGGCGCAGCCGCCGGCCGCTCCGGGTCCGGATGCGACCGCGCCGGCCTCTCCTTCACCCGCGGAACCGCCGGAGCGTCAGCGCACCGAGCGCGCCGCGCCCACCGTTCCCCAGTCCACGCCGGAAGCGGCGCCGGCCCGTCCGGCCGCGCCCGCCACCCCTGAGGAGGACGACACGGGCAGCACGCCGTCCTCCCAGTCCACGGCGCCCTCCGAGCCCGGGGCTCCCGCCGCCACCGCGCCCGCGGACGCGCCGGTGCTGGACTCCCTGGGCTCCGGCGAGGCGCCGCGCACCACGGACGCGCAGCAGCAGCGACTGGTGAATGGCGCGCCGCTCTACAACCCGAACGTCAACGTCCACATCGTCCAGAAGAAGCGCTTCGCGGACGAGGGCAAGCACGAGCTGGTGCTGTACCCCGCCGCCGTGCAGGTGAACGGCAAGTTCACCAACCACGTGGGCTCCGCGCTGAGCTACGTCTACCACCTGCAGGAGAACTTCGCCCTCCAGGTGGGCGGCCAGTACAACTGGTACTCCGACGAGAGCGACTTCAACCTGGAGCTCATCGACAAGGTGCGCGAGCAGGCGCAGGCGGCGTCGTCGCTGCTCCTCCAGTGGGGCGCGTACGCGGGCGTCGAGGTCACGCCGCTCTACGGCAAGTTCGCCTTCTTCAACAACTCGCTGGCGCAGTTCAGCGTGGTGCTCAGCGGCGGCGCGGGCATTGGCAAGACGCGCCACCTCATCCGTCCGGAGGTGGCGAACGAGGTGGAGGGCCAGACGTACCAGGTGCCCGCGCGCTTCGGCGACACCGGCAACAAGTTCCTGGGTGAGGTGGGCGGCGGCTTCCGCCTGCAGTTCGGCGAGTCCTACGCCATCCGCCTGGAGGTGCGCGACCTCATCTACACCGCGCGCGTGGACAAGGTGGACGGCTGCAGCCTGGCGGACTTCGAGGCGCTGGAGGCCGCGCGCGCGGCCAACCAGCCCTTCGACGGCCTCAACCTGAGCGGCAGCTGCAAGGTGTCGAAGTTCGACGGCGTGGACCCGAAGACGAAGAAGAACTACCGCGAGGACATCATCCTCGGGAGGGACCTCGTCGCCGAGCCTTCGTCGGACGTCCTCAACAACGTCAGCTTCTACGCTGGCTTCTCGGTGCTCTTCTAGCCATGTCCCGACTGCTCCGACTCCTCGTCGTCCTCGGGCCCCTCGCCGTGCCCGCCGTCGCGTTCGCCCAGCAGGACGTGGGCACGTACAACCGCGCGCTGTCCGCCTTCAACGCGGGCCAGCTCGACGCCGCCGCCCCCCTCTTCGCGCAGCTCGCCGAAGGGCAGGACGCGGACCTGAAGGGCAAGGCCGAGTTCTACCTGGCGCAGACCTTCGCCAAGAAGGAACTGCCCGTCGCGGCCTTCATCTCCTACGCGGCCATCGTCAACGCCGGCCCCAAGCACCCCTCGTACCTCAAGGCCATCGAGGGGCTGGTGGACATGCAGCAGCGGCTGGACGAGCAGAACCTCATCCCCAGCATCCTCAACCAGGCCTACTCCGACGAGGTGCGCGACCAGTGGGTCACGCTGCCCAAGGAGGTGCTCGCGCGCATCAACTACCTGGTGGGCACCGCCAGCCAGCGGCGCATGCGCTTCGAGGAGGCCCGGTCGCTGCTCGAGGCCGTGCCCGCCGACAGCCGCGTCTACGCGAAGGCCCGCTACCTGCTGGGCACCGTGCTCGCCGACCCGCGCTTCCCGGGCCGTCCCGGGGAAGGGGACACGCTGGACAAGGAGGCCATCGCCGCGTTCCAGGCCGTGCTGAACACCAAGGAGCCGCAGGTGGAGCTGCCGGAGACGCGCGAGCTGGCGCTGCTGGCGCTGGGTCGCGTGCACTACCGCCGGGGCGAGTACGCGGACGCGGTGAAGGCGTACGAGGGCGTGCCCCGCTACGCGCGCTTCTGGGACCAGGCCCTCTTCGAGAACGGCTTCGCCCGCTTCCAGAACGAGGACTTCGGCGGCGCGCTGGGCAGCCTCCAGGCGCTGCACGCGCCGCAGTTCGAGGGCGCGTTCCAGCCCGAGTCGTGGATCCTCAAGGCCACCGTCTATTACTACTCGTGCCTCTACGACGAGGTGAAGACGACGCTCGCCGCGTTCGACGAGCGCTATGGCCCCATGGCGAAGCAGCTGGAGCCCTTCACCGGCGAGGACGTGGCGCCCATCAACGCCTTCAACCTGGTGGCCTCCGAGAACCGCCGCCTGCCGCGCGCGGTGTACCTGTGGATCCGCAACAACGAGCGCATCCGCGAAGTCATGCGGACCCTCTCCCGCGTGGACCAGGAGAAGCGCGCCATCAGCGAGGGCCCGTGGCGCGGGACGCCGTTCGCCGCGCAGACCGTGGCGTCGCTGGAGGACATCCGCACCACGCTGCTCCAGGTGGGCGGCACGCTGGCCAAGAACCGCATCAAGGAGGCCGCGGACAACCTCCGCACCTTCTCCGACCAGGCGGAGATCATCCGCGTGCAGACCGCGCTGGATGAGAAGGACCTCTTCTCCGAGGGCGTGGACCAGAAGGCGCTGCTCACCCGCCAGACGCTCTACCGCCCGAAGATGCCCGGCGCGGACTACAACTACTGGCGCTTCCAGGGCGAGTTCTGGATCGACGAGATCGGCTACTACCAGTACACGCTCAAGCGGGGTTGCCCCGCACGCCAGGAGAAGTAGCAGGGGTAGGCCTCAAGCCCACCCGGCAGCCCTCCGAAGCACTTTCGAGGCCCCGCCACCGTGACAGCCGTCACGGGGGACGGGGCCTCTTCGCGTGATGTTGAGTCCTGGAAGGTGGCTCGGCGTGATCGCGTACGCCGGGGCACAAGGCACGTTCCGGGCCACTTCTCAATCTGGGTACCCGCGTCTACTTTCCGTCGTCCCTCCCAACTGGGCAGAAGTTTTCCCAGGGTGGCGAGGCGCGGTTCTCCAGGAGCTCGCATGAAGGTGGTTCTTCGGTTCGGTGCACTGGCGGTGGGCGTCGCGCTCGCGGCCGGTGGGGTGGGGGAGGCGGCGGAGACGACGGCACCGCCGCGCAAGGTGGCTACGAAGAAGTCCGCTTCGGCGAAGGCCGCGGGCAAGAAGGGCGAGGCCGCGAGCAAGAAGGAGGAAGCCCGGAAGCAGGAGGCGAAGAAGGCGGAGCTGCCGCCCGGCGTGGCGCCCCAGGACATGCGCAAGGGCCCGGCGCGGGTGAAGCCCGCCACGGCCAAGTTCGCGGACATGCCGCGCATCGCGGACTCCAAGAAGGACGCCCTGGCGGACAAGAAGCGCGACGAGGCCATTGAAGGCTTCAAGCGCCTCATCCCCAAGCTCCAGGAGACCTCCACGCAGAAGGCGGAGATGCAGTACCGCCTGTCGGAGCTCTACTGGGAGAAGTCCAAGTACCTCTACACGCTGGAGATGGAGCGGTTCCTCGCGGCGGAGAAGGCCTACGACGCCGCCGTGGCGCGCGGCGAGAAGGCCACCGCCCCGGAGCAGGACCACCGCGACTCCGAGCGCTACCGCGCGGAGACGATGCGCATCTACGAGGCCATCCTCAGCGAGTACCCGGACTACCCGGCCCGCGACGAGGTCCTCTTCTCCCTGGGCTACAACCTCTACGAGCTCAACCGCCGCGAGGACGCGGTGGCGCGCTACGAGGAGCTGATCCGCGACTTCCCGAAGTCGCAGTTCGTCCCGGACGCGTACATCCAGCTGGGCAACCACTACTTCGAGAACAACAAGCTCGCGCCCGCGAAGGAGAACTACGAGAAGGCGCGCGACTCCGGCGTCCCGAAGATCTACGCCTACGCCACCTACAAGCTGTCCTGGTGTGACTTCAACGCGGGCGACCTGGACGCGGGCCTGAAGAAGCTCCACGAGGTCGTGGACTACGCGGGCCAGCGCGGCGAGGAGCTGGGCGACCTGCGCACGGAGGCCCTCAACGACCTCACCGTCTTCTACGTCCAGCTGGATCAGCCCAAGGAGGCGCTCGCCTACTTCAAGCAGAAGGCCCCGCCGAAGCGCCAGGGCCGGCTGCTGGCCAAGACGGCCGCGGGCCTGGTGGACGCGGGCCACTTCGACAGCGCCATCCTGGTGTACCGCACGCTCATCGACGACTCGCCCATGGGCGCGAACGCGCCGGAGTACCAGCAGGCGGTGGTGCGCGCGTACGAAGGGCTCCGCCAGCGCCAGCAGGTCCGCAAGGAGATGAAGCGGATGGTGGACCTCTACCGCCCGGGTGGCGAGTGGTGGACCGCCAACGCCAGCAACGCGGGCGTGCTGCGCAACGCCTTCAGCGTCACCGAAGAGGCCATGCGCGTGATGGTCACCGAGTACCACCAGGAGGCGCAGAAGACGCGCCAGGTGGAGACCTACCGGCTGGCCCGCGACATCTACAAGCAGTACGTGGACGCGTTCGCCTCCAGCGACAACCCGGAGTTCGTCGCGGACTCCGCCTTCAACATCCGCTTCTTCTACGCGGAAATCCTCTGGGCCCTGGAGGAGTGGGAGGCCGCCGCCGGCGAGTACGACGCCGTCGTGGCGTTCAAGATCCCGGACCGCGACTCCGCGAAGGAGGTCTCCAACGAGTCCTACCGCAAGTCCGCCGCGTACAACGCGGTGCTCGCGTACGACAAGCTGGTCAAGATCGAGCGCGGCCAGCTCTCCAAGAGCGACCTGAAGGACGGCCAGAAGGTCGACGAGAAGAAGGACAAGGGCGACGTCGCCAAGCAGAAGCTGGTGAAGCGCGACGCCAAGGAGCAGGCCGAGCAGGCGCTCACGAAGTTCGAGGACCGGCTGGTCGCCGCGTGCGACACGTACAACACCCTCTACCCGGGCAACCAGGATGAGATCGACCTGCGCTACCAGGCGGCCGTCATCCTCTACGACCGCGCGCACTTCGTGGACGCGGCCCGCCGCTTCGGGGAGATCATCGAGAAGTTCCCGGAGGAGCGCCGCTCGCGCGACGCCGCGGACCTGACCCTGTACGTGCTGGAGAGCCGCGAGGAGTGGCAGGAGCTCAACACGCTCTCGCGCAAGTTCCTGGGCAACAAGAAGCTGTCCAAGCCCGGCTCCGACTTCGCCCTGCGCGTGGCCCGCGTGGTGGAAGGCAGCCAGTACAAGTACGTGGACGAGGTCGTCTACAAGAAGGAGAAGAACCCGGCGAAGGCCGCCGAGGAGTTCCTCGCCTTCGTGACGGAGTTCCCCAAGTCGGAGAACGCGGACCGCGCGCTCACCTACGCCATGGTCATCGCGCAGGAGGCCGGTGAGGTGGACAAGGGCATCACCGCCGGCGAGCGCGTCCTCAAGGAGTACCCGAACAGCAACTTCGAGTTGAAGACCCGCTACACGCTGTCCGGCCTCTACGAGAAGGTCGCCGAGTTCAAGAAGGCCGCGGCGATGTCCGAGTCCTTCGTGGCCGAGTACGACGCCGCCATCAAGGCTCGCGAGTCGCAGTCGAAGAAGGACAAGGAGAAGAAGGCCAAGGCCACCACCGTCGCGAAGAAGGACGACACGCCGGGCGCCGTGGAGGACGTGGAGTCCAAGCGCGCGCAGAAGGCCGCGGAGCGCAAGGCGCAGGTGGACGCGGCGGGCGAGTGGGTGGCGGACGCCCTCTTCAACGCGGGCGTCTGGTACGACGGCCTGGGCGAGTCCCAGAAGGCCGTCAACGCGTGGAACAGCTACCTGACGCGCTTCAAGGACCGCAAGGACGTGCCCCAGGTGGCGTTCTCCATCGGCCTCGTGTGGGAGAAGGAGAAGAAGTGGGGCGACGCGGCCCGCGCCTTCAACCGCTTCGTGGAGGACTACGGCCGGGACTCGCGCACCGTCGCGGGGCAGCCGTACCTGGCGCGGTACCACGAGCTGCTCGCGTACCAGAAGATGAAGGACGTGCGCGGCCAGGAGAAGGCGCAGGAGGAGCTGGTGCGCGGCTGGAACAAGCTGGCGGAGAGCGTGCGCAAGGACACCGCGGTGCTCAACGCGTACGGCCACGCGCGCTTCCTGGCGCTGGAGCCCACGTGGAAGCGCTTCTCGGACATCAAGTTCACGCGCGTCTCCACCATCCGCCGCGACCTGACGGCCAAGCAGAAGGAGATGCAGCGCGTGGAGAAGGAGTACGCGGCGGTGCTCGCCACGGGCTCCGGCGAGTGGGGCATCGCGGCGCTGACCCGCATTGGCCTGGCGTACGCGGACTTCGCTCGCAACATCATGGACTCGCCGGACCCGTCCGGGCTGGATGACGAGCAGCTCAGCATGTACCGCGCGGAGCTGGAGAACCTGGCCATGCCCCTGGAGGAGAAGTCCAGCGAGGCGCTGGAGAAGGGCCTCCAGAAGGCCTACGAGCTGGGCATCTACAGCGAGTGGACGCTGGCCGCGCAGGATCAGATCAACAAGCTGCGCCCGGGTGCCTACGCCCAGGTGAAGCCGGTGACGTACCGGGGCAGCAGTGATTCGCGCATCGCCGCGGGCGTGCTGAAGGACCTCAACGGCCCCATCAGCGCCTCCGCGGAGCCGAAGCCCGCCGCCGCGCCTGCCGCGCCGGAGGCCGTGCCCGCGGAGGGCGCGAAGCCTGCCGCGCCGGAAGGGCCGCCCGAAGGCTCCGGAGCGCCGAAGCCTGAACCCACCGCGTTGCTCGAGGGGGTGCGGCCGTGAAGACGAACCACAGCATCGACATCAGCAGCCAGTTGAAGGGGATGGGGACGACGGGGATGAACGGCTTTCGCACCAAGCGGATGTTCCTGGCGGGGGCCTTCGCCTTCGCCTTCACCACGGCCTGCGCCACGGGGCCCCGCCCCACGCCGGTCGCGCTGAACACGGTGGAGAAGCCCGCCGCCGTGGCCGCCGCCAGGCCCTCGCCCGCCCCGGCCCAGAAGGACGACACCGACGGCCAGTTCGCGGAGGCCCTGAAGGCCTACGAGGCCGGGGACCTGGACGCCGCGCGCAAGGGCTTCGAGGCGGTCGTCTCCCAGGAGCCCAAGGCGCTCAACGCCCGGTTCAACCTGGGCGTCATCGCGGAGAAGCAGGGCCGCCCGGCGGACGCCCGCGCGGCGTACGAGCAGGTCCTCACGCTTGACCCCGCGCACACGCCGTCGGTGATGAACCTGGGGCTGATGCACCGGCACGAGGGCCAGCTGGACGAGGCCCTCTCGCTCTACACCCGGGCGCTCCAGACGCCGGGCCACGAACACGACGAGCCCGTGCTCAACGCGCTGGCCGCGACGTACCGGCTGGCGGGCAAGCTGGACGAGGCGGAGGCCACGGGCCGGCGCGTGTTGGCGCGCAGCAAGGACAACCCGGAGGCGTACAAGACGCTGGCGCTGGTGGCGTACGACCGGGGCCAGTACCGCCTGGCGGAGCTGCTGATCATCAACGCGCGCAAGGTGACGCCGGACGACCCGGCCATCTCCAACACGCTGGGGATGATCTACCTGAAGATGGACGACCGCCCGCGCGCGCTCGCCCAGTTCCAGAAGGCCGTGTCCCTGGATGACACCTTCGCGCCCGGCCACCTCAACCTGGGCGCCCTGGCGCTGAGCTACCGCGACTACGCGGGCGCGGAGAAGGCCTTCACCAAGGCCCTGTCCCTGGAGCCGGACGGCCTGGAGGGCCAGCTGTACCTGGCGTACGCGCTGGACGGCCAGAAGGGCATGGATCCGAAGAAGGGCGTGGCCGCGGGCGAGGCGTTCGAGAAGGTGCTCGCGCGCGCCGCGGACAAGCCGGAGGCGGTGTGCGGCGCGGGCTGGGCGTACGCGTCCGACCGCGCGGGCTTCGAGAAGGCCATCGCGTTCCTGGACCGCTGCAAGGAGCTGCCCGTCTCGACGGACCAGGACAAGCAGCTCATCACCGCCAAGGTGAACGGCCTGCAGAACATGCTCAAGAACCCGCCGCCGGCCCCGGCTCCGGCCGCCGCCACGGCGGACGCGGAGGGCGAGCCCAAGAAGGACGCGGCCGCCACCGGGGGCGCGGGTTCGTCCGTGATGAACCAGCTGCCCCAGGACGCCAACGCGCCCGAGCAGGTCCCCGCGGAAGGCAGCACCGGTGCGTCCGAAGCGGCTCCGGAGGCGGCTCCGGCCGCGCCCGCCGCCGACGAAACGTCTGGCAATGGACAGGCGGCGCCTTCGCCTGCTCCGACGCCCTGAAGAAACAACAGTCGCCCTGGCGGGAAGGACGAGAACTTTCTTCCCGCCTCCAGCCCCCCAGGTGCAAGCGGCCGGGCGACACCCTTAGAATCCAGGGACTTGGAGTTGGTGCGAGCCCTGCAATGGACAGCGCGAAGCGGGCCTGGCGGAGACATCACATGAAACGACTGCTGGCAGCGATGGTGATGGTGGCGGGACTGGGGACTGCGGCTCCCGCCCTGGCGCAGGACAGCGGCAAGGACTCGGTGAAGATCATCCAGGAGGAGGATCGCACCGTGTACCGCAAGAAGACGGTGATTGATTTCACGGACGTGGCGGTGGAGGGCGAGCTCACGAAGCCGGAAGGCTCCTACGTGCTCAACCGCAAGAAGACGGATTTCCAGAGCCTCATCAAGGTCCGGGAGAACTTCGACCCGGAGCTTCAGAAGTCAGCGGACAATCTTTAGACGGCACAGGTGGCGTTGAACGTTTTCGGGACGGGAAGGGAAGAAGGAAGAACTTCATGGCGGCGGCGAGAAAAAACGGTTTGACGCTTCGGATCACCACCCCCGACGGCTCCATCCAGGAGACGGTTTCGGAGGCGGAGAGTGTCATCGTGGGGTCGGGCGCCCAGGCGGCGGTGAAGATTCAGGATCCGCGCGTGTCCAACCTCCACGTGATGCTGAAGGTGGACAACGATGGCTCCGTGACGGCCATCGACCTGGGCAGTGAAGCTGGCACCCAGGTGTCCGGGCAGAGGCTCATCATCCCCACGGCGCTCAAGCCCGGGGACGTGCTCACGGTGGGCACCTCGCAGGTGGAGGTGCTCTTCGGTGACGCGCCCCGGCCGGTGGCTCCGGCGGCGGCGGTGGCCCAGCCCGGCGTGTTCCAGCAGCACCCGGTGATGCCTCCGGCGGCTCCGGTGGCCCACGCGGCTCCGGTCAGTGCGCCCCCGGCGCATGCGGCTCCGGCGGCGCACGCGGCTCCGGTGCCTCCGAACATGCGGCAGGCGCCTCCGCCTCCGCGGCCCGCGATGAACGCCGCGCCCGCGGCCAACGTGGTGGGCACGGTGAGCACGCCGCGCTCCGCTCCGGCGGGCGCGATGGGCGCGCAGGTGTCCACGAACGTGACGTCCACCCCGGTGTTCGGTCCTCCGGCGCCTCCGGTGGCGGCGCGCAAGGCCACGCCTCCCCAGGTGGCGGCGGCCCGCAAGCCGCAGCCTCCGCCGCACCTGCAGGAGCCGCTGCCCAGGGACGCGCAGCCGACGCCCGACGCGAAGGTGCTGCAGGTCTCCATGCTCTGGGGCGACCAGATGCTGGAGGTCCAGCACTTCAAGGACGGCGCGCCGGTCACCATCGGCGAGGGCGCCAAGAACACCTTCACCGTGTACTCGCCGCAGGTGGGCAAGCGCCACGTGCTGGCGGTGAGCAAGGGCGACAAGCTGGAGCTGCGCGCTCCGGCGGGCTCCGGCGTGTTCGTCACCAACAACGGCGACGTGCGCACGAAGGACGCGCTGCGCGCCGCGGGCCAGCTCAACAACGCCACGCCGGACCAGGAGCAGCTCTTCACCCTGGGCCTGCATGACCGGGCGGAGGTGTCGCTGGGCACGGTGGCGTTCGTGATGCGCTACGTGAAGCCGTCGCCGGCCATCCTGGCGACGTCGCTGTCCGACCGCGACTTCAGCTTCTTCAAGATCGCCGCCATCTGCATCCTCGCCGCGGCGGCCTTCGTCACCGCGATGGTGCTGACGCCGCACACGGAGACGAAGTCCGCGGACGACGTCTTCGAGTCCCAGCAGCGCGTGGCCAAGTTCCTCATCGCCCCGGAGAAGAAGGTGGAGGCGAAGAAGCTCCAGCTCTCCGGCGTGGAGGAGGGGGCCAAGGCGAAGGACGAAGAGGGCAAGTTCGGCAAGCAGGAGGCGAAGCAGGAGGAGGCCGCGCCCTCCAAGCCGGGCACCCCGGTGGTGGACAAGAGCAAGAAGGAGAAGGACCGCCAGGTGGTGGGCAAGGTCGGTCTCCTGGGCGCGCTCAAGGGCATGAAGGGTGGCGCGTCGGACGTGTTCGGTCCGGGCGGCATCGGCACCGGCATCAACAACTCGCTGGGCGGCCTCAAGGGCGGCGCGGCCATGGGTGACGCTCACGGCGTGGGCGGCATGGGTTCGCGCGGCACGGGCAACGGCGGTGGCGGCACGGCGCTGGGCATCGGCGGCCTGGGCACCCAGGGCAACGGCCGGGGCACGGGCGGGTCCGGCGGCATCGACCTGGGCGGCCGCGGCAAGTCCGTCACCAAGGTCATCCCCGGCAAGACGACGGTGATTGGCGGCCTGGACAAGGACGTCATCGCCAAGGTCATCCGGCGGCACCAGAATGAGATCAAGTACTGCTACGAGTCGGAGCTGAACAAGAACCCGGCGCTGGCTGGCAAGGTCGCGGTGGCCTTCACCATCGACCCGGCGGGCGCGGTGGCGGACGCCAACGTGTCGGAGTCCACGCTGGGCAGCACCCCGGCGGAGCAGTGCATGATCTCCCGCATCCGCCGCTGGAAGTTCCCGGAGCCCAAGGGCGGCGGCGTGGTGAATGTGACGTACCCCTGGCTGTTCTCGCCCTCGGGCGCGGACGCCGCTGAGTAACGTGGGGCGCGATTCGTAGACTGGAAGACCGAAGTGGCGTGGACGAAACGGTCCACGCCATTTTCGTTTTTCCCCGCTGCCGTTTCGTGCCCGGCATCACTACTGTCCGTGCCGCTGCTGCCCGGAGTGCGAGGGAGCAGGAGGACAACGTGACGGGAGGAGTCGTGAGGAAGTCGCTGCTGTTGGCCGCGCTCGCGCTGGCGACGCCGGCCCTGGGAGCCACCCCGCCGGAGGGCGTCCCGTTCGAGCCGCGCCGGGGGTTCTTCACCGAGACCGACGTCGGGGTGTTCTTCACGGTGGGCGGCGAGAACAGCTACTCCAACGCGCAGTCGTACGTGCAGCTGGGCATCGGCTATGACCTGACGGAGCGGCTGTCCCTGGGCGCCCACTTCGCGCTGGGGTCCTCCGCGCAGAACTGCTTCGCGGGCTACCTGCCGGACTCCAACGTCTGCGCGCTGTCGGACAACTTCACGGTGGCCTTTGGCGACCTGACGGCCGCGTACCACGTGCAGCTGGCCCACCGCTTCTACCTGACGCCCAAGGTGGCGGCGGGCTACACGCGCCTGGACCCCACGCCGGTGGATCCGGACGAGGGCGACCCGGGCCGCTCCATCAACGCCTTCAACGCGGGCCTGGGCGTGGGCGTGGAGTACGCGACGTCCTTCGACCACTTCTCCGTGGGGGCGGACCTGCTGGGGCGCTACATCTTCGGGCCCAACATCATGTCGTTCGCCGTGTTCCCGCGCGTGAAGTACACGTTCTGAGGCTTCAACGCCGCGCCGCCTGCCGGGCGTATCCGGCGGGCGTGTGGCCCACGACGCGCCGGAAGTCGCGGATGAAGTGGGCCTGGTCGAAGTAGCCCAGCTCCAGCGCCAGCCGCGCCAGCTCCGGCGGCGGAGTTTCGCGCAGCCGCTCCGCAGCTTCATGCAGACGGTAGCGCTGGATGACCCACTTGGGGCTCACGCCCACGTAGCGGTTGAACAGCCGCTGCAGCGTGCGCAGGCCCGGGCCACCCGGCGTGAGCAGGTCCTCCACCTTCGTCACCGCGCGGTCCTCCAGGATGCGGGTGACGCGCTCCTGCACCCACGCCACGTTCGGATCCGGCGCGGGCCTGTGCGCCCGCAGGAAGGCCTCCGCCAGCGCGATGCGCTCCGCGTCCGCGTCGCGCGTGACGTCGGTGGCGAGGATGGCCGCCTCCAGCTCCCGCGCCCTGGGGCCCAGCAGGGGCTCCGGGGGCACGGTGCGCTGCGTGAGGGCGGACACGGGCGTGCCCACGAAGGGGAAGAAGCCTCCGGGCCGGAACTTGATGGCGAACACGCCGCCCAGCCCCTCCAGCGTGAGGGAGAAGCGGCCCCGGTGCACGCCGCCCACGCGTGACGTGCCGTCCTGGAAGGCCCAGTGCACGGACGGGTGTGGCAGGGTCTGCTGATGCACGGGCGGCTGTCCGCGCAGGTCCCAGCGCACGGCCCAGAAGTGTTCGACCCAGGGGCGCAGGTCCTCCGACGGCAGGACGCGGACGTGCTCGAAGTGCCGGGGATCCGGGCGCGGATGCAACAGGCCCCGAGGCTTGCCCGCGTTGGACTCCACCCGCTGCTGCCGCCTCCTCCCGGACGCCCGTGTCCTGGCGCGGTTCTACTACCGCTTCGACGACCGGCGGACAGGTGCCCCGGCCTGACGGGCGGATTCAGCTCTGTCGCTCGTGTGCTCACCCTGAAAGTCACCCTCGCGGTTCTTTCCAGGTAAGCCCATGACCCCCGTCCTCCGTTCCCACGCTCGAGCGTGGGTGCTGGTGCTGTCGTTGCTGTCCGTCCCCGCGCTCGCGCAAGGCCTGCCCGACCTGCCGCCCGCGGAGGCGTGCTGGGGGCAGGTGCCGGATGCGGACGGCGACGGCGTGAGCGACGCCTGCGAGCTCCAGGTGGCGGCGGCCTTCATGCCCACGCTGTGGATTGCCCAGGGGGAGAAGGGCGTGGCGCGCCGGCCGTACTTCGCGGCGCGGCCGTTGAGCTCCGCGCTGCGCACGCTGCGCATCTTCTACCTGGACGCCTATTCGGAGGACCACGGCATCCCCAGCCTGGGCATCTTCAACGTCTTCGCGCACGACGGGGACTCCGAGTTCCAGGTGCTGGACGTGCACTACGCCGACGGCCGCTGGTACCTGGACCAGGCCTTCCTGTCCGCGCACCTGGAGACGGCGTGCGACTCGTCGGGCTGGTACGGCTACGCGCAGCTGGAGTACGCGGGGGCGTACCGGGGCGCGCCGCGCATCTACGTGGCCGTGAACAAGCATGGCGCCTACAACTCGAAGGCCACCTGCGACCGGGGCTGCTACTTCACCGACAGCTGCTCCCAGGGACGGCAGGAGGCGTTGGATCCGGTGAACCGGCTCGCGGCCCGCAACGTGGGCTCGCTGGGCGCGCCGTTGATCAACGCCGTCACCGTCAACGGCCAGACGGAGCGGCTCCTGGATGACGTGGAGTTCAAGGGCTGGGACGACCAGGCGGGCCGGAGCAACTCCACGCCGTACCGCGCCCGGCTCGTCCAGTTCGGCTTCTAGGCCTTGGACGAAGAAGGGGCCGCCACCCGGTGTGCTGGGTGACGGCCCCTGGAAGCTTCAGGCGCTATCGAGACGGCTTCAGTCCGCCGCCTCGGCGCGCTCCTCGCGCTTGCGGTCGCGCTCGGCGCGGTAGCGCTCGCCCACGGCCAGCGCCTTCTTGCGCATGCGCACGGACTTGGGCGTCACCTCGACGAGCTCGTCGTCGGCGATCCACTCCAGGGCCTTCTCCAGCCCCATCTCGCGCGGCGGGACGAGGATGACGTTCTCGTCGCGGCCGGCGGCGCGGATGTTGGTGAGCTTCTTCTCGCGGCAGCAGTTGACGTTGAGCTCGGACGGGTGCGCGTGCTCGCCGATGATCATGCCCTCGTACACGGTGGTGCCCGCGCCCACGAAGAGCTGACCGCGCTCCTGGATGCTGAACAGCGCGTACGGCACCGTGTCGCCCAGGCGGTCGGAGACCATGGCGCCGTTGGCGCGCTTCGGGATGTAGCCGAACCACGGCTCGAAGCCGTCGAACTGGCTGCTCATGATGCCCTCACCGCGCGTGATGGTGAGGAACTCCGAGCGGAACCCGATGAGGCCGCGCGCGGGGATGCGGAACTGGAGGCGGGTGCGGCCCGAGCCCAGCTGCGTCATGTCCGTCATGCGGCCCTTGCGGGGCCCCAGGCGCTCCGTCACGACGCCCACGCTGTTCTCCGGCACGTCGCAGAAGAGCAGCTCCATGGGCTCGTGGACCTGGCCGTCCACCGTCTTGGTGATGGGCTCCGGGTTGGAGGCCGTGAGCTCGTAGCCCTCGCGGCGCATGTTCTCGATGATGACCGCCAGCGCCAGTTCGCCACGGCCCACCACGCGGAACGCGTCCGGCGTCGCGGTGTCCTCCACGCGCACGGCCACGTTGCGGTAGGCCTCGCGGTACAGGCGCTCGCGCAGGTTGCGGGAGGTGACGTACTTGCCCTCCTTGCCCGCCAGCGGCCCGTCGTTGACCTTGAAGATCATCATCATCGTGGGCTCGTCCACGGTGATGCGCGGCAGCGCCACGGGCTTCTCGAAGTCCGCGATGGTGTCGCCGATGGAGATCTCCTCGATGCCCGCGATGGAGACGATCTCACCGGGGCCCGCGTCCGCGATCTCCGTGCGCTTCAGGCCGGAGAAGCCGAACAGCTTGACGACCTTGCCCTGCTGCACCTTGCCGCCCTCGCGGACGACGGACACGGGCATGTTCGGGGTGATGCGGCCCGCCTGCACGCGGCCCACCGCCAGACGGCCGACGTAGTCGTCGTAGTCCAGGTTGGCGACCAAGAGCTGCAGCGTCGTCTGCTCCGCCGGGGGAGGGGGCGGGGGCGGGATGTGCTTGATGATGGCGTCGTACAGCGGCTCCAGCGTCTTGCCCGGCACGTCCAGCGACGTGGAGGCCTGACCCTGGCGAGCGACCGTGTAGAGGACGGGCATCTCCAACTGCTCTTCGTTCGCGCCCAGGTCGATGTAGAGCGAGTACACCAGGTCCAGCACTTCCTTGGCCCGGGCGTCCTGACGGTCGATCTTGTTGATGACCAGCACCGTCTTCAGGCCCATGGCCAGCGCCTTGGTGAGCACGAAGCGGGTCTGGGGCAGGGGGCCTTCGGCGGCGTCCACCAGCAGGATGACGCCATCGACCAGGCGCAGACCTCGCTCCACCTCGCCACCGAAGTCGGCGTGGCCCGGGGTGTCGATGATGTTGATCTGCATCCCCTTGTAGGAGACCGCGGTGTTCTTCGCGAGGATGGTGATGCCCTTCTCGCGCTCGAGGTCGTTCGAGTCCATGACCCGTTCGGCCACGTGCTCGTTGGAGCGGAAGGTGCCGGCCTGCCGGAGCAGGTGGTCGACGAGGGTGGTCTTGCCGTGGTCGACGTGAGCGACGATGGCGACGTTGCGGATGTTTTCGCGAGAGATCATGCGGACCAACTGACTAGAAAGAAGGTGCGAGGAGAGACGCCCAGGACGGGGTTTCTCAATCCCACCGGAACCCGGAAGGCGGGGGCTTATATGCCGGGGGCTTCCCGCCTGCAATGAAGGCGGGTGTCCAGCAGGCAGACAATCAGGCCGTCCCCCCCTCGGGCGCTTATCCCACCTTGGGTCGTGACTCGGCCGTTTCAACCCCCAGCCGCTCTCTCAGGAAGCGCTCCACGCGCAGCTCCACGAGGCCCGGGACTTCCAGTGGGGCGGTATGGGTGCCCTCTGAAATCATCAGGAGCTCGGAGGCGGGGATGTGCTCGGCCATCTTCCGGGACAGCCACCCGGGGGTGAAGCGGTCCTTCTCCCCGGCCACCACCAGGGTGGGCACGTCCACGTGCTCCAGGTGGTCCTCGGCGGTGTGGTTCGCCAGCGAGTCCAGGGTGCGCACGAACACGACGGGGTCCATGCGCGCCAGGTGGGTGAAGTAGGGCGCCAGGTCGTTGCGCGCGATGAGCTCCGGGTTCATCTCCAGGCGGATGGCCAGCTGCACCACCAGCTCCGTGGTGAGCGCCCCGTGCACGATGCGCGCGGTGTGGCGGGGGAAGCGCTCCACCGCGGACCGGAGCGTGGGGAAGATGCGCTTGAGCAGCGTGGAGTCGTGGAAGGTGTCCAGGGGCATGCCGTAGCTGCCGCACACCAGCACCAGCCCCTCCACGCGCCGGGCGTAGCGGCGGTGGAACTCCAGCGCCACCTGCACGCCCATGGAGTGGCCGAAGAGCACGGCCTTCTCCATCCCCGCCGCGTCCATCACCCGCGCCAGGTCGTCACAGGTGTACGCCATGCCGATGCGCGTGCGGTCCGTGGGGACGGTGCTCTTGCCGTGGCCCCGGTAGTGCCACCTGAGCACCCGGTGGCGCCGGCCCAGGTAGGGCAATAGGTACTTCCACGCGAAGCCGTCACAGCCCAGGCCGTCGCACAGCACCATGCCCGGGCTGCCGTCCCCGCGCACCTGGTAGTAGAGGTCCGCGCCGTCGGGCACCCGCAGCGAGTCCTGGCGGAAGGAGACCGCCTGTCCATGGGGCGCGCTCACGCTTCCACCTCGTCCGCGTCCAGGCCTTCGGGGATGCCCTTGTCCAGCCCGTAGCGGGAGATTTTCAAGATGAGGTTGGAGCGGCTGATGCCCAGCTCGCGCGACAGCCGGCTCTTGTTGTAGCGGGTGCGCACCAGGCCCTGGTGGATCATCTCCTTCTCCAGGGACTCCACCGCCTCGTGCAGCTTGCCGTGCGCGCGCGGGGCGATGAAGGGCCCGCCGCCGGGGACGACGGCGTCGCGGATGCGGCTGGAGAGCAGCTCCGCGGGGATGACCTCCAATTCGCCGCCCAGCACCAGCAGGCGTTCAATCTCGTTCTCCAGCTCGCGGATGTTCCCCGGCCAGGCGTAGGCGCCCAGGATGCCCAGGGCCTCCGGCGCCAGGCCCCGCGCGCGCTGGCCCTCGCGGTGGTGCTTGCGCAGGAAGTGGTCGATGAGGACGGGCAGGTCGTCCTTGCGCTCGCGCAGGGGCGGCAGCTGCAGGCGGATGACGTTGATGCGGTAGAAGAGGTCCTCGCGGAACTCGCCGCGCTTCACCAGCTCCCCCAGGTCTTTGTGGGTGGCGGCGATGACGCGCACGTCGACCTCGCGGGACTGGGTGCCGCCCACGGGCAGGAAGGTGCCCTCCTGGAGCACGCGCAGGAGCTTCACCTGGAGGGCCGGGGACATGTCGCCCACCTCGTCCAGGAAGAAGGTGCCCGTGTCCGCGACCTCGAAGAGGCCCTTCTTGTCCTTGAGCGCGCCGGTGAAGGCGCCCCGGGTGTGCCCGAAGAGGGCGCTCTCCAGCAGGTTGTCGTTGAAGGCGGAGCAGTTCTGCACGACGAACGGCTTGTCCTTGCGCGGGCCGTTGTGGTGGATGGCGCGCGCCACCAGCTCCTTGCCCGTGCCGGACTCGCCGTTGATGAGGACGGTGGAGTCGGAGTTGGCCACCTTCTCCATCAAGCGGAAGACCTCGTTCATGGCCCCGGAGCGGCCGATGATCTTCTCGAAGCGATAGCGGTTGGACAGCTCGGAGGCCATGGACTGGATGGTCTCCTCCTTGCGCGTGAGCTCCACCTCCTGGTTGGCGATCTCCGTCACCGCGAACTCCAGGAGGTCGGACAGCTTGCTCAGCTCCGAGCCGTCCAGCACCGGCACGCGCTCCGCGGCGCCCTCCAGCTCCAGCAGCGCCCCGGGGGCGATGTCGCGCATCTTCCCCAGGAGCACCTGCCCGTCGCCGGGGGTGAGCGGCTGGCGGGCGAAGCCCTCCACGAAGAGGAAGCCCTCGTACTCGTTGCGGATGTAGAGCGGCGCGCCCACGATGGACAGGCGCAGGTGGCAGTCGTGGAACAGCGAGCGGCGCAGGTTCTTGGCGGCCTTGAACTTCTCATGCAGCACCCGCACCGACTGGGCACACCGCCGCATCCCCTCCCGCGCCCCCAGCGAGTGGCGGCAGAAGTCGTTGGGGGGCGGGATGAAATCCCCGCGCTGCCAGTCGTGCACGATGCCGTGGCGATCCGCGAACGACAGCTCCACCTGCCACCACTTGCGGATGACATCCCTCAACATGACAATGGTGTGCAGATTCTGATGCTTCTCGAAGTCCATCCCCACGGTCCTCGTCCTGTTGCGGATCAGGACAACGGATCTACGGGGTTGTCCGAAATCAATCCAGCGGCACCTGTCCGAATGACAGCGCTGTTCGCGTACCCTGGTTCCCTGTGAGCGCACCCCCACATACACACGGCAGGGCAGGGCACGGCCATTCGCACGACCATGATGACCATTCCCACCATGGGCATTCGCACGGCCCCGGGCACGGTCATTCGCACGGCCCCAAGCGGGGCGGGCTGGCGGAGGAGCGGCGCAAGGACCGCCGCCGGCTGCTGTTCGCGCTGGGGCTGACGGCGACCATCATGGTGGCGGAGGCGGTGGGTGGTTTCCTCACCAACTCGCTGGCGCTGCTCTCCGACGCCGGGCACATGCTGACGGACGTGTCGGCCATGATCCTCAGCCTGCTGGCGCTGTGGTTCGCCGGGCGGCCCGCGGACCTGAAGAAGACCTACGGCTACTACCGGATGGAGATTTTGAGCGCGCTGCTCAACGGGGTGCTGCTGCTGGTCATCACCATCTTCATCCTGATGGAGGCCTGGCAGCGCATGCGCACGCCGGCCCCGGTGGAGCTGGGGCCCATGGCGCTGGTGGCGGGCATCGGTCTGGTGGCGAACCTGGCGGCGCTGGGCTTCCTGCACCAGACGCACTCCATGAACGTGCGCGGCGCATTCCTGCACGTCCTGGGGGACACGCTGTCGTCGGTGGGCGTGCTGATTGGCGCGGGCGTGATGTGGTGGACCGGCTGGTACATCGTGGACCCCATCATCTCCGTGCTCATCTCCATGATCATCGTCGTGGGCGCGCTGCGGCTGGTGAGGGACGCGGTGGACGTGCTGCTGGAGGCGGTGCCCGCGCACGTGGACCTGGAGCAGGTACGGGACCTCATGGGGAAGGTGCCGGGCGTGCAGGCGGTGCACGACCTGCACGTGTGGACCATCTCCAGCGGGATGTACGCGCTGTCGGCGCACCTGGTGGTGGCGGACCCCATGGTCTGCAACAACGACGACATCCTGTCCGCGGTGAAGCACGACCTCTTCGACCGCTTCGGCATCGACCACACCACCATCCAGATCGAGAGCCAGTCCTACGCTCACCTGGGCGAGGTGCACTGAGCCCGCGCTTGCGAAAGGCGCGCGGGGCGGGGATTCTGGCCGGCTCCTATGAGCGTGCTGGACAAGGTGTTGTCGCTGCGGCCGGGCAACGTGGTGGCGCGGGTGGGCCCGGGCTCCCGGGTGCCCCTGCTGGATCCGCGGGAGCTGCTGCGGGCGCTGGAGTCCACGCCCACGGCGCTGCCGTGCCTGCCGGTGCTGGCGAAGGGCGCGCTGCCGGGCCTCTTGGGCGCGGCCCGAGCGGAGGACGCGGTGCTGGGCCTGGCGTGTCCGCACCCGCTGGCGGACCGGGGCGCGCCGGAGCGCTTCGTGCAGTCGGTGCACGCGGCCGCCCAGGAGGCCGGGCACACCCGGCCCCTGTTCCTCCAGGCCGGTCCCCTGCGCGTGACGTCCACGGACGCGGACGTGCTGGACGCGCTCCAGGAAGGGCTCTTCCGCGTGGTGGACGCCGGCTTCGCGCTGGTGTCGCTGGACCTGTCGCGCCTCACCTCCTACGAGGCGGTGGAGGCGGTGAACGCGCTGGTGGGCCCGCTCAAGGAGCGCGAGCTGTCGCTGGAGGTGTCCCCGCCGCAGGCGTCCTCCGGCGGGCTGGTGGACGCGTGCGAGACGCTGCTGGAGGGGCTGTCGCAGTGGCAGGTCCCGGTGCGCTTCCTGCGCGTGTCGGACGCGCAGCTGGGGGCCGGCGAGCCCGGCGCGGAGCTGGACGTGGAGCTGCTCCGGCGGGTGGTGGAGACCGCCGCCGGGAAGGGCGTGGCGGTGGCGGTGGGCGACGTGTCCCCGGGGGCCTCCGGGGGGCTGTCCAGCTACGTGGCCGCGGGCGTGCGCAAGGTGGACCGGGCAGGGCCCTTCGGTCCGCTGGCCCTGCGCGCCTGGCCGCCGGAGGTGCGCGAGCAGGTGGTGGCGCGGGCCCAGGCGGCGGGCATGCCGGCCGGGGAGCTCTTGTCCGTGCTGGAGGAGGGGCTGCCGCCCCTGTCGCCCGCCTCGCGCGAGACGCTGGAGGCGCTGTCCTTCGCGGAGGCCACGGAGGCGCTGGCGGCGCTGGGGGCGCACCGCTCGGCGTCGGTGGCCATGGCGTTCCTGGCGAAGCCGGACGGGGACCTGGGCTAGAAGGGCGCCCATGCGCATCGTTGCAGGCAGCGCGAAGGGCCGGGCCCTGACGGGGCCCAAGCCGTCGTCCGGACACATCCGCCCCACGGCGGACCGGGTCCGTGAAACCATCTTCAACATGCTGGGCCAGTTCCTGGACGGCCAGGCCGTGCTGGACCTGTACGCGGGCACCGGCGCGCTGGGGCTGGAGGCCCTGTCGCGGGGCGCGGGCCGGCTGGTGCTGGTGGACCAGGACCGCGAGGCCCTGGCCCTGTGCCGCAAGAACACCGACGACCTGGGCTTCACCGCCCAGGTGTCCATCCTGGCGCAGCCCGTGGTGCGCGCGCTGGGGACGCTGGGCAAGCAGGGGGAGAAGTTCGAGCTCGTCTTCGCGGATCCGCCCTACGCGGCGCGCGTGGTGGAGACGGTGCTGGACGCGGTGGCGGCCGCGGGCGTGGTGACGCCGGGCGGCACGGTGGTGGTGGAGCACGACAAGCGGGAGGCGGCCCCGGACGCCCACGCGGGGCTCACCCGGGAGGATCAGCGCCGGTTCGGGGACACCCTGGTGAGCTTCTACCGGGCGCCGTGACGTGCGCTTGACCCGCCCCGTGGGCCCGCCGAGACTCCTGCGCACCCATGCCGGTTGCCATCTATCCTGGTTCGTTTGATCCGCTCACCAACGGGCACCTGAGCCTCATCCAGCGCAGCCTGAAGATGTTCGACCGGCTCATCGTCGCCATCGCGGTGAACCCGAAGAAGACGCCCCTCTTCAGCCAGGAGGAGCGCATCGAGCTCATCCGCGAGGCGGTGAACGACCCCCGCGTGGAGGTGGACGCCTTCCACGGCCTGCTCGTGGACTACGTGCACCAGCGCAACGTGAGCGTCGTCATCCGCGGGCTGCGCGCGGTGTCGGACTTCGAATACGAGTTCCAGCTGGCGAACATGAACCGCAAGCTGGCGCCGGACATCGACACTGTCTTCATGATGACGGGCGAGGACTACTTCTACATCTCCTCGCAGCTCGTCCGGGAGGTCGCCACCTTCGGAGGGAACGTGGAAGGGCTCGTCCCCCCGAACGTGAACGCGGGGCTGAAGAAGAAGTTCGGCCCGAAACCGTAGGGCGACGGAAGGGCAGCCGGGCAACGCGGCGTGCCCGTAGTGCTTGTCGGCTTCGGGAGTTCCGCGCTAGGCAAGGCACATGAAACTCGCCCGCCGGCTGAATGCCATCAAGCCCTCCGCCACCCTGGCCCTCAACGCCCGCGCCAAGGCGCTCGCCGCAGGTGGCAAGGACGTGGTGGTGCTCGCCGCCGGTGAGCCGGACTTCGACACGCCGGAGTTCGTGAAGCAGGCGGCCATCGACGCGCTCCGCTCGGGCTTCACGAAGTACACCGCCACCGCGGGCATGCCGGAGCTGCGCGAGGCCGTCTGCCGCAAGCTGGAGAAGGACAACGGCCTCAAGTACGCGCCGGATCAGGTGGTGGTGACGGCGGGCGGCAAGCAGTCGCTCTACAACTGCTTCCAGGCGCTGCTGGACGAAGGGGATGAGGTCATCATCTTCGCGCCGTACTGGGTGAGCTACCCGGACATGGTGCACCTGGCGGGCGGCACGCCGGTCATCGTCCCCACGCGCGAGGAGGACGGCTACGCGCCGGACCCCGCGGCCATCAAGAAGGCGCTCACCCCGCGCACGCGCGCCATCGTGCTCAACAGCCCGGCCAACCCCACGGGCGCGGTGTACTCGCGCGCCACGCTGGAGGGCATCGCGGACGCGGTGCGCGGCCACGACTGCATGCTCGTCACCGACGACATGTACGAGAAGCTCCTCTACACGGGGGAGCCGTTCCTCAACATCGGCAACGTGGCGCCGGACCTGGTGCCGCGGCTGCTGGTGTCCAACGGCCTGTCCAAGTCCTACGCGATGACGGGATGGCGGCTGGGCTACGCGGCGGGCCCCAAGGCGCTCATCTCCGGCATGCAGCTGGTGCAGGACCAGTCCACGTCCAACGCGTCCTCCATCACCCAGAAGGCGGCGCTGGCGGCGCTCAACGGCCCCACGGACACCATCACCGCGATGGTGAACGAGTACCGCGAGCGCAGGGACCTGTTCGTCGCGGGGCTCAACGCCATCCCCGGCATCCGCTGCCGGCTGCCGGAAGGGGCCTTCTACGCGATGGCGGACGTGCGCGGCCTCTTGGGAAAGACGTACAAGGGCAAGCCGCTGACGGACTCGCTCCAGATGTCCGAGGCGCTGCTCAACGACTTCCTCGTGGCGGCGGTGCCGGGGGATCCGTTCGGCGCGCCGGGCTACATCCGCATGAGCTTCGTCACCTCGCGCGAGGTGCTCCAGAAGGGCCTCGCGCGCCTGCGGGACTTCGTCGCGGCGCTGAGCTGAAGCGCGGCCTTGACGCAGGGCAGGGCGCCCGGTGGAAACGCCGGGCGCTCCTGTCGTCTCAGTCCGTGTAGGCGAAGGCGTGCCAGCTCAGGTCCGGGCTGCCGCGGAAGAGGAAGATGGCCGCGTGGCCGGAGAGGTTGCCCACCGCGGCCCAGGTGTCCTTGAGCGCGCGCGGATCCAGCCCCAGGCGCGCGGGCGGCTTGCCGTACTTCTTCTCCATCTCCGCGATGGGCAGCACTTCGATGTCGTAGAGGGTGACCAGGTCCGTGCGCCGCGCGCGCAGCTGCTTCACCCACACCTGCACCAGCTCGTCCGGGGTGTTGAAGCGCTTGTCCTCCAACTGGAACGGGTACGCCAGCTCCGCGGATGCGTTGCGCACGTCCCCCGTCAGCAGGCTCTGGAAGAGGAAGCGCGCCTCGTTGCGGATCACCGAGCGCGCGAGGCCTTCGGGGGTCAGGTCCTCCTCACTGGGGCGCGCGGCCTCCCGCAGCTTGCCCAGGTCGACGGTGCCCGCGCTGGAGGGGGTGGGGGGCGTCGGTAGGCGCGCGGTGGGCGCGATGGGCGTGGCGGCCGGGGCCGGGGCCGGGGTGGGCGCTGGCGCGGCCTTGCGCGGGGCCGGCGTGGGGGACGCCGCGGGTGGCTGGGCCGGAGTCGGCGCGGCGGGTTCAGGAGTCGGCGCGGCCGCGGCCGGAGCCTGGGTGGGGGCCGGGGTGGGCTCGGCGGGGGCGGGCGTGGCGGCGGGAGCGGGGTCCTGGGCGAGGGCAGGCGCGGCGAGAAGGACGAGCAGGGCCAGGGGCCAGCGACGCATGAAACCTCCGGAGGGAAGCGCGGCAGCGTAGCAGAGGACGCCGGGCCGGGGTCCCCCGAGCGAGCGGGCGTCGGACGGTCTCTTCGGATGCCACAACGCACCGCGTGCATGTGGGGGCGGACGTTGGTATGGGGGGCGCCCGATGCCAAAGCGCACTGATATCCGGAAGGTTCTCGTGATTGGCTCGGGCCCGATTGTCATCGGGCAGGCCGTCGAGTTCGACTACTCAGGCACCCAGGCGATCAAGGCGCTTCGGGACGAGGGCGTGGAGGTGGTGCTGCTCAACAGCAACCCCGCCACGGTGATGACGGACCCAGAGTTCGCGCACCGCACCTACATTGAACCCATCACCGTGGAGGCGGCGGAGAAGATCCTCGCCGCCGAGCGCCCGGACTCCCTCCTGCCCACCATGGGCGGGCAGACGGCGCTCAACCTGGCGAAGGCGCTCGCGGAGCGGGGCATCCTGGAGAAGTACGGGGTGCGGCTCATCGGCGCGTCGCTGGAGGCCATCAACAAGGCCGAGGACCGCCAGCTCTTCAAGGCGGCCATGCAGAAGATCGGCGTGTCGCTGCCCAAGAGCGGCTACGCCACGACGCTCACGGACGCCATGGCGCTGGTGGAGGAGATCGGCTTCCCGGCCATCATCCGTCCCTCCTTCACGCTGGGCGGCACGGGCGGCGGCATCGCGTACAACCGCGAGGAGTTCGAGGCCATCTGCCGCTCGGGCCTCAAGGCGAGCCCCACCTCCACCATCCTCGTGGAGGAGAGCGTGCTCGGCTGGAAGGAGTACGAGCTGGAGGTGGTCCGCGACTCCTCGGACAACGTCATCATCATCTGCTCCATCGAGAACCTGGACCCGATGGGCGTGCACACCGGTGACTCCATCACCGTGGCGCCCGCGCAGACGCTGACGGACCGCGAGTACCAGCGCATGCGGCAGGCGTCGCTGGCCATCATCCGCGAGATTGGCGTCGACACGGGCGGCTCCAACATCCAGTTCGGCATCCACCCGCGCGACGGCCGCATGGTCGTCATTGAAATGAACCCGCGCGTGTCGCGCTCCAGCGCGCTGGCGTCCAAGGCGACGGGCTACCCCATCGCGAAGGTCGCCGCGAAGCTGGCGCTGGGCTACACGCTGGACGAGCTGCGCAACGACATCACCCGCGACACGCCGGCCTCCTTCGAGCCGACGCTGGACTACGTGGTGGTGAAGGTGCCGCGCTTCAACTTCGAGAAGTTCCCGAAGGCGGACCGCACGCTGACGACGAGCATGCGCTCGGTGGGCGAGGTCATGGCCATTGGCCGCACCTTCCCCGAGGCGTACATGAAGGCGCTGCGCTCCATGGAGCTGGGGCGCGTGGGTCTGGAGTCGCCGGAGCTGCCCACGGAGAAGGAGGAGCGCGAGAAGGTCCTCCACGAGGGGCTGCGCGTGCCCCGCCCGGAGCGCCCGTGGTTCGTAGCGCAGGCGTTCCGCGAGGGCATGACGGTGGAGCAGGTGCACCAGCTCTCCGCCATCGACCCGTGGTTCCTGCGGCACATCGAGGCGCTGGTGCACGAGGCGCAGTCGCTGGCGGACATCGGCCGCCTGGATCACCTGCCGGACGACGTCTTGCGTCAGGCGAAGGCGCACGGCTTCTCCGACAAGTACCTGGGCAACCTGATGGGCTACCCGGAGGCGGAGGTGCGGGCGCACCGGCAGTCGCGCGGCATCCGGCCGGTGTTCAAGCGGGTGGACACCTGCGCCGCGGAGTTCGAGGCGTACACGCCCTACCTCTACTCCACCTACGAGGAGGAGGACGAGGCGCCCCCCACGGACCGGCAGAAGGTGCTGATCCTGGGCAGCGGCCCCATCCGCATCGGCCAGGGCATCGAGTTCGACTACGCGTGCGTGCACGCGGCCTTCGCGCTGCGCGAGGCCGGGTACGAGACGGTGATGGTCAACTGCAACCCGGAGACGGTGTCCACGGACTACGACACGTCCGACCGCCTCTACTTCGAGCCGCTGACCATCGAAGACGTGCTGGAGGTGTCCCAGCGCGAGAAGCCGGTGGGCGCCATCGTGCAGTTCGGCGGGCAGACGCCGCTGCGGCTGAGCGTGCCGCTGGAGCAGGCGGGGCTGCCGATCCTGGGCACGTCGCCGGACGCCATCGACCGGGCGGAGGACCGCGAGAAGTTCTCCAAGCTGATTGAAAAGCTGGGCCTGAAGCAGCCGGAGAACGGCGTCGCGCGCAGCCACGCGGAGGCCTTCAAGGTGGCCGAGCGCATCGGCTATCCGGTGATGGTGCGCCCGTCGTACGTGCTGGGTGGGCGGGCGATGGAGACGGTCTACGACGCGGCCAGCCTGGAGCGCTACATGCGCGAGGCGGTGAGCGCGTCGCCGGAGCACCCGGTGCTCATCGACCGTTTCCTGAAGGACGCCATCGAGGTGGACCTGGACCTGGTGGCGGACCGCACGGGGCAGGTGCTGATTGGCGGCGTGCTGGAGCACATCCAGGAGGCGGGCGTGCACTCGGGTGACGCGGCCGCGACGCTGCCGCCGCACTCGCTGTCGCCGGACCTGGTGGAGCGGATGAAGGACCAGGCCATCGCCATGGCGCGCGAGCTGGGCGTGGTGGGCCTGATGAACGTGCAGTTCGCCATCCAGGGGAAGAACATCTACGTCCTGGAGGTGAACCCGCGCGCCAGCCGCACGGTGCCGTTCATCTCCAAGGCGACGGGCATGCCCATGGCGAAGATCGCCGCGCTCTGCATGGTGGGCAAGACGTTGAAGGAGCTGGGCCGCACGGAGGAGCCGGAGTTCCGGCACGTGGCGGTGAAGGAGAGCGTCTTCCCGTTCGCGCGCTTCGCTGGAGTGGATGTCATTCTTGGCCCGGAGATGAAGTCCACGGGCGAGGTGATGGGCCTGGCGGAGGACTACGCGTCCGCGTTCGCGAAGAGCCAGCTGGCGGCGGGCGTGAAGCTGCCCAAGACGGGCCGGGTGTTCATCTCCGTGAAGGACGAGGACAAGCCGGCGGTGGTGGACCTGGCGCGCCGCCTGCGGTCGCTGGGCTTCAGCCTGACGGCGACGGCGGGCACGCACGACTACCTGCTGACGAAGGGCATCGAGTCGCAGCGGGTGCAGAAGGTGAAGGAGGGCCGGCCGAACATCGTCGACAAGATCGTCGACGGGGAGATCGTGCTGGTCATCAACACCACCTTCGGCAAGCAGGAGATCGCGGACAGCTTCTCCATCCGCCGTGAGGCGTTGATGCACTCGGTGCCGTACTACACGACGGTGCAGGCGGCGCGCATGGCGGTGGGCGCGCTGGAGTCGCTGAAGCGCTCGGACCTCGCGGTGAAGCCGCTGCAGGCGTACCTGTACGGCGAAGGCGGCGTGCCTCCGGCGCGGCGGTAGTGCCGTGAAGGTTCGCGGCCCCTGGGAGACCGGGGGCCGCGCGTCGGTTTGAGGGGGATGGATGCGCATCGAGGAGTTCCGGCCTGCTCTTGAGAAGGCGGCGTCCCGTACCGGGATGGAGGTCCGCTTCGGTCCTGGCGCGACGCAGGAAGACCTCGATGCCTGTGAGCGGCGGCTGGGGGTGACGTTCCCCGCGAACGTCCGGCGCTTCTACGAGGCCCATGACGGGCTGAGGGTGGAGGCGCCTGCGCTCGTCATCCGGCCCCTGGAGGAGCTCTTCCTGGCGCCTGGAGGGCGGGTGTCCTTCGCGGACTTCGACTTCCAGCACACCGTGGCGTTCGCCGTGGATGCGGTGAACGCAGCAGGGGAGTGGGACCTCGTGAACGCGGAGACCGGCTTCGAGGTCACCCTCACGATGGCGAGCTTCTGGTCCAACAAGGTCTTCGCTTGGGTGATGCGCCAGCGGCGCGTCTGGGCCCAGGAGCACCCAGCCGGGGCCCGCACCCAGGTGTTCCTGGGGGAGCAGGACGTGACGGCGCTCCGGGCGAGCATCACCGACCCTGTCGAACAAGCGTTCTTCGACATGGCCATTGCCGCGGTGGTGTTGCGATGGATGAACGGAGACGCGCCCGTGGCTGGGTTTGATTACGCGTTCTTCGCTCGGGCCATGAAGGACCTGGCGTCACGCAAGGCCTTGGTGTTGCGCGTGCTCCAGGGTGAGGACCTGGGTTGGTTTTGAATTACATGGCTTTGCGGTTTGGTGGATTTTGAAGACATGTCCTGTTGAGCGCGCCGGATGAAGGCGTGTGCCTTGACGTGCTATGTCCATGCGCATCGCGTGGCGCGGCATGGCTTGGGGGCCAGCCCGCCGAGGTGAGGCATCCGACATGGTCTTCTTGCTCCCGCTTGGCGTGGAGGGCGCGACGTTGGAGCGACGCCCCTGGGTCTCGCTTTCCATCACCGCCGTCTGTGTCGTTGCCTTCTTCATCACCTGGGTGATTCCCGCGAACCCGGTGGGAGTGAACGAGGCGGAGGTCCGCGCGCTGATCCAGGAGACACTCGTTCATCGCCAGCTGGAGCTGCCCCCGGCGTGCGGCGCCCTGCTCAGCGACCACGGCAAGGCCCTGCTGGCTCGAATGAAGGAGCAGTCACCGACATCGCTCCGCAACGTGAACGTGGAGGTGCTCCAGGCGAAGCTCGACGCGCACTGCGACGGCGTGCTGAAGGTCCGGGACTCCGGACTGCTTCAACGTCTGGGATTGGTGCCCGCGCGGGGCCTGAAGCAGTGGGGCTGGCTGACGTACATGTTCCTGCACCTCGGGTGGATGCACCTGCTGGGGAACCTGCTGTTCTTCTACGTCGTGGGCCTGCTGCTCGAGGACGTCTGGGGCCGGCCGCTGTTCGCGGGGTTCTACGGGGTGGGGGGCCTGGTGGCGGCGGTGGCCCACTTCGCGCTCGCTCCCACGTCCCAGACCCTGATGGTGGGCGCGTCGGGGGCCGTGGCGGCGTGCATGGGCGCGTTCTGCCTGCGCTTCGCCACGCGCAAGGTCCGCGTGGGCTACCTCGTCTGGTTCCTGCACTTCTGGCGCGGGACCTTTGGCGTTCCCGGCTGGTTATGGGCGAGCCTCTGGTTCGGCAACGAGGTGCTCAACTTCCTGCTGTGGGGCAACAACACCGGCGTCGCGGTGATGGCCCACATCGGCGGGTTTGTCTTTGGCTTCGGCGCGGCCGGCGCGCTGCGGCTCACCCGCCTGGAGGAGCGCTTCGTCGCCCCCGCCATCGCCGAGCGCGACGGCGGTTGGGTCGCGGATCCCCGCATGGTGGAGGCGCAGACCTCGCTGGAGAGCGGCGACCGGGACAAGGCGCGCGCGACCTTCCTACGCATCCTGGCGGATCATCCGGACCACACCGAGGCGCTACTCTGGCTGGGGCGGATGGAGCTGGAGGACGGCCAGGTGCCGTCCGGCTCCGCGCGGGTGGAGAAGGCACTGCAGCTGCTGGTCGCCCACGACGTCCCCGAACCGCTCTGGAACGCGGTGGACCAGTTGGGGGAGCTGTTCCCGGTGGAGCGGCTGCGTCCGGGTGTCGCGTGGCGCGTGGCGCAGGGCCTGGACCAGGGCGAGGCTCCCGCCAACGCCACAGCCATGGCCGAGTCGCTCTACGCCGCGGCCGGCAAGGGCACCGGCATCATGGCGGTGCGTGCCCTGATTCGGGCGGCGGAGCTGAGGCTGGCGCGCCGTGACGCTCCGGAGCAGGCGGCCGGATACCTGACCCGGGCGAAGGCGCTGGCGACAGGCGATGCCGCCGCGTTGGCGGAGCGGGTGGAACAGCTGGAGGTGGAGGCGGTCCGGATGGGGGCGCGGATGAAGAACCGGGGAATGGATCTGGACACGGAGTCCGCGACGGCCCGGACCCGCGCCGTGGCGGCCCTGGCGCCCGTGGCGGTCGGGGGGACCTTGCTGCCCCCGCGAATCGTTCCCTGTCGCATCCTGGGGCTGTCCTCCAAGGCCCTGCTGGTGGAGGCGCAGGGCGGTCAGCGCCGGTCGCTGTCCATCACGGAGGTCCTGGCGGTGGCCGTGGGAATGCTGCCTGTCGCCGTGCCGGAAGGGGCAGCACCGAGGCAGACGGTGCTCACCGACCTGGTGGTGTCCTGGGGAGACCCGGAGCGCGGGCCGACCGTGCTGCGCATCCCGGCCGCCGGGCTCGGGCTGGCGGAGCGCCATCCCGGGGTCGCGCCGCGTGAGGCCTATGCTCGCTTCCTGGCGGCACTGCTGGAGCACTCCGCCGCCAATCCCATGCCCGACGCGCCGACCCTGGCCGAGGGCCGCTATCCGCGCTTCGCGACCGAGGGCCAGTTCACGGCGCACTACTATGGGCAGGTGGCCGCGGCGGCCTGAGGACACGCACACGGAGCGGCGGAACCATGGATGAGGCGGTGGTGGAGTTGAGCGGGGCCCAGCGGTTTGGAGTCGCGCAGGATTCGCGGGTCGCCGCGATCCGCTGGGACGTGCTCCCCTGGGGCCTGGTGCTCGACCTGGACTCGCCCCTCAGCGAGGCACCAGACACGGAGCTCCGAAGGGTCTGGCTGTGCTTTCACGGCCTGGGGGCGTTGACCTTGCCATTCCAGGAGGCGCGGGTCCCAACGGGATGCTGGATCGTCGTGGAGTTCCCCATGGAGACCACGAGCGCTGGGCTCCTGTCTTATTCGTTCTCCACCGTGCTGCCCGTGGGCGCGACCGGGGAAGTGGTGCTGAGGGGCAGGGACGAGGACGTCGTGGAGATCCAGGCGCAGCGTTTCTCTGTGTTGGCCTCGCGAGCGTCGGCTCCGCCGAACGAGCAGGGGCAACTCGACTGGGAGACCCGCACTCACTTGGCTTCTGATGCGAGCTTTGTGCGCATTTTGAGAGAGATTGACCCGTAGCCTTACTTCGACACCGGCAACTCCACGATGAACGTCGCACCCTGCCCGGGTTGGCTCTCCGCGCGCAGGGTGCCGTGGTGGGCTTCGACAATCTGTCTGGTGATGAAGAGGCCCAATCCCAGACCTCCGTAATGCCTTGCGGACACGGCGCGGGTGAACTTCTCGAAGATGGCCTGGAGGCTCCCCGGCGCGATGCCGATGCCTTCGTCCCTCACGCTCAACCTTGCCCGGTCCCGGTCACGCTCGACCTTCAGCGTCACCGGGCGCTCGGCGCCATACTTCAGCGCGTTGGACAACAGGCTGCTCACCACCTGCTCCAGCCGGTGGCGGTCCCAGTGGCCCACCGCTCCGGGGGCCGCCTCCACGATGAGCTCGCAGCCCGCCTTCTCCGCCGGGACCCTGAAGCGCTCCACCTCCTCGCGCACCACGTCCGCCAGGTCCACGTCCTCCAGCCGCAGCGGCGCGGCGGGGCCCGTGAGCTGCGTCACCTCCAGCAGGTCGTTGATGAGCGTGGTCATCTTCCGGACCTGCCCGGAGATGGTCTCCGCCGTCCTCAAGACGCGCTCCCGCAGCGCCTCCAGCGTCTGGGCCGACTGCGCGTCCTTCACCAGGGACTGGAGCTTGAGCTGCAAGGGCGTCAGCGGCGTCTTCAGCTCGTGCGACGCCACCGTCAGGAACTCGTCCCTGAGGGACACCGCGTGCTGGAGCTGGGCCTGGGTCTTGCGCAGCTCGGTGACGTCCTGGAGCCCCAGGAGGACCGAAGCGGGATGGCCATGCTGGGCGGGCAGGGGGGCCGCCTCCACCAGCAACGAGTAGCGCCCGGTGGGCGTGTGCCAGACGACCGGCTCCCCGTGCACGGCCGCACCCTTCACCGCCCGGATGCCGGGGATTTCATCCACGCTCAGCTCCCGCCCCGTCTCATCCGTGAAGCGATGCACTCCCGAATAGGCCTCCGGCCGCAGGCCCCCAGGGAAGTCGCCGCCGGCCATCCGCCGGGCCACCTGGTTCGCGAAGAGGATCCGGCCGGTCCGGGGCTCCACCAGGATGAGCGCCACCGGCGTCCGGTCCAGCACCGCCTCCAGCCACTGCTGCTGGTTCCTCAGCGACGCGGCCCACTCCTCCAGCTTCTTGCGCGCCTCCACCCGCTCCGTCACGTCGATGGCGAAGGACAGCACGGAGTCCACCTGGCCATTCACGTCGCGCAAGGGCTGGTAGACGACGTCGAACCGCCGCGTCGAATCCACCCCGTCACCCTTGAAGTCGGACGTGACGGCGAGCTCCTTCTCGATGATCGGCTCGCCGCGGGTGTAGGCCTTTTCGATCATCCGGGAGTATTCGATCCCCCGGGGGGTGGGGTAGTCCTTGACGGAGATGCCCAGCAGGTCCCTGCCCCGCGCGAGCACCTTGTAGAGGGGATTCACCAGCGTGAAGACCTGCTGCTCGCCGGAGAGGATGGCGATGGACGCCGGGGCGCTCGTCAGCACGGCGCTCAGCCTCGCGCGCTCGTTCTCCGCCCGGGCCTCCGCCTGCTTGCGCTCGGTGATGTCCTCCGCCGTGGATACCCATTCGCGGATGGCGCCCTTGTCGCCGAACACGGGCACGGCCCGGCCCACCACGTTCCGGTAGCCCCCGGCGTGGAAGCGCAGGCGGAACTCGCCCCGGTAGGACGTCTTCGTGCGCAGGGACTCCACCCAGCCGCGCACCACGCGCTTGCGGTCATCCGGGTGGATGGCGGTGAGCCAGCCCAGCCCCAGGTGCTCCTCGTGCGTCTGGCCCGTGAACGCCCGCCAGCGCGGCGCGGACTCCACCACCTCGCCCCGGGCGTTGGTGGTCCACACCGGCTGCGCCATGGCCTCCACCAGCGAGCGGTAGCGCTGCTCGCTGGCCCGGAGCGCGTCGTGCGCCCTGCGCTGCTCGGTGACCTCCGCCACGATGACGCCGATGCCGAGCAACACGCCCGCTCCCGTGCGCACCGGGTAGTAGCTGACGAGGAAGTGGCGCTCCACGCCGAGATCCTTCGAGGTGGCGCCGCTGACCTCCACCGTCTGCGCGCCCCCGCCCTCCAGGACGCGCTGGTACTGGGGGCGGAGCGTGGGCCACATCTCCGGGACGATCTCCTGCACCTTGCGGCCCAGGTGGGCCTCGCGCGGGATGCCGTTCATGACGGCGAGCGCTTCGTTGACCTGGACGAAGCGCTGCTCCATGTCCACGACCGCGAGCCCCACGGGCGTGCTGGCCACCAGTGTCTCGAGGAGCAGCCGGGAGTGCGCCTCGGTGATGGACACGGAGGCCTCCGGGTCGAAGCTTGCGCTGTGACTCTCCACGCGCGCCTCCTCTGACCCCGGCCCTTCCCGGCGAGCTTGGAGGCAGGGCCCCGTGACGCCGCTTCCCACCATGGGAGTGGCCTGACCTGGAGGGTGTGCATCCGCGACGCGCGCGGGCAGCCCGCGCCCACCTGGAGGCGCAGCCACTGATTGGCTGGCCCCCAAGGCCAAGGCCTCACGGCGGCGGGGGGCCGGCCCCTTCCTCGTCGCCTGGGCGGGATTGCCAGGGCCAGCGTCCGTTGATCTCCACCTCCAGCGTGAAGCTGAGGAAGGTCCGGATGAGGACGATGAGTCCCAGGACGAGCACCTGTCCCATCGTGGGGGACTCCGTGACCGTGCGGATGATGTCCGCCGCGACCAGCAGCTCCAGGCCCAGCAGGATGGCGCGGCCCAGGTCCTGGCGCAGCTGACGGTACGCCCCCGCCCGCTTCGGGCCTCGGGCGTCCCGGGCCGCGAAGGCCACGGAGGCCAACACCCCCACCAGCATCACTCCCACGCCCGTGGCCTCGAACAGCCGCGCGGCCAGGCCCACGAAGTCCGCGAATGGCATCCGCCGCTCCCCTCCCGGAGAAGATGGCCCGCGGCCCGGTGGACAACCACCCCCTCCCACCTGCCCCGCGGGGCGATACATGCGTTGTGATTGTCACATGTCAGTCAAGGATTGATGTGTGTCTGGTGTTGACGCCGGTGGAGTTCCTGGTTCATTGTCGTCGCCCTCCGCGTGTCTCATGCGGGGGACAGGCGGTTCTGCGGGGTGCCGGGGGGTGCCGTGACGCAGCAGCTTGAAACCAGACATGACACTGCCCTGGAGGGTCGTTTCGCGTGATTCGCGAGATCCTCAGCGGACTGCTGTGGCAGGGCCGGATGGCCTTGCGCAGCGGCGACGTGCGTGTCTTCGCCGCGCATGGCTATGTGGATGAGGGTTACCGGCCGTCCCGCGTGCCCTTCCTCTCCGTCGTCGGTCCGCTGGGCCTCTTCCCTGAACCCGAGCGCGAGAACGGCCGCACCGGCGTCGCCACGGTCCGCGTCCCGGGCCACCTCGTCGGCAGGCCTCGCGCGGCTTCGGACAGCGTGCCCCCGGGTGGCGCGCTCAAGCTGCGCCTGGATGGCCGCGCCACCGTCACCCTCACGGGCCTGCCGGGGGGCTCGTTCGCCTCCTCCGACACCGGCCCCGCGCTCACCGCCGCGATCAACGCGAAGCTGGCGGAGGCGCTCGCCGGCGGCCTCTTCCAGGAGCCCACGGGCGCGCCGCTCACGGACCCCTTGCTGCTGGAGGCGCTCGCCGCCGCCACCGCGCGCTGGGACGTGGAGGGCGGCCGGTTCGCGCTCAGCTCCGACCCGGGCATCGCCTCCATGGCGTTCCGCTCCAGCGTGGAGGTGCTGCCCGTCACCGGCAGCATCGCGGATCCCCTGGGCATGGAGCCTCCGGAGCGGGCCCAGGAGGGCAGGGCGTTCCTGAGCAAGCTGCGCGCGCCCAAGGCCATGGCCATCGACGTGCAGGTGGACCTGTGGGCGGGCTCGCAGGGGGACCTGGCGTCCATCATGGACACGGTGGCGCTCTCCATCCCCACGCGCGGGCAGATGGTCCTCCGCCCGTCGCTGCTGGCCGAGGACGTGCCCGACGGCGCCACGACGCTCCGCCTGCTGCCGCGCGGCGAGCCCACCACGCTCATGTCCCTGGCGCACCTGGAGGCCAGCGACCTGGGCCTGGAGCGCGCGCGCGGCGGACGCGTGGACCTGACGCCGGGCGCGTCCTTCCTGCCCGCCTCCGAGGGCCTGCGCCTGTCCGGGACCGGCACCGCCTCCGTCCTCGTGTACCCCCTGCCCGCCGTGCCGGATCCATTCCACGCCGACAATCCGGCCCCGGACGGACTGGCGCTGTCGCTGGGGCTGCGGGTCGCCTCCGGCGCGGTGGCCGCGCAGACGCTGCCGGTGGCCGTGCTGCTGTCGCAGGCGCAGCCCGTGCTGCGGCTCGTCGTCCGCTATGAGCAGGTGGGCACCCGGCTCATGGGCGAGGTGGTGGCCACCGCGACGCTGTCCCAGGGCAGCGGCACGCAGGTCGCGGAGACGCGCTGGCGCCTCCCCGTGGAGCGGCTGGAGGCCGGCGTGGCGCTGCACGCGCGGCTGGAGGCGGGGGAGGGCGTGGTGTGGCTGTCGGCGGACGGGACGCCGCAGCCGCTCCAGGATCCGGAGGCCACGCCCGCGCCGCCCGTCGCCGCGCCCGGCGTCACCGTCGCCGCGAGCGACATGGTGCTCACGCTGGGCGCGCAGACGGGCACGCCGCTGGACTTCACGGTGGACCACCTGCACCTGGTGGCGGAGCCCGTGGGCCCGCTGGACCCGGCGCTGCGCCGCAGCGTCACCGCGGCCCCGCGCCTCAAGGTCGGCGACGTGGTGGTGCTGGGGGAGAGCGAGGACGGCTACCGCGTGGGCAAGCGGCGCTTCCAGGCGTTGGTGCTGGGGCTGGACGGCGACGCGGTGACGCTCAGCAAGCCCGTGGAGGGCGTCTGGGCGCGGGGCCGCACGCTCGTGTTCGAGGAGGAGTGCTTCTTCTTCCAGACCCAGCTGCGCCGCCGCGACGACCTCTTGAACCACCTGTACCGCTGCTGCGTGGACTACCGCGTCTCCGCGCTGATGGACGAGCCGAACCCGCGCACCAGCGCCCGCCTCGTCGAGAAGCCCCAGGTGGACCTCGTCGCGCGCGGTGCCGCGCGCGGTGCCAGCGGCCACCCGGGAACGTCCGTCACCGAAGTCGAGACCGCCAGGCGCGGGACCATCTGAAACCAGGAGGATGAACGTGGCTGAGCGATTGCATCCCGGCGTCTATGTCGAAGAGATCAGTGCCGGTGCGCGCCCCATCGAAGGGGTGGGCACGTCCACGGCGGCGTTCGTCGGACGCACGGCGCGCGGCATCCCGGGCCTGGCCCAGTTCGTCACCGGCTTCGCCGAGTACGAGCGCGCCTTCGGGGGCCACGAGCCCGGAGAGGCGGGGCTCGTCGCGCAGGCGGTGGAGGCCTTCTTCGACTCCGGCGGACGGCGCGCCTACGTCGTGCGCGTGCTGCCCTCCGACGCGGTGGCCGGTGCGTCCGCGCCCCTTGTGTCGCGCGCGGGGGGCGGCCTCAACGCCCTCACGTTCCTGGCGCGGGGCGCGGGCGAGTGGTCCGACTTCCTCCGCGTCCACGTGAGCGATTCCACCAACTTCCCCAGCGAGGCGTTCCGCGTGGAGGTCGTCTGGACGGAGGCCGGGGCCACGCGCCGCCTGGAGGCGTTCGAGGACGTGCGCATGGACCCGTCCAGCGAGGACTACGTCGCCGATCGCATCAACGACATCTCCCGCTACATCCGCGTGCGCGACGAGTTCCAGCTGAAGCTGGCCGCTCAGCCGCCCGGCGCGGTGCTGGTGCCGGGCGTGCCGCCGAAGCTCAAGGCCGCCGTGCTGTCCGGCACGAAGTACAGCCTCTACGACGGCGGCAAGCTGCAGCTCTCCACCTGGGATGAAGCCCAACCGGACCTGCCCCGCACGACGCTGGACGTTCCCATCACCCAGTCCCTGGTGACGACCGCGGTGCCGGCCGCCACGTTCGCCAACGGCCGCACGCAGCTGGACACCACCCAACTCAAGGCCGTCCTCACCCAGGCCGTCACCGCCGCGGGGCTCACCAACACCTTCGTCATCGGCGGCACGGACTCGCCGGAGATTTCGCTGAAGGTGGCCACCGGGCCCACGCTCACCATCCCCAAGCCCTCGGGCGCCACGTACGACCTGGACCCGGAGGACGCGAAGGTCACCGTGGGGCCGCCGGGGGGCACCACGGTGGTGCCCATCCCCATCCTCGCGGCGAACGCGGGGGCGGTGACGCCCGCGGAGCTGAACCACTCGCTGGCGACGGCGCTCGCCGGCAAGGTCGCGTCGGTGGTGACGGACGCGCAGGGCAACACCGTCATCACGGGGCTGGCCACGCCCGCGGGCACGTCCACGCTGTCGCTCTCCGCCACCGGCTTCACCGGCACCGCCGCCGCGGGCACGCCGGGCCTGACCTCGGAGACCTTCGACGGGCTCCAGCTGTCCATCAGCGAGACGCTCCAGCCCACCGTGCCCACCATGCTCCGGCAGCTGGGCTTCGCGCCGCGTGCCCGGGGCTACTCCGACGACTCGCCCGCGAACCCCGTCGTGCGCCCGGCGGCGGTGACGAACGTGCGGCTGTTGGGCGGCGACGACGGCACGGGCCTCCTGGACACGTCCGACTTCGCGGGCGACGCGGCGTCGCGCACGGGCCTGCACGCGCTGGACACCGAGGACGTCAACATCGTGGCGCTGCCGGGCAAGAACGAGGTGGCGTTCATCGCCGCCGGCATCGCGTACTGCGACAACCGGGGGGACTGCTTCTTCCTCGCGGATGGCCCCGGCGGCGTGGACAAGGACTTCGCCGTCGTGCCGGATGACGCGAAGCAGTTCGTGGAGGGGCTGCCCTCACGCTCGAAGAACTCCGCCATGTTCTACCCGTGGATCCGCGTGGCGGATCCGGTGGGCGTGGGCCGCAACCCCACGCGGCTGGTGCCGCCGTCCGGCCACGTGGCGGGCCTCTTCGCCCGCACGGACTCCACGCGCGGCGTGTGGAAGGCGCCCGCCGGCATCGAGGCGTCCATCTCCGAGGCGCTGGGCCTCCAGTACCCCGTCATCGACGCGGAGCAGGACCTGCTCAACCCGGTGAGCCTCAACTGCCTGCGCCAGTTCCCCGGCGTGGGGCTGGTGTCGTGGGGGTCGCGCACGCTGTCGCCGGATCCGGAGTGGCGCTACATCCCGGTGCGCCGCACGGCGCTGTTCCTCAAGGAGTCCCTGCGGCGCGGCCTGATGTGGGCGGTGTTCGAGCCCAACGACGAGGAGCTGTGGGGCCGCATCCGCGTCTCCATCGAGTCCTTCATGCTGGGGCTGTTCCGGCAGGGCGCCTTCCAGGGCAGCACGCCCGAGGAGGCCTTCAGCGTCGTCTGCGACCGGAGCACCAACCCGCAGGAGAACGTGGACGCGGGCATCGTCACCGCGCAGGTGGCCTTCGCGCCGCTGAAGCCCGCGGAGTTCGTGGTCATCGAAATCAGCCAGAAGAGCCTGCTGGCGGCCTGATGCCCACGCCCGTTCCCGCCAACGCCCGCAACCCGCTGCGGACCTTCCGCTTCCGGCTCCGGATGAGCACGTCCGCGGCCGGGGAGTACGTGGCGGGGGTGCGCTCCGTGTCCGGCCTGTCCGTCAACGTGGGCGCCTTCGAGGTCTGGGAGGGCGGCAACAACCTGCACCGCTACGCGCAGCCCCACAAGGTGAACTGGGATCCGCTCGTGCTGGAGCAGGGGCTGGCGCTGGACGACACGCTGGAGCGCTGGGCGCGCGCGGTGCTGGAGTTCGCGCGCACCGGCAAGGCGCCCGGCGAGCCGGTGAAGCGCGACCTCTTCATCGACCTGTGGGACGCCTACGCGCACCCCACGGACGTGCCCACGCCCGGAGGCATGGAGGCGCGCATCCGCAGCTTCCACGTGCACAACGCGTGGGTGAGCAAGTTCCACGCCCTGCCCAAGCTGGACGCCATGGCGGGGGAGGTGGCGCTCCTGTCGCTGGAGCTCACCCACGAAGGCTGGGAGCCGGTGCCCCGGCCCAACCTGTCCAGGCCCTAGGCGGTCATCCCGACGCCCTGACGTCCCATTCGAGGAGTGACGCCATGCCCCGATTCGTCGAATCCACGAAGCGCGACCCGTACCGCAACTTCAACTTCCGCGTGCTGTTCAACAACATCGAGGTGGCCGCGTGCCGGAAGATTTCCGGCCTCACCGGCACCGTGGAGGTGGTGAAGTTCCGCTCCGGCAACAGCCCGTCCTCCGTGGACGAGCTGTCCCCGGGCCGCGTGCACTACGAGCCCTTCACGCTGGAGGCGGGCCTCACCCAGGACACGACGTTCCGGGACTGGGCCCTCCAGCTCATCCGCCACGAGGCCACGCCGGGCTTCCGCGCCGCGGAGCCGGACTACCGGCGCACCGTGGAGATCCTCGTCTACGACCTGGACTTCAACCGCGCGGTGAAGAAGTTCGTGCTGCGCAACGCGTGGGTCTCGAAGTTCACCGCGATGTCGGAGCTGGCCGCGGAGGCGAACGAGATCCTCATCGAGACGGTGGAGATCCAGCACGAGGGCTTCACGCTGGAGGCGGTGACCTGACGTGCTGCTCGAGCCCCCCATCCCGGTGCTGCTGCCGCACGGCCTCTTCGACGAGGACGGCCGCTGCCACCGCCAGGGCGAGCTGCGCCCGCTCACCGGCCGCGAGGAGTGGGCGCTGGCCCAGGCCGGCGAACGTCCCGGCCCGCGCGCGGTGAGCGCGTTGCTGGCGGCGTGCCTGGGACGGCTGGGGGACTATCCGCGCGTGGACGCGGAGCTGGCGGCCTGCCTCACGCGCGGGGACCGGCATCACCTGGCGCTGCACCTGCGGGCCCGGATGTACGGGGACCGGGTGACGCTGGTGGCGCGCTGCCCCGCGCCCGCGTGCGAGGCGATGGCGGACGTGGACGTGCGGCTCTCCGCGCTCTCACCGGAGCGGGCCGCTGAAGCGCCGGAGGTGCTCGCCGTCGCGCTGCCGCAAGGGCGGGCGGAGGTGCGTGAGCCGACGGGCGAGGACGACGCGGTGCTCGCGGACGCGCAGGGCACCCGCGCGGAGCGGTCCGCGCTCCTGTGGTCGCGGCTGGTGGTGGTGGAGGGGCAGGCGCTGACGCCGGCCGCGTGGCTTTCGCTGCCCGCGCGCTCGCGGCACGCGGTGGCGCTGGCGCTGGCGCAAGGCACGTCCGCGCCGGACCTGGGGCTGTTGGCGCGCTGTCCGAAGTGCGCCGTGTGGCTGGAGCTGGAGCTGGATCCGTTCGCGCTGCTGGCGCGCGAGCTGCGGGGTGGGGCGGCGCGGCTGGAGACGGAGGTGCACGTGCTGGCCTTCCACTACCACTGGTCGGAGGCGGACATCCTGGCCCTGCCGCGGGCTCGGCGGTGGCGCTACCTGGAGCTGCTTCGCAACGAGCTGGAAGGCCGTCCGCTGGTGGATGGCTGGAGCTGACGAGAGAGGACGCACACGCCATGGCCCCACCCCCGGTGCAAGGACAGGTCGGACTCACCCGCCGTGAGCTGGAGCGGGAGCTCGCGTGGATGCTGCGCAGCGTGCCGGAGAACCCCAAGGAGTTCATGAAGCTGCTCACCCAGACGGTGGTGACGCTGATGGACAAGAACAACGAAGCCATCGCCCGCGGCCTGGCCCAGCGCGAGTCGGCCGGTACCGGTGCCCGGGGCAACGGATGACGCGCAACCTGGACCCGACGCTCATCGCGTTCGACCAGCAGCTCCAGAAGGGCATGCTGGTGACGCTGCCGCAGACGGCCGACGACAAGAAGTCCGAGCCGTCCGTGCGCGCGCTGCGCTTCCAGTACAACCCGGAGACGGTGACGCGCACGCGCGCGGGCCAGTGGGAGACGAAGCCCGGCAAGACGCCCGAGCAGACCAAGGTCCTCACCGACGCCCAGCGCGGCGGCGGCCTGCACGCCAAGAGCGAGACGATTGCCCTCAAGCTCGTCTTCGACGTGACGGAGGCGCTCCTGCGCGACACGACCGGGGCGGGCACGCAGGGCGTGCTGCCGGAGCTGGCCATCCTGGAGGGCATGGCGCTGGGCAAGGACCAGACGGGCGAGGAGGAGAAGAAGCCCGCGACGAAGCTCGTGTCGCTCAACCCCACGGAGCTGCTGCTGATGCTGGGGCCGCGCACCTTCCCGGTGGTCATCACCGGCATGACCATCGTGGAGCAGCGGTTTGACCCGGCGCTGTACCCGCTGCGCGCGGAGGTGGACCTGCGCATGCGCATCCTGGAGGTGGGGGAGAACGCGGCCAACAACAAGGTGGCCCAGGCGTTCGCCAACCTGCGCGACCTGCGCCTGCGGATGGAGGACCTGGCGGTGGTGAAGGGCGCGGACGCGAGCACCCTCATCGCGCAGGCCCTGGCGCCGCAGGTGAAGCTCAACGGAGCGAGCTGAAGAGAAGGCCATGAGCGACCCCTCCTCGCGACACAAGGACCTGCCGACGTACGCGGTGCCGCTGGGCCCGGAGGGCGCCACGGTGTCGCTTTACGTGCCCCGGGTGGCGCCGCGCGTGCCCACGTCCCTCTTGCACAAGGTGGTGGCGGGGGACCGGTTGGATCTGCTCGCGCAGCGCTACTTCAGCGACCCGTTCCAGGCGTGGCGCATCGTGGACGCCAACCCCACCTTCGAGCCCGAGGCGCTCCTGGTGCCGGGCACGGTGCTGCTCATCCCGGAGAAGCCCTGATGGCGGAGCAGCGCGCGGCGTTCCTCCAGCTGTGGGTGGACGGGCAGCCCATGACGGACGCCCGCGGCCGGGTGTCACGCCTGGAGGTGGACGAGCGCACCGACGACGCGTCGTCCTTCCACCTGTCGCTGGACATGGCGCCCACGGACGCGGGGGACTGGGACGCGCTGGCGGACGGCCGGTTCGCGCTGCTCAAGCGCATCACCATCAGCTTCGGGCTGGGGCTTCCGGACAGCGAGGCGCCAGACGTGCAGGACGTGGTGTTCGACGGCTACATCACCGCGGTGGAGCCGTACTTCGGCCCGTCGCGCGTGCCGGACTCGTCGCTGGAGGTGTACGGGCTGGACGCGTCGTGCCTGATGCACCTGGAGGAGCGCACGCGGTCGTTCAGCGGGCTGTCCGACGCCGGCATCGTGCGGCAGCTCTACGGCGAATACGGCTTCGCGCTGGACGTGCAGGAGACGGCGCCGGTGCGCGACCCGGCGCGCGCGGTGGTGCTCCAGCGCGGCACGGATGCGGCGCTCGTCCGGTGGCTGGCGCGGCGCAACGGCTATGAGGCCTTCGTGGAGCGCAAGCAGGGCCCGGTGGGCGCGGGCGCGAACGCGGCGGCGGAGTGCGTGGGCCACTTCCACCTGCCCCGGCCGGACGGGCCGAAGCAGCCGGACCTGTCGCTGATTCCACGCTCCACGCCGTCCGTCATCGAGCTCAAGGCGCGCTGGGAGAGCCACCGGCCCACGGAGCTGCGGGGCGAGCACATCGACGAGCGCACGCGGCGCATCCGCTCCGCGGTGGTGACGGCGCCGCGCTTCCCTCGCATGGGGACGACGAGCCGCGCGGACATCCTCAAGGCGCGCATGGCGGCGGTGCTGCCCAGGCGGCCCCAGACGAAGGCGGTGGGGTTGCAGTTCGTGGACGTGCCGCACGACGTGCCGGAGGTGGAGAACCTGGCGTGGGCGGACTACCGCGAGGCGGACTGGCTGGCGGAGGCGAACGGCACGGTTCAGGGGCTGCGGTACGAGCGCATCCTCCGCGCGCGGCGTCCGGTGGGGCTGGTGGGCGCGGGCAAGCTGATGGACGGCACCTGGTACGTGCGCGGCGCGCGGCACCGCTGGGTGTGGGCGGAGGCGCTGGCCCGCTACGAGGTGGACGTGGACCTGGCGCGCGACGCGCTCAACGGGGTGGCGTGATGGGACGCGGCCTGCACTTCCCCTTCCAGCTGGGAGACCTGGGCACGCCCCGCACGGTGGGGCCCACGCAGGTCGTCCGGCAACAGCTGGAGCAACTGCTCTTCACGCTGCCCGGAGAGCGGGTGAACCGGCCGCGCTTCGGGTGCGGCGTGCAGCGGATGGTGTTCGGCGCCGCGAGCCCGGAGGCCGCCGCCGCGGCCGAGTACATCATCCGCCTCAACGTGCAGGAGTTCATGCGCGACGTGGTGCGCCTGGACGCGGTGAAGGTGAGCGCCGAGGACGCGACGCTCTACGTGGACATCCTCTACACGCTGCTGGCGACGGGTGAGGAGTACGCGGAGCTGTTCCGCCGGGACCTGGAGGCGCCGCCGTGAGCGCGCGCGTCCTGCGGACGTTGGCGCTGGAGGCTTCGCTGGTCATGGGGGCGGAGCACGCGGAGCCGTTGCACCTGGAGGCGCTGCCGTGAGCGTGCGCGTCCTGCTGTCATTGCCGCTGGAGGCATCGCTCGCGGCGGCGCAGGCCGCGTTGCTGGCGACGCCGCCGGGCGAGGTGGAGTGGGTGCTGCCCGTGGGCGAGGGCGTGCTCACCACGGACCTTGTCGTCGGCACGCCCGCGCACGCGCTGCGGCTCACGGGTGGGCCGGGAGTGGCGCTGAAGCTCGATGGCGCAACGCTCGAGGTCACGGGCCTCGTCACCAGCCTTTCGGGCGTGACGGTGGTGGCGGTGGACGCCGGGTTGATCCTCCTGGGCGCTCGGGTGGAGGTGGCGGACGTCACGGTGAGCGCCAACTCCCCGGGCGACTGCGCGGCGCTGAGCGTGGAGACCCCTGACGGCACGGTGGTCATCGACTCGCTCTCGGTGACGGCGGCGAAGGGCGAGGACGCGACGGGGCTCCGGCTCCTGGCGGCGGAGGCCCGCGTGACGGGCCTGTCCATCGGGGCCGTGGAGGCTACGGTGGGCGAGGCCTTTGGCGTGCGGGCGGTCTGTCAGCGCTCGCAGTGGGCGGATGTGACGGTGCGGGACGTCGTGGGCGTAGGGGCGGGCGTGGGCATGGAGCTGGCGGGCTTCACCCGCGCGGACCTGTCCGGGCTCACGGTGGCGATGGTGTCCGGCGGAAGCGCGACCGGCGCTCGGGTGCTGGTCGCCCGGGAGGAGGGCGAGGGACTGTCCGCGGTGGACGTGTCCGTCACTGACGTGAAGGCGCTGGGGACGGAGTGGAGCGTCGGGCTGATGGCGGCTTCCGTGGGCGCGCTGCAGTTGCGCGGCTTCACCGTGCAGCGGGTGCAGGGGGCGTTCGCGCTGGGCCTGCTCGCGCTGGGCGGGCAGGGCATCGAAGCGGGCATCGGGCAGGTGGAGGACGTCGCGGGCGGCTCGCGCGCCACGGGCATGCGGGTGCTGGGCGGCCCTTCCCTGGAGCCGGTGGCGGTTCGCGACGTGGAGGTGAGCCGAGTGTCGGCCGCGCCGGTTCCGGTGGCCGCGCAGCCGGCCTCGGCGTGGTCGGACTGGCTCACCGCCGCGCTGGATGCACTGTCGGCTTCGGTCGTGGGACCGCTGACGCTGCCTGCGTTCCCCTCCGATGCGGACGTCGTGGGGCTACATGTGGCCGCGCCGCTGGGCGGTCTGGAGCCGGTGCTGGACGTGGGCACGCCGGGGGAGATTGCCGTCGAGGACTGCTCCCTCTTCGTCATCACCGGCACCGCGCTGCAACTGGAGGGCGGGCTGCGCACGGCGCTGGTGCGGCGCACCGAGGCCTGGACGTCGGTGCACGCGGGCTGGCTCCAGGCCGAGCAGCTGCTGCTGGCGCAGCTCACCTGGCACCGGCATGCGCATGGGCCGCGGCTGGGGCCGGGGGAGATCCGAGCGTACGACTCGCTCTTCACGGCCATCGTGGGCGCGCCCCTCGTGCTGGAGACGGACGCGGAGCTGTCCGCTTCGCCCGCGTTGTTCGCGCAGGGCGCGGGCCTGCCGTTCCTGGAGGTGGGGCCGCTGCCGTACCGGACGCCCGGTGCTCCAGAGGTGCCTCCGGTGCTCCTCGCGGGGGGCCTGCCGCCCCCGGAGACCGTGGACCTGCGGCTGGTGCCCGACGCCGCCATCTCGCGCGCGGCGGTGCCCGTGCCGGGCGACGGTCCTCGCGACCCGGCGCCGTTCGTGGGCGCGTGGGCTCCGGACGTGGTGCCGGGGTGTGACGTGCGGGATCCGCAGCCGCGCCCGTTTCTCGCGGCGCCAGAGCGGCCCGCCCCCGGGGCGTTGGTGGACTACCAGGCGCGTGACGCGCAGTCGCTGCTGGCGGTGATGCTGGAGCGGGCCCGCACGGTGATGGCGCCTTGGGAGGACCGCGGGCCCGCGGACTTCACGACCATGCTGCTGGAGGCGGTGGCCGCGCAGCTCGACTCGCTGGCGTACCAGCAGGAGCGCGCCGTGGTGGAGGGCTTCCTGGAGGACGCCCGGCTGCGGCGCTCCGTGGAGGACCACGCGCGCGGCCTGGACTACGTACCGGACCCCGGACTCTCCGCCACGGTGATGCTGCGCTTCCGGTTGGATGCCACCGCGCTCGCCGCGCTGGTGCAGGCCCGGCTGGAGGCGCTGCACCTGCAGGTGCTTCCGCCCGGCACCACCGCGCTGGAGTTCCTCACCGGGGGCGGCGTGCTGGAGCTCCCGGCCGACACGCTGGTGGCGAACGCCACCACGGACGAGCACTCGCTGGTGTTCGTCACCGAGTCGCCCCTGTCCTACTTCCCCCGGCTGGAGGCCGTGACGCTCGCGGAGTCCGTGCAGGCGGGGGACACCGGGGCCACGCTCGCGGGCCTCTACCCGGAGCTGGAGCCTGGCCGGTGGCTGATCCTCTACCAGGGGCGCGGCGAGGGCGGTCACGTGGTGCGCGTGACGTCCGTGGCGCTCGCCACCGATACGACCTTCGTCGGGTGGGATCCCCGCCGCTTCGCGCCGGAGGCGTTCCTGGCCCCGGGGGACCCCGCGCCCGGGCCTCGCGCGACGGTGCTGGGCAACGTGGTGCCCGCGCATCACGGGCTGCCGGTGACACCGCTTCCGGAGGGCTTCGAAGCGGACTCGGCGGAGCCCTTCGCGCGCGGCCTCGCGCAGTGGCGCGCGCTGCTGTCACCCGTCGTGGATGGCAGCGAGGAGCGCGAGTGGGCCCTGCCGTTCCACCCGGTCAGCGTCCAGGCCTCCGGGTATCCGTTGCCGGGAGATGAAGCCCGGCGCGGGACGCCCCAGCTCCAGGTGAGCGTGGAGGACGACCCGTGGACGCTGGTGGACGATCTGTCCGTCCAGGGACCGGGGGATGAGGTCGTCGTCCTGCGAGCGACTCCCACGGGCGGTGCAAGCCTGCGCTGGGGCGATGGCGTCAACGGCGCCGCGCTGCCGCCCCGGGAGACGGCGCTGGGGCTGTCGCTGCGCATTGGCCTGGGGACGTTGGCGAACGTGGGGGAGGGCGTGCTCACGCGGCTGCTCCAGGTGCCGTTGGATCCGCAGCGCTCCGCGTCCGCGGGCGAGCTGCTGGCCCAGTCGATGGACGACCTGCGCCTGCTGGTGCGCGTGGACAACCCTCTGCCCGCGGTGGGGGGACGCGATCCGGAGTCGCTCGACTCCATCCGCTACCGCGCGCCAGCAGGCGTGTCGCAGCCCTTGTCCGCCGTCACCGTCGAGGACTACGTGCGCATGCTTCAGCAGTTGCCGGAGGTGGCCGGAGCCTCCGCGCGCGCCGTGAGTCGGGACCTGCGCACGGTCATCCGCGTGACGGTGCTGCTGCGCGACGAGGACACGCTGGACCGCGACGAGCTGCTGCGGCGCTGGGCCGGAGTGCGGCGGCGGTTGGAGGAGCTCCGCCTGCTGGGCGTGGACGTGGAAGCGCTGCCGCCCCGGTGGGTGCCGCTGGATCTGGACCTGGAGGTGGACGCCGCGCCGCACGCGCAGGCGGATCAATTGCGCGACGCGGTGGTGGGCGCCATCGCGGGTGACGGGGGCCTGCTGGATCCGGACCGCTCCGGCCTGAACGGCGACGTGCAGCTCGCGGACCTGTACCAGGCGGTGCTGCGCGTGCCGGGAGTGACGGCGGTGCGGGTGAAGCGCTTCCGCCGGCTGGAGCCCCACGCGCAGGAGCGGCTGGAGGCGGGCGTCATCCCCATCGGACCGGAGGAGGTGGCCACCGCGCGCGGGGGGTACTGGCCGGGCTCCGAGGGCGTCCTCACGGTGCAGGTCTGCGGAGGGCTGCGATGAGCCGCGTTCCTTCCACGCACCAGGCGCTGACGCATGAGCAGCTCCGCACCCGGCTGGGAGCGTCGGCGCGCATCGTCTTCTCCCGGCTGGACGAGGCGCCGACCTGGAACCCGCTCGCGTACGCGGCGCCGTCGTCGGTGGACCTGGGGCGCGGGCTGCTCGACAGCGTGGCGCTGGCGCTGCACGTGCTGTGGACGTACCAGCAGGCGTGGGCGGAGGAGGGCTTCCTCGCCACCGCGCGGCTGGAGGACTCCGTCTCCAAGCTGCTCGGGCACATCGGCTACCGCCCGAGCCCGGGCACCGCGGCGGTGGGGCTCCAGCACTTCCGCTGCAAGGCGAACGTGCGCGGCACGCTGGCCGCTGGAACGGCGGTGAACTCAGCGGCGGAGGGGGAAGAGGCCGCCGCCGTCTTCGAGACGCTCGCGCCCCTGCGCCTGCTGCCGGAGCTCAATGAGCTTCGCGCGTTCCTGCCTCCTCGCACGGGGGCGGAGACGGGCACGGGAACAGGGACGGGCGGAGGCACGGGAACGGGGGGCACGGGCACGGGAGGAACCGGCACTCCTTCCGGCGAGGCGGGTGAGCCCGGTGCTCCGGCGCCCACGGGTGGCATCTTCGGGCCGGGGTCGGTGGTCGCGGGACTTCAGGAGCGCATCGAGGTGCAGCGCCACGGTCCGCTGGAGGAGCGGCGGGTGGCTCGGGCGAAGCAGGATGCTCGCAAGCTGGCGTCGCTGATGAAGACGCTGGACCTGGGCGGGGATGCCGCGTGCAAGGGCACCCTGGACGCGCTCTGCGAACAGCTGTGCGAGGCCCAGAAGGTCGTGGCGCAGGCGGTGCCTCCTCCTGGCCGTCCCGTGGGGGCGTTGTCCGAGTCACAGGAGATCCTCGCGAGGCAGCTTCGCAACCTCCAGAAGCGGCAGGCGGAGGCGCTGGCCGCGCTGGAGGCGGCCCTGGCTCCCTGCGCGGACGAGGACCCGGCGTTGCACGCCGTGCGGTTGGACCAGATGGTCACGTTCCTGGATGCCTTCGTGAACAGCCTCATCCAGGAGGCGCGGGATCAGCTCGTCATCCTCAAGGGAAGCGAGGCGCTGAACCGGGCGGACCTCGCCTTCGGCGCGGAGGCGGGGGTGGCCCGGCCGCTGGGCGTGGCGGGGGCCGGCACGGACACGGTCTACCTCTTGGCGCTGACGGATGCATCCGGGCTCTCGTCACAGGAGCCTCCGGTGCGTCCAGGGGACTGGCTGGTGCTGGCCGAGGACGTGGAGCGCCTGGGCCCCGGCGGCGCGAAGGGCACCGAGCGGCTCTACCGCGAAGCGCTGCGCGTGCTGCGCGTGCGCATGGAGATTCCGCCGGGTCAGCGCACGCCGATGACGCAGGTGACGTTCCAGCCGCCGCTGTCGCGCGCGTACGCGTTGGACCGGGTGGTGTTGCTGGGCAACAACGCGCTCGTCAGCGAGGGCTCCACGGTGGAGGAGGTCGCCGTGCCCGCGCTGGACCTGCGCACGGTGCCGTTGCTTCACGCGCCGGTGACGTGGCTGCGCGACCCGAGCCACTCGGGAGGGCGTCGGCCGGAGGTGTCCCTCACGGTGGGGGGACGCGCGTGGCAGCCGGTGGATTCGCTCCTGGACGCGGCGCCGGATGCGCTGGCCTTCGCGGTGGAGCCGCTGCCGGCCGGGGCCGCGCGCCTGCGCTTCGGCGGCGAGGATCACGGCTCGGCGTTGCCCCTGGGCGCGGAGGTGCGGGTCCGGTATCGCGTGGGGCGGGGGACGGGCGGGAACCGGGCCGCGCTGCGATTGATGGCGATGGCGACGCCGAATCCCTGCGTGGAGAAGACCTTCAACCCGCTGCCGCTGGCCGGTGGGACGGATCCGGAGGAGCCCTCGCTGGCGCGGGTGCGAGGGCCCGCCACGGTGGGCGCGATGGACCGCGCGGTGTCGCTGCCGGACGTGCTGGCGCTGACGTTGGTGTTCGACGGCGTGCACCGCGCGAACGTGTTCCGCGACGCCGTGCGCCGCCGGTCCTTGAAGGTGGTGGTGTCCGGGCCGGAGGGGGCGGCCCTGCGTGCGTCCGACCTGGAAGCGCTGCACGCGCACCTGGCGGCGCGGGTGGCGCCTGGGGTGGAGCTGCACCTGATCAACCGGCAGCGCGTGGAGGTGCGGTTGAAGGTGCTGCTGCGCGTGGTGAGGGGCGCGGATCCGGTCGCGGTGCTCCAGGAGACGCGCCTGCGCCTGGGCGTGGATCGCGACCCGGAGCGCGACCTGGGGTTGCTGGATCCGGACCGCGTGGAGCTGGGCCAGGACCTCCAGCTTTCGGACGTGTACGGCGCGCTCGCGGGCATTGATGGATTGCGCTCGGTGGTGGTGCAGCGGCTGCATCGCGAAGGCACGCCGCCGACCCTCTTCGAGCGCATCGTCACCACGCCCGGCGAACTGCTGGCATGGGCACCCCCGTCCGGCGAAAGCGACGGCGTCGAGCTGTCCTACGAGGAGGCCCAGGACCTATGAGCCACGCCTCGCCGTGCCTGTCCGACCACCGCTCCGGGCCCTCGGACATGGGGTCTGTCCACGTGGATGAGAAGATGAGAACCCGGCTTGGGCTCCCTGGCGGCGGCGCACCGCGCGAACTGGTCCGACAGTCGGACCAGTTGGGAGAGCCCGGTCCGGGAGGGCCTCCGCACCAACCGGGCCGCGGAAACCTGTCCGACAGTCGGACCGGTTTGGAGGTGCGCTTCCCATGAGCCCTCCCTCCCAGCGATTGATCCAACTGCTCCCCGGCCTCTACACGGCGCGGGACTCCACGCTCGCGGACCAGCCGCTCCTCAAGCTGCTCGCCGTGCTGGGCATGGAGCTGGACGCGTTCTCCCGCGCGGTGGACCAGCTCTGGGATGACCACTTCGTGGAGCGCGCCGGGCCGCAAGCGCTCCCGTTGCTCGCGGAGCTGATGGGCGCTCGGCTGCTCACCGACGACCCTCGCGTGCAGCGTGGGGTGGTGGCTCGCGCGGTGGCGTGGCGCAGGCGGAAGGGCACGCTCGCGTCGCTGGAGGAGGTGCTCTCCGTCACCAGCCTCTGGGACGCGGAGGTGGATGAGTCCTTCCGCTCGCTGCTGGAGACCCAGGACCTCAACGACGTGCTGCCCTGGCGCGGTCGCAGCGCGGTGGTGTGGGATCCCATCGGCCTCGCGGATCCGCTCACCCGCCGCTCGCCCGGCGTCGAGCGTCCCCGTGACGGTGTCGTGGAGCGCGGTCCCGTCATTGGCATCGCACCGGGAGAGACGCTGGACCAGGCCCTGCGCCGGCTGGGTAGCGCGGACGCTGGCCGCCATGCCGCGACGCCGCGCACGCTGGACCTGCTGGGCTGGGCACGCCCGGACGTGGCGCTCATCCGCACCGCGCGACTGACTCCCGTGGAGCTGGAGGAGGTCACCCCGGCCACGGTGCACACCCTGCCCAACGGCTACCAGGGCTTCCGCGTGGATCCCCTTGACCGCGATGGCCCCCTGGTCTGGCTCAAGCCGCTGGAGCGCGCGGACCTCACGGGCGGTCTCACCGCGCGCCACGAGCCCGCGCCTCCGTCGCTCACCACGGGACGCACGGCGGCGATGTTGCTCACTCCCACCGCGCTGGCCGAGGACGCCGACGCCGCCGAACGCGCGGATGCCATCACCGTCTCCATCGACGGCATTCCGCTGGTGGGACCAGAAGCCCTGCCGCTCCTGCGTGGCCCCCTGCCCACCGCGCCCGTCGGGCCTGCCCCCACGCTCCGGTTCGCGGACCGGGGCCGGCCGTCGGCAGGGGACAGGTGGCGCCTCACGCTGCTCGCCGCGCGTGAGAACTCGGACACGGTGCTCCTGTCCACGGAGCTGACATCGGACGCGCTGAACACCGTCACCGTCACGCCGGAAGCGAACCAGCTCCTGGGCGGCACCACGGCGGCGCTCCTCGTCGAACGCGTGAGCGGCGAGCCGCGCCTGCGCGACGTGGACGGCTCGTGGCGCACCCTCGCCGCGGGCCTCCGCCAGGGACCGCCCCGCAGCAACGCTGTCCGCGTGGACCTGTCGGGCGCCTCATGGGTCGCGCGCATCGAGCAACACCTCGCCGACGGCAGCCTGCGCCTCGCCCGCTTCGACGCGAGCGGCGACGGTGCGCCCTGGCAGGTGGCGGAGCTGGGCGGCGCGCTGCCTCCGGATGGTCCGGGCATGTCCCTCGCCGTCGTTGGAGACGCGCTGCTGCTGGTGGCACCGGATGGGGCGGGGAAGCTGGGCGTGTGGTCGGTGACGGGCCTGGACACCGCCACGCCGACGGGTGCGCGGCTGGACACCGCGAGCCCGCGGCAGCCCTCCGCGCGGCTGGCGCCTGGCCTGTGCGTGCGAAGTGGCCGGTTGTTCGTCCACGGCGGCGACCTGGGCGGCGCGCCCACCGGAGACCTCTGGTCGCTGCCGGTCGCGGGTGGGCCGTGGCGGCCCCATGCGGTGCGCAACCGCCAGGAGCGCAAGGCCGCGACGCTGCTGAGCACTCCGCAGGGCCTGGTGCTCCTGGGCGGCGAAGCCGTGACGGGCGAGCTGGCCGTGCCGGTGATGTCCTGCGACCCGGCCTCCGCGAGCCCGGCCTGGCGCCCCCTGGCCCCGCTGCCCATCCCCGCGAACCTGCCCGGCGTGCTCGTGGCGACGCAGACCGCCGAGGGGCTGGAGGCGCTCGTCTGGGCGGACACGACGCGTCCCCGAAGGATGACGCTGAAGGCGGGAGAGGGCGCCTGGGTCGCGGGACCGCTGGAGCCCTCGGGTACGAACCCTCCGGTTCCAGGAGAGGCGCTGTACGTCGACGGCCGCGTGCTCCTCGTGGATCCGGCGCCGCTGCCCGCGTCGGAGGTCGCCTTCTCACTGGGCGGGCGCGGACACCTGGCGTTCCTGCCGGAGCTGGCCCTGCTGCCAGAGGAGCTCCTGCGCTTCAACGTCGCCAACGACGGCGCCGTGTTCATCGAACCCCGCGAGGGTCAGCCGCTCCCGCTCGACTCCCGGCCCGGTGGCGCGTACCACTCCCGGGATGCCTCCGTGGTCGGCGGCGCGCGTCGCTACTCGATTCCCGGACGGCTGAAGCGCCAGCCGTTCAAGCTGCGCCAGCGAAGCCTGGGCCCGTGGACGACGCTCGCGCCCAGCAACGCCTCCGGCATCGTCGCGGTGGATCCGCGCCTGGGACGCGTCGTGCTCCAGGACGATGCACCCGTGGGCCGCGTCACCGTCTCCGCGCGGGTGGGGCGGGGCGCCTCGCTGGGCGCGGGGCTGCTCCCGCCGGACCGCCGTCCGCCCGCCGCCTGGGCGGAGCCGGACCTCCCGTTCATCGATCCTCCGGACCGTCCCGGAGACCGCTCCGGCACCGGCCTTCCCGTCACCGCGTGGATCTCCCCGGAGCGCGCGGGCGGAGTGCTGGCGGCCGGAGGCCAGGAGCGGCCCATCGTCGCGACCGTCGCGCAGGGACTCGGCTCCGGAGCGCCTCCGGTGCTGGGCCTCATCGGTTCGCCGCGCCTGCCGCCGGAGCGCCTGTCGCAGGGGCTGGACAGCGGGCTGTCCCTCTTCGCCGCGGACACGGGCGCGGTCCCCTGCATCGGCGCGGACGAGCAGGGCTTGTCGCTGGCGCTCTACCCGGGCTTCGGCGGCAGCGCGGCCACGGGCGTGTGGCTCGCGGGGCTGTGGCTCGCGGGGCGGCTGGAGCTGGTGCTCGCGCGAGGTCAGGCGGACCTGCGCTGGTGCAACCTGGGCGCGCCCGGACAGGTGGGCCTGTGGATGCCGGGCGGCGGCCACCAGGACATCAGCGCGCGGCGCTCGCTGCCTCCCGCCGACGTGGAGCTGCGCCTCTACGGCTGCATGGTGGGCGTCATCGAGCTGCCGCCCTGGGTGCACCTCGTCGCCGCGGGCTGCACCTTCGACGCGAGAGATCGGGACGCGGTCGCCATCCGCGCGGCGGGCGCTCGCGTGCGGCTGCGGCACTGCACGGTGCTGGGCGCCACGGAGGCGGGCGTGCTGGAGGCGTCCTCCTGCGCCTTCGCGGGCGAGGTGCGCACGGACCGGCCGGACCTGGGCTGGCTGCGCTACAGCCTCCACGCGCTCGGCGGACAGCCCCCGGTGTCGCACCAGTCGCGGGTGCACACGGTGTCGTTCCAGTCCAACCGCCAGACCGACCCGGGCTACCTCGTACTCGGCGACAACAACGGCCCTGACGCGCTCCACGCCTCCGAGCGCGGCGGCGTCCCCGGCGCCCACGGCGAGCGCTCCGACCACGAGCGCGAGCTGTCCGCGCGCACCGACGACAGCATGCCCATTGGCGTGACGCCCTTCCACGCCGACCGCAGCCAGGACGACCTCATTCGGATGAGCCGACCATGACCGTGAAAGCGTACACCTCCAGGTCCCGCTTCGACGAAGCCCGGCGATTCTCCGGCGTCTACCAGCAGATGGGGCGCATGAGCCTCGACGCTGACTGGAACGAGGAGGTGCGGCTGCGCACCGTGGACGCGCGCCGCCGCTCCGCCGACGTCGCCGAGGGCTCGCCCGACGACGGCTTTCGCATCGTCGACACGTACCTCGTGGACCCCATCCGCAACGTGCTCGGCTGGACGGGGCAGGGGCTGCCCGTCGGCGACGAGCGCACCATCCCGCGCGAGCTGCGCCTGGACCGCTACGACTCGGAGACGCTGCCCTTCGTGGTGCGCAGCCGGGGCCACATCGCGCTGCGCCGCACGCTGCCCGCGCCCCTGGACCTCACGGCCGTGCCGCGCTCCGACGGCACGGACTTCACCGCGTCGGCGCTCGTCATCGGCCTGCGCTTCGAACGGCCGCCCACCGACGATGAGATCATCGACCTGCGCGTGGTGGTCGCGGACACGGACGGCCACGAGACCATCATCTCCGCCGGCCTGGGCCAGCGCCCCTCCGGCTGGAACGACGTGCGCTTCCCCGTCTCCGCGTTCGCGGACGTGGACCCGGCGAAGCTGAGCACCTGGGGCGTGCTGGGCCTGCCGCCCGTGGCCCGCACGTGGGTGAGCGCGCTGCGCGTGGAGGACGCGGCGCTGGGGGCCGATATCATCATAAGGGGCGGTGACGGGACGCTGCCGGGCGCGGGCCGCATGCTGCTCGACGGCGTGCGCATCTTCCTGGAGCAGGATCTGCGCTACTCCGCGCAGCCGGACCTGCCGGAAGCCACCCCGCTGGCCGCGCTGCCCACGGACGGCACGCTGCACCACTTCTTCTTCCTCGACTGCTGGGAGCAGACCACCACCCACCTGGACGACGCGTTCCTGGAGGAGCCCGCGCTGGACGGCCAGGACACCACCGTGCGCCTGCGGCTCGTCACCCAGGTGCGCGCACTCCAGGGCCTGGCCGCCACCGACGCGGAGGTCCTGCCCACGCCCACCAGCGGAGCGCGGCTCACCACCAACATCCCGAAGGGCGCGCTGCCGGATCGCTTCCCGCCGGAGCCGCTGGACCCGTGCCGCGACCGCTGCCTCGCCACGGAGAACGCCTCCACGGGCGAGGGCTACGTGGGCTCCGACAACCTCCACTTCCGCGTGGAGTTCTTCCAGGGCGGCGCGCAGCCGGTGGTGCTGTGGTCGCGCGACAACGGCTCCACGGTGCTGCCGCTCACCGCGCCCGCGGCGGCGGATGCGATGACGCTCCAGGTCTCCCCCGAGAGCGCCGCGAAGCTGCGCGCGGGCGACCTCGTCGTCATCGAGGACCGCGTGACGCGGCTCCAGCCGGAGGGCCCGTCGCTGCCGGTGCTGCGGCGGCTGCGCGGCGTCCAGGCGGACACGGGCAAGCTGGAGCTGGCGGACGCGAGCGCCGTGCTCACCACGGACCCCGTGCCATTCGCGGTGGGAGGCACGCTGGGCCGCGCCTTCAGCCCCACGCAGGGCGCGGCGGTGCGCCGGTGGGACGGCGGCGACCTGCTGGTGCCGAACGTGCGCTACCGCTTCGACGACGGCATCACGCTGGCCTTCGCCAACACGGAGGGACGCGCGACGGAGTACTGGTCCTTCACCGTGCGCGTGCGCGCGGCGGACGGCGCGGCCCGGGGCGAGGTGGAGCAGCTCACGGACGCGCCCGTGCACGGCCCGGTGCACCACTGCGTGCCGCTGGCGCGCGTGACGGGCGGCGCGGTGCGCACCTTCGAGGATCTGCGCCCGCGCTACCTGCCGCTCGCCCAGGTGCGCGACCGGCTGGTGGAGCTCTCCGAGCGCGTCGTGGGCCCCGGCGTCTTCACGGTGGTGGTGGGCGACGGCGTGCGCAGCTTCGGCGACGTCGACCAGGACCTGCTCGAAGGCATCACTGGCGACGAGGCGCTCCAGGCCGCGGTGGACCGGATGGGCGGGCAGGGCGGCTCCATCTTCGTGCGCTCCGGCCGCTACAAGCTGGAGCACCCGGTGCTCCTGCGCAACCTGTCCTCCGTGCACCTCCTGGGCGACGGCGAGTCCACCGAGCTGCGCACCCAGGGCTCCGGCGGCGCCTTCTTCGTGGACCGCTGCGGCCTGGACGGCGACGTGCGCATCGAGGACTTCAAGCTGGTGGAGGCCCCCTTCGAGGACGTGGTGATTGGCGAAGGACTCCAGCCCGTCGTCAGGGTCGTGACGAAGAGCGTGGCCACCACGGACGGCAGGCGCTTCGTGCCGCTGGCGGAGGTGGACGACGACCGCGTGCTGGAAGAAGACGACGTGAAGCACCCGTCCGCCGAGGCCGACTTCGTGGACGTGGTCGCCGACCGCATCAAGGTCATCGCGCCCGGCCAGGGCCGCGCGGCGGGCTCCGTCGTGGCCACGCTGGTGCAGCTGCGCAAGCTGCAGCGCCTGCATCCGGGCCAGCCACTGGAGGACGTGCCGGAGGCGAAGCCGCTGCTCGACGCGCTGGCGACGCTGCCGCACGGCGTGGTGACGCTGGCGGACTCCAGCGGGGTGACGCTGCGCCGCTGCCTCATCCAGGCGAACCAGGCCGGCTCGGAGGCGACGGGCGTGCTGGTGACGGGCACCTGCGAGCGCATCGTCATCGACGAGAACCGCGTGGGCGCGGCGACGGGCATCGCGGTGGCGCCGTATGCCCCGTACCTCGCGGAGCGCTTCCTCGCGTCCTTCCCGCGCGCGGGCCTCTTCGTGGACGCGCTGGCCATCACGAACAACCGGCTCCAGCCGCTGGGCGACGCGACCACGGGCATCCACGTGGCGGACGGACGTCTGGCGGGCGTGGAGGTGCGCGGCAACCGCATCCAGGGCTTCCAGGTGGGCATCCTGGTGCAGGACCTGGCGGAGGGCGGGCTCGCGGGGCCGGTGGACCGCGTGGTGGTGGAGGAGAATCAGATCCTCGAATGCGCGGCCGTGGGCATCCAGGTCGCGGGCGACGGCGTGGACGTCGCGGGCAACGAGATCCGCAACGCCGCGTCGGACGGCCTGTTCCAGGTGGGCATCCAGCTGTCGGGCCGGGCGCTGCGCGTGCGCGACTGCTGGATCTCCCTGCCGGCCGTGCCCGCCGCGTCGGTGCTGGGCGTGGTGGCCGGAATCGTCGTGGGCGACGGCCTGGATGACGGCGCGTCCAACGGCCGCCCCGCGTCGGACGTGGAGGTGGTGGACAACCGCATCGAAGGCGACGGCGAGTCCACGCCGGGCGTCGGCATCCTGCTGGGCGGCCCGCACCCGGTGTTCGACGTGCGCATCCGGGGCAACGTGGTGCGCGCGCTGGGGGACGCGGCCGTGCGCACCTGGGGCACGGGCGGCGCGGTGGGGCGCCTGCGCATCGAGGAGAACCGCTTCGAACAGGTGGCGCTCGCGGACGTGCCGTCGCAGACGGACAACACCCTGGCGCTGTCCCGGTTGGACCCGGGCCTGGAGGTCACGCTGAGCGCGGACGCGCGCGCCCGGCCCAGGCCGCTGGTGGAGGCGCTGCTCGCCAACGCCACGACCCGCGTGCGCGCTCCCCTGGACGCCGCCTTGCGCTGGCTGGAGCAGCTGACGCTCCGGGGCGCGGTGGTGCTCGCGGGCGTGGACGAGGCGCAGGTGCGCGGCAACCGGCTGCTCCAGGTGGGACGGACGCAGGCCTACGGCGCGCCCGGCCTCCCGGACGCGGAGGTGCGGGCGGCGGGCATCGCCGTCGTGTCCGGCTCCGGCATCACCGTGGAGGGCAACGAGGTGGACGGCGTGCACGCGCCGGTGACGACGACGCAGCCGCCGCCCGTGGTGGGGCCGGTGAAGCTGCCCCCCATCACCCTGGTGCTCCAGCAACTCAGTGTCACCAGCTCCACCGTCCGCCCGGAGCGCGCCGACGTGCACGGGGCCGTGGTGGGCATGTACGCCACCGTGTTGCAGTACTCGGGCGCGAACGAGGACGGACGCCAGAAGATCGGCCGGGGGCTGTACGGGCCGCTGGACACCCTGGCGCAGGAGCTGAGGGACATCGGGACCACGCCCGACAACGTCCTCGACGCGCTGGTGAGCGACGTGGCGGACATGCGCTCCGCCCAGGGCTTCAACGACCACACGAAGACGTCGCATGCGGTGCGCTCGTCGCTGGCGCGCGCGTGCAGCTTCACCGCTCCGGACGACGTGTCCCAGGCGGCGTGGGACACGGTGGCCCAGTTCGACCTGGCCACCGTCTCCGGCAAGGACGCCGTGCTGACGACGGCGGACCGCCTCAAGGGCGCCCTGGACTCGCTGGTGCAGGGCCTGCCCGCCACCGTGAAGGACGCCTTCGTCGGTGCCCTGGGCCGCGTGCAGGGTGGGCCGGACGACCTCACCGCCCTGGTGACGCTGGCGGGGGTGCTGAGCCAGGTGGCCCAGCTGCGCGAGGCGCAGGCGCAGCGCTCGCGACAGCCTGTCATCGGCCAGGCGGTGGGCCCCAAGAGGACCATCATCGGCACCTTCGCCCAGGCCGCGTTGCAGCAGCTCCCACTCCAGCCGGGCACCCGGGGCGCGAAGGCCAACGCGGACGTGCTCTTGCAGCTGCGCCAGTCCAAGGAGGCGCTGTCGGATCAGCTCCAGGAGCTGCACCCCGCGCTGGCCTCGCAGGTGGAGGCGGACTACCGCGACGTGGAGCGCACCGGCGGGCAGCTCCAGCCGGTGGTGGACCGCATGCGCGCCACGCTCAAGCAGGTGCTGGACTTCACCACCGGCCAGCTGCCCCCCACGGACGTCACGCCCGAGGACGGGGCGCGCATCGCGGCGCAGGGGCGCACGGCCACCATCGGCCTGTACGCCGCCAACCTGGACCGGCAGGCGGCGGGCCTCGTCACCGAGTCCGACGACACGGTGGAGAAGCAGCTGCGCGCCTTCGGCACCGCGGTGGGGCAGCTGGGCGAACTGGTGAGCGGCGACGCGGAGCTGTCCACGCTGTCGCTCCAGGCGCACCAGGCGGTGGTCGCCGCCATCGCCCAGCCGCAGAGCCGCCTGGAGCAGGTGGCCATCGCCCGGGGGCTGCTGGACCGCATCCGCGTGACGACGCTGGACGTGCTCCCCGTGCTGCCCATGCCGCCTTCGCCCGTGCCGGTGAAGGCGGAGCCGCTGGAGCGCTGGGTCTCCGCCCTGGGCGCGCTGGTGCTGGCGATGCGCGGGCTCGCCGCGGGCCCGGTGCTCTCCGGTTCGCTCCAGCTCTACCTCACCCAGTACGACCGCGTGCTGGACATCGCGGGCGTGCAGGGAAAGCTCCGCGTCCTCGCGCTCAAGCGCGTGAGCGAGGCGGTCGACGCGCTCGACACGGACAGCGGCACCAGCAGCGCCGCGGCGATCCAGGCGCTGCACCTGCTGGTGGACGAGCCCGCCACCCTCGCGGAGCAGGCCGTCGCGAAGTCCAGCGCGGTGACGGCGGAGCTGCAGGCGGCCGCGGTGCTGCTGCGCGCCGTCGAGCAGGCCCTGGACCCCGCGGAGGACGACGCGTCGCGGGTCGCGCGGCTCAGGGAGTACCTGCGCCAGCGCGCGGACAAGGTCTCCGCGTCGCTCGTCGCCGTCATCACCGTCATGACGGACTTGGAGTCCATCCTGGCCGTGCTGCGCAAGGCCCTGGAGCAGCTCGCGCGCGGCGAGGCCCCGGACCCCGGCGACGTCGGGGTCCCCGTCTTCGACACCTTCCCGTCGCCCGCGGACGGCCTCTTCGTGTCGGGCGTGCAGGGCCGCGTGCGCCTGGCGAACAACACCGTGCGCGACACCGTCACCGGCATTACCGCCCTGGGCGCGGCTGGGCACCTGCTGACGGAGGCGCCCACCGACCCGGGCTCGCTGCTGGACGTGGAGGGCAACCGGCTGGAGGGGTGCGCGGTGGCGGGCCTGCTGATGCGGCCGGACCTGTCCGTGACGGTCGTCTCCGGCAACCACCTCTTCGCGTGCGCGGGGCTGCCCACCGCCGGCGAGCCGGGCCTGGGCCAGGCGGTCGCCACCCTCGTGGGCTCCGGCGAGCTGGTGGTGAAGGGCAACGTCTTCCTGGAGAGCGGCAACACCCTGTCGCAGGCGGTGCTGCACGAGGTGGCCATCGACTGGCGCGGGGAGACGGTGGTGCGCGGCAACACCGTGCGCCACGCGGGCAGCGGGGGCGGCGGCGCGGGCGTGCTCGTCGTCACCGACACGCTGCCTCCGGACCTGGTGGTGAAGCTGTCGCGCGTGCCCTTCCTCGCCACGGACCCGGTGCCCAAGCCTGGCACGGAGGGGCGCGCCGTCGCGGTGAATCGGGCGCCGTCCTCGGTGTCCACGCTCGCGGCGGTGCCTCGCGTGGAGGACCTGGTCCAGCTTGGCTCCTTGAGGCAGCAGTTCGCGAAGGGGCCGGTCCTCAACCGCGCGCTCACCGTGACGGCGCCGGACTTCGTGCTCTCGCAGAGCGCCAGCACGGCGGCCACGCGCTACCTGTCGGCCCCGGCCGCGCTGGTGAGGTCCTCGCTGGTGGACTTCCTCGTCAAGCCCATCCCCATCGTCCCGCGCCCCCTGGTGAAGGCGAAGCGGGGCGTGCAGGTGGAGGGCAACGACATCACCGCGCGGGGGCCGGCGCTGCTGCTGTTGGGCAACGGCGGCGCGGTCATCTCCGCCGCCGTGTCCGGCAACGAGCTGCGCAGCGAGGGCGGCGTGGGCGCGGTGTACCTGCGCCGCGCGGACTCCACCGTCTTCAGCGGCAACCGGTGCCAGTGCCTGGACGCGGTCAACGTCGTCGTCCTGCGCGTGGAGAAGGCGCCGGTGACGTTCACCGGCAACGTGGTGCTGGGCGCGGAGACGGTGACGCCGCCGCCCCCGGTGCTGCGCCCCGCGTGGACGATGCCCGCGGACAAACTGACGCTCCAGATTCCCGTGGGCGGCGGCTCCACCCTGGGCGTGCCCCTGGACCAGGAGCTGCTCCTGGGCGGCCTCCAGCGCCGCCGCGACGTGGCGAGCGACGCCTTCTCCACGCTGCTCGCGGAGCTCGTCACCCAGCCCCCGCCGCCCCAGGCCCGGGCGGAGATCCCCAGCCGGGGCGTGCTGGACCAGACCACCGTGCAGGACGTCCGCTCGAAGCTGCCCGCGACCATGGACGTGCGGCTGGGGGCGCGGACGCTCTACGGCATCGCGGTGACGAAGGACGACTCGCCCACGAGCGCGCTGAAGGACCTGGTGGACCGCGTCGCGCTGCACGCGGATCGGCCGGAGGACGTGCAGGGCCAGGTGCGCTCCGTGCTGGCCGCGGCGGACGGCGACCCGAAGAAGGCCCTCCAGCTGGTGGACAAGAGCGTGCTCGGCATCGACTCGGCGGCGTCCACCGTGAAGGAGAGCATCCTCAACGTCTCCGTGCTGCACGAGGTGCTGGCGGACTCGTTCTACACGGGCGGCACGGCCGGCCCCAAGCCGGTGCAGGACGCGGGCGTGGTGCCCCTCCCGCCGGAGCCGCCGCCGGATCCGTATGCCCACTCCGTCATCATCCTGGGCGGCTCGCGCGTGGCGGCCGTCGGCAACGCGACCACCTCCGGCGTGCACGTCCAGGAAGCCGACGCGGTGGTGGAGCTCAACCCGTAGCGCTGGAACCCCCTTCTTCCGCAAGGACACCCCCATGCCCGACCCCTTCGCCCTCAGCGGCCGCGTCGCCCTCCAGCGCACCGCGCTGCCCGAAGTCACCCTCTCCGCCACGCCGGACGCGTCCGACGCGAAGGCCGCGGCGCTGGACAACCTGGCCGGCACGCGCGCGAAGCTGGACCTGGACGCCGTCGTGCTCAAGGCGCTGGAGGTGCGCATCTCCCGCCTGCCGCCCGTCCCCGCCGTGCCCGTGACGCTCCAGGACCTGGTGCGCGCCGCGCGCCGCAAGCTCATCGCCGAGCGCCAGCGCGAGGTGGGCGTCTGGGTGGACACGCGCGTGAAGCTGGCCATGCGGCTCGTGCAGAAGCTGGAGGAGTGATGCGCAAGCTGCTCGAAGCCAGCATGGGGCAGCGCTGCTACCTCTTCACCACGCTGGGCCAGGTGTACGTGGGCCTGGTGGTGGAGCTCATCGACGACGTCGTCCACCTCACCGGGCCGGACGGCATCACACCCGTCTACATCAACCTGTCGGACGTCTCCGGCGTGCGCCAGTACGACGAGGACGACGACCTGGGGGCCGCGCGATGATTGAACAACTGCTGCAGCAGCTCATCGAACGCACGGAGAGCCGCTACTTCGGCAAGTACCGCGGCTATGTGACGAACGTGTCGGACCCCCTCAACCTGGGGCGCATCCAGTGCGTGGTGCCGCGCCTGATGGGGGACGTGGCCACCGGCTGGGCCATGCCGTGCACGCCCTACGCGGGCCCGGACCAGGGCCTCTTCGTGGTGCCGGACGTGGGCGCGGGCGTCTGGGTGGAGTTCGAGGGCGGCGACCTGTCCCAGCCCATCTGGAGCGGCATGTGGTGGGGCCAGCCGGCGCTCTCCGACCTGGGCCAGCCGGACTCCACCGCGCGCGTGGCCCCGGACGTCAGTGAAGTGCCGAAGCACGACTATCCGCCCCAGTCCGCGGTCCCGGGCGTGCGGATGCTCAAGTCCGCCACGGGCCACTACATCGTCCTGGACGACCGGCCGGAGTCCGCGCGCGTGGAGATCCACGACCGGCAGGGCAACCGCGTCATCCTGTCCGCGGAGGGCCTGGACCGGCTCATCAGCAACGAGCGCACGGTGAACGAGGGCAACCGCTCCGCGGAGGTCGACGGCGACGACCGGCTGGAGGTGGGCGGCGCGCAGGAGGAGTCGGTGGACGGCAGCCACACCCGCGACGTGGGCGGGGACGTGTCGCTGCACGTGACGGGGTCCTTGACGGAGAAGGTGGACGTGGCGGGCTACTCGCGCGTGGTGGGCGGCACCGGCCTCAAGGAGACGGTGGGCGGCCCGCGCGAGGACCGCATCCAGGGCAGCCACACGCGCACCGTGTCCGGCGCGTCGCAGGAGACGGCGGTGGGCGGCTTTGGCGTCACGTCCGGCGGCAACGTGAACCTCGCCGCGGGCAAGTCGGTGAAGGTCGCCGCGACGATGCCGGACCTGCCGGGCCCTTCGCTCAACGCCATCTCCATCGACGCGCTGATGGGCAACGTGTCCATCAACACGATGCTGGGCATGTGCCAGGTGGGCGGCCTCTCCGCCGTCTCGCCCATGGTGCTGGGCGACGGGCTGGCCATCCACTTCACGATGCTGGCGCAGATCCTCAAGGCGGTGAACCCGATGACGGTGGCCGCGTACGGGCCGCTGCTGGACGTGTGGGCCTCGATGACGCCGATGCTGGACTGGTCCTACTTCGGCTTCGTCAAGCGCTTGCCGGTGGGGTGACGCGATGAAGGAGCCCGACTGGAGTCCGCTGGAGGCGTCCGTGCTGCGCGAGCGGCTGGAAGAGGTGAAGGCCCTGCTGCTCCAGGCGGCGGCGGTGGGCCTGGCCCAGGACGCCGGGCGGCTGGAGAAGCTGATGGAGCTGGAACAACGCACCCGGGAGGACGCGCGTGGCCGAGTTCAACGACGCCGCTATCGCTGAGCTCCACGGCGCGCTGGAGGTCTGCTGCGAGGACCTGGCGAAGGCCCTGGCGGAGGCGGAAGGGACGGACGGCACCGGGACGGACGCGGGCACGGGCGCGGGCGCAGGGGCCGGGCCCGCGTGGCGGCCGTTGGTGATCGGCGTGCCGCCGGGGCTGGAGCAACTGGTGGGCATCGTCAAGCCGCCGCTCCAGATCATCATCGCGGTGCTCCAGTTCGTGAAGGCGCTGCTGGAGGCGCTGGCGGCCATTCTCCTGGGGCTGCCGGATCCATTCCGGGCGCTCATCCTCGCGGCCTACGCGCTGCTCAAGGACATCATCGACGACCTGCTCAACGCGGGGGCGTACCTCTACGCGGACGCACCGGGCATCGGCCCCACGGAGACGAACCTGGCGGAGACGGGCTTCATCCCGAACGTGCCCAGGGACTTCAAGGCGGGCTTCGCGTTGGAGCGCCCGCCGGTGACGCCGGATGGCTTCGCGCGCTGGGCGGGGCGGTTCACCGCGTCCTTCGACGACCCGGGGGACAACTCGCGCCCGACAGTGACGGACGGCGCGCCGGTGCAGGCGGTGTTCATCGTGATGGCGGCGCCCTCGCTGGATGCGCTCCGGCAGGCGCTGTACCTGCTGGGCAAGCTGCTCAACATCAGCGCGTTCAAGAAGGCGTTCGAGAAGTACCCCAAGGGCTCGCTGGATCCGCGCCGCAGCCGGGCGCGTGGCAAGTCGGTGAAGCCGGACTGGAAGTCCGCGCGCATGCGCGACCTGTTCCCGGACCTGGAGAAGCTGCACATCCTCCCGGAGGCGCTCCGGTCGCTGCTCCTGTCCGTGGACAACCTCGCGGCGCTCATCAAGAGCCTCGCCGCCGCGATGCAGGACAAGGTGCAGGTGTTGATGAAGCTGGTGCAGGCGGTGCAGGCCATCATCGACCTGCTGGACGCGCTCAAGTCCGCGGGCATGTATGCGCTGCCGGTGTCCACGACGGGGGGCGTGGCGGGGCTGAAGCAGGCCTTCCTCACCGCGACGAACCGGCCCCCGGGCGGCTACGTGGGTGGCATCTGCCTGCTGGCGGCGGGGCCCAACCTGGCGAAGGCCGCGATGCTCTGGGAGCTGCTGGGGCTGTCCGCCGCGATGGACCTGGCGTCGGGGGAACTCACGCTCCAGGACGTGAAGAAGGCGCTGGAGGAGAGCCAGGCGGCCCAGGTGCTGGAGGCGAGCGCGGACGAGGTGAAGGACGCCTGGGGCAACCTGAAGACGAAGGCCCAGAAGCAGGCGGACAAGTTCGTGAAGGCAGTGGAGGACGCGCCCGGGGACTTCGTGAAGGCGGTGGGGCGCACGCCGGAGGAACTGAAGGCCGCCGCCGAGCGGAGTCGCTCCACGCTGGTGGAGGTGCTGGACCAGTCGAAGGAGCACGTGGAGGAACAGAAGGACATCCTGGAGGGCATGCTCTCCACGAAGCATTCCCAGCGCAGGGGAGGGCGTTCGCTGGCGATGGGGTTCGGAGGGCCCGGCGCGTCCGAGCGTCCGCCGAGCCCGCAGCCGCCCGTGGCTGACACGTCCACGCCGCCCGCGGGCACGCCGAAGAAGGGAAATGGCCCGTGAGCGCGGTGACACGCCTGAGCATGGAGCTGGACGGGTGGCAGGCGGCCTGGAAGCAGCTGGAGGCCTTCCTGGACCGCGTGGACGGCGTGGCGGATCAGGACGCGCCGCACGTGCAGACGGTGTGCGCGCTGTTGCCCGTGTTCAACGTCATCGAGCGGGCCCGCCGTCGCGCGGTGGGCATCGCGCTGGCGCCGGCCCTGGCCTGCGCGCCCCGGGGCGAAGGGCTGCCCGCGGTGTCCGCGGGTTCGCTGGTGGGGACGGAGAGCCGGCTGCCGGGAGTGGAGGAGCTGGAGTTCGCGGTGGGCACCATCGGCACGGACAGCGACGGGAAGCTCACGGGAGACGCGGTGCTCGCGAGCACGGTGACGCTGTTCGCGTTCCGCGACGAGAAGCACGGCGGCGAGGTGGCGGTGCGCGTGCCCACGTATGACTTCGGACCGCTGTCGGTGAGCGGCGTCGTGCCGGCCGCCATCGACGCGGGCCTCTTCACCACGGACCAGCGGAAGGATGCGGCGGAGAGCGGCGTCGCGGAGCTGGGGACGTGGACGGGCCTGCGCACCGCGAGGCGGGCGAAGCTGACGACGACGTCGGAGACGGTGTCTCTCAGCCACGTGCTGGACGGGCTGTCCGTCTCGTCGCTTTCGAGCGCCTTCGACGCGGTGGCCTCGGGCGCCGCGGCCCGGAAGAGTGAGTGCCTGTCGGACCGGAGCGTGCTGCTCCAGGCGAAGGCCACGGTGCAGGAGCAGGGCGCGACGCCGGAGCTGACGGATGCGCTCCAGCGCGCGGCGGACTCGTTGCAGGCGTCGGCGACGGACTACGGAGCGGTGGCCACGGCGCTCCAGCCTCCGCGCACCGTGATTGCTTCCGTGTCCGGCCTGGCGTCGCTGAAGACCACGCTGCGGAGGGCGGACTCCCCGGGCATCCCCGGACAGCTGTCCAACGAGCTGACGACGCTGGACACCGAGGCGGGGAAGGGCATGGACGAAGCGGTGGCGGCGCGGCTGGCGTATCCGGACGGGCCGCTGCGGATGCTCCGGACGCTGGAGTGGTCGCTGCGCTTCCACTGGGTGTTCCGCCAGAGGTGGTTCGACGCGCGCAACCGGACCGCGCTGGCGCCGCTGCTGCGGCAGGTGCTGAAGCCGTTCTGCGACAGCCTGGCGCGGGTGCTCGCGGGACAGTCCACGGGGATTCCGTTGGTGGGCCCGGTGCTGCTGGTGAAGGACACGCCCACGCAGGCAACGGCGCTGTCGGTGACGCCCACGGTGGACCTGGGGCTGGTGCAGGCAGGGCACGTGGCGCACGTGGGAGGCGACCGTCCCACGCTGGCGCTGGTGCTGGGCTGGGAGGTGAAAGGGACCGAGAAGCGCCTGCGCATCGCGCCGCTGAACGTGTCCATCGCGACGGGCGCGAAGCTGCCAGGGGTGGCGGGACTGGTGAGGAGCGGATCCCCCGTGGATGGGAGCGCCGTGTCCATCTCCACGCAGGAGCTGCTGGATGGGCACTCGGCGGCGGGGCCGCAGGCGGACGGGGTGGTGCAGGAGCTCATCGCGCTGGGCGCGAAGCTGAACCTGCTGCTGGGGCAGGGCGGGGGAGCGCTGGGGTTGGTGCCTCCGGCGGTGGCCGCGCCGTATCCAGGGCAGACGTTCAAGCTGGTGCCTCCGGTGGAGGTGGGCGCGACGCGGCTGTTCCTGGACGGGATGCCTGCCGCCAGTGCGTCCGGTTCAAGCAAGCCGGTGCAGGTGGCGAGGCCGGGGGAGTTGCTGCTGGTGCGAGGCGCGGACGACGAAGGCACCTGGTGGCAGGGCGTGGCCCAGGTGGACACGGTGGACGTGCGCACGGGCGCGGCGGCCCGGGCGGACGATGAGGTGACGACGACGCCCACGCCCCTGTGCTGCGGGGACGACGAGGAGGTCGTGGTCATCACGCTGCGCGACCTGCAATTGCCGAAGGCGCTGGTGCGCGACGTGACGCTGCGGCGCGACTTCAAGGGCTTCGGAGGGCCCAGCCTCGCCACGGGCGTGATGCTGCCCATCGAGCTGGATCCCGGCACGGCGAACATCACGGTGCAGGACGGCGGCGTGACGAAGACGGTGCTGAGGGATCCGGAGCTGCGGGCCGCGACCACGGTCCTCAAGTCCTGGCTGGGAGTGCCGACATGAGAGAAGCACGAGACGACCTCTTCGCGGTGGCCGCGCTGCTCGCGGAGCTGGACCGGGTGCTCCATCCGCTGGAGCGGGGAGAGGCGGGGGACTTCAAGGTGGATCCGCCCCTGCCTCCGTCCCTGCCAACGCCGGGTGCGCAGAGGCGGGGAGGGGAGACAGGCCGCGCGGTGAAGACCGCGTCGCCCACGCAGGGCCCCAGGTCCATGGGCCTCACCGAGCCTGGAGACGTGACAGCCCCCATGCTCCGGCTGCCTGTCCAGGCCCCGAGCCTCACCAGGACGGAGCCCCCAGCGCCCGTCCGTCGTCGCGTTCCAAGGCCCGAAGGGGTGTCGGCGAAGGCGCAGGAACCCAGACCCACGGTCGAAGCCCCAGCCCGAATCCATGAGGAGCAGCCCCGTCTCGCGAACGCGGTCCCCGTGGTCCCCAACGCTCCAGCGCCGCACACGGAAGGCGTGGAGTCACGCCCTGCCCAAGCCCTCATCCAGGAGGCTCGGGAGGCTCCTGCTCCGGATGTCACCCGGGACGTGCTCGCGAAGCAGGACGCTCCCCGGGTGCACTCCGATGTCGAGCCAGCGGTGGAGGCCCCCGCCCTCCGAAGGAACCGGGTGCCACGGCCCCCCGAGGAAAGAAACACTGAACGCCCACGGATCAGCGCAAGGCCCCCGGAGCCCTCCGCGCGTCGCCATCGGGTTGCCCGCGCCGTTGCGCAGCCTCAACAAGAGGCCTCCCCCGCAGCGCCCGGTCTGCCACCGGCACGGATATCGCCACGGCGAAGACCACCCCCCGTGCTGGACGGACTGCCTGCACCGGGCATGCGAAAGGCCCCACCGTTCCAGGACGAACATGGGCCGCGACGTCACGACGGTGCCGCCCAGCCTGAAAGGACGACCGCGCGGGAGCCCGCATCGGAGCGGAGCGTTCCAGTACAACCTGCACGCTCCCCATCACGGAGCGAGGGGCGCCCAACACCAGGGCCGGTGCACATCGAAGTGAAGACGTTGCTTCCTCCGCCGCGAGTCGAAGCATCGCCCCGACAGGAAGCGCTGGAGGAAGACCTCGCGTGGGTTGAAGCACCGGCTGACGAAATGGACACCGGTGCGCGAGCCTTCTTCGTGAACGGACGTCGCGTCACGGACCGGGACCACGACACGCTTCATCAAGCAGAACAGCGACTGCGGCGCCGGATGACCGGCCGCTCCCAATGGAGGAGGCGAGGATGAGCGGACTTCCTCCAAGGCAGCGGCTGGGACACCTGCTGCGCTCCCTCTCCAAGAACCTTCCAGGACAGCTCGACGGCCTGCTGGAGAGCGCGAGGTTCAAGGATGGCGCCGCCGCGCTCCAACGGCTGGCGGACCCGTCGCATGTGGAGAAGGCCCTGTCGCGCATGTCGCCCGAGGAGGCCGGCTGGCTCGCGGACCTGCTCACCGAGCGCTGGTCATGGATCGCCGACGTCCAGCTGGATCCCGAAGTGGCCATCGACGCGCCCGAGGAACTCTGGATCGGCGCGGAGCCCATCCGCCTGCCGATATCGCTCGCGGCGGTGGGGCTGGATGAAGGGTTCGAAGCGCTCTGGGAAGGCGCGGTGCTCCCGGGCCCGCCGTCCTCCAGGGCCACGCTCCTGGCGAGGCCGCCCGAAGGCAAGACACCCGAAGTCGCCCGCGTCCGGGCCCAGGTCCGAGCCAGCGTGAAGGGCCAGCGCTGCGTGCTCATCGCGCAGGCCCAGGTCGCGCTGAGGAGACCGTCAGTGGTGGTGAGCGACGACCGGCGCAGGCTGCTGGCCCAGGATCAGTCGGGCCGTCCGGCGGTGGGCTGCCGCCTGGAGATCGGCGCGGAAGTGCACCGCACGGGTCCCGGAGGCCTGGTGGAACTGGAGGTCCCAGCGGCATCGGGCGCGCTGCTCAAGCTGGAAGGCATCCCCGCCGGCCGCATCCCAGGAGGCAAGCCATGAAGACGATGACGCCGCAGACGCGCAAGACGCCTGACCGCAAGCCGGCCATGAACAAGTCCATCGCGCCCTCGCAGCAGCCCAAGACCGACACACCCCGGGCCCAACTGGGAAGCGCGGCCGCGGGCCCCACGATGAAGGCCGCGGCCGGAGGCAACTTCAAGGCGAAGAGCGCGCCCCGGGTCGCTGCCAACCCCAGCATCCGGATGCCGAAGAAGTAGCCCCTGACGGGCGCGGCCCTGGGCAACTGGTCCGACTGTCGGACCAGTTGAGGCGCTTCGCCTCCGGAGGAGGGCCTGCCTCGCTTCCCTGACGCGGAGCGTCGGCAGCAGGGGCCCTGGACGCATCCGCTCGGACCGTACTTCCACGCGGGATGGCTTGGCCCCCACTGAAGGTCAGGGAGTGGCCAGCACCCACAGCACGGTCCCCACAGCCGTCGCATCCACCTCGCGGCGGGAGGAACACAGCGGCTGCTCCCGTCCGCCGCAAAGCAAGCCCTCCCGCGTCCACTGCGGCAGCGAAGCCACGAGCTTCTCCACGCCCCACGGCGAGGCACGCGAAGCCCCGTCCTCCATCAGCGAATTGCCCCACGGGAACAGCCGCCCATCCGGCCCCCGAGCCGCCATCTCCCATTCGTCGCCAGAGGGCAGCCGCAGCTCCACGCCTTCGATGCGAGCCAACGCCGCGCACACCTGCTCCGCCTCGACGTGCGGGCACGGCAGGGGTTCCGCCGCGTCCCGCCCCGCCATCCCCACGGGTCCCTGCGAAGCCGCCATCGCCCACGCCGCCGCGGCCCGGCTCACGGGCACCCGTGCGACGAAGTACCCCGGTGACTTCACCCGCCGCAGCGTCCCCTCCGTCCCCAACCAGTGCTCCACGGGCGGCACCCAGCGCGCCTCCAGCCCGGAGCGGCGCAGCCGGTACGTGCCCTCCCGTTCCACCAGCGCTTCCGGCAACGACGCGGGGCGCGGTCCCGGATCCACGGGCGTCGTCAGCGCATACATGAGCAATTCGATGTCGTTCCGCACGTCCACGGGACCCAACAGCGCGCGCAGCAGTGGCTCCATCCGTTCGCGCTTCGGTGAGCCCTCCGGGGGCGGCGGCCGGCCGGCGAGCAACCTGACCACCACGTCCCGCAGGCCCGCGTAGAAATGCCGATCCAGCGGGGACGCGCCTTCCCGCGTCGACGTGGGAATGTTCGCCTCGCGCAGCGCCGGCAGCACCGCGCGGGCCTGGAGCCGCGCCGCCGCGAGCACCGCCGTCATCCGCACCTCCGCGTCCTCGTCCACCAGCGCGGAGTTCAACACCGCGTCGATGTCCGGGTTCGACGCCGCGTAATCGTGGATGAGCCAGCGCAGCACCTGCCGCCGCTGCTCCTCGCCGGGCAGGTGCGCGAACAGCACCGAGCGGTCCGGATGCGCCTCCTTCTCCGCCTTCAGCCGCTGGAACGCTTCCTCCGTCCCATCCGGAACCAGCGATGCCAGCACGCGCTCCGCGGTCCGCGACACGCTGAACTCCGGATGGAACCGCAGCGCCGCCACGCGGTCCAGCGACGAGCGCTCGCGCAGCGCCTCCGTCGCCAGCAACCCCAGCAGCACCTCCCGCGTCTCCGACGACGTCAGCAGCGCCGCCAGCGCCGGAGCATCCAGCACCGGCACCGCCTTGCGCACGGCCGCCCATTGCCCCACCGCATCCCGGCCAGAGAACTCCAGCACCCGCAGCCGGAGCACCGGGTTGAACGTGTAGTGCAGCGAAGTGTCCGTCCCCCGGTGCACGTACACCGCGAGCTCCGGCTCACCGGGGAGGATGGGAGGCGTCTGGCTCTCCGACTGGAGGAACCACCCCAGCGACGACAACACCCCGTCCATCGCCTCGAACGAAACCTCCGGCCGCGCGACGAGGGCAGGGGAGCGCATCAGGCCGGCCTCACGCGCGCATGCAACGACTCGCCCACCCGCGCCACCGGCCGCCCCTCCACGCCCACAAAGTACGCGCGCGCGGCCCACACCAGGTCGCTCCACGAAGCCCGCTCCGCGGCCTTGTTCTTCGGGAAGCCCTCCACGTAGGACTCCCACGCGGGCCGCACCGCCTCCGACGGAGCCCGGACCTTCATCGCCGTCGCCAGGTAGCGCACGAAGCCCTGGACGTTGAAGCCGAACTGCTCGCCGGGCGTGAGCGTCGCCGGGAGCTTCCCGCCCCCCACCAGCTTCGCCGCCAGGTCCGGTTCGCCCAGACACAGCGCCACCAGTCCGCAGCGGTACAGCAACAGCTCGTCCTGCTTCTTCACCGTCTTCGCGATGGCCTCCAGCCACGCCTTCGCGGGCGAGGCCTCCACCAGCCCCTGCGTGGCCCCGCAGGCCTCCGCCGCGTTCACGAAGGACAGCACCTGGATGGCGACGCGCGGGGGATCCACGGACTCGAAGAGCCGTCCGGCCTGTGTGAGCGCGGGCTCGCACATCGGCACCAGCGGCTCCGCCGCCGCTCGAGCCTCCTCAGCACCCGTCAGCACGATGAGTGACGCCAGCACGTCCGCCAGCGTCCGCAGGTGCGTGACCGGCGTGTTCGGCTTCGCCAGCGCCATCGCGGTGAAGCGCTTCATGAGCTCCCGAGCGTGGGTGTCCTCTCCCCAGTCGGAGGAGAAGAGCCCTGCCCACGTGCCTGGAGCGCTGTTCGAGGACTCGGCCATGTCATCCCGCCTTACGGTTGCTTCCGCTGCTGGAAGACGGCCATGTGGCGGTTCCACAGGGCGCGGTGCGCATCTTTGACGGGCGCCGCGGCGCGCTGCAATCGCTCGAAGAGGCCACCGTCCTCCGCCTCTTTCCGCAGCTTCGCGACGAACTTCGTCTCCGCCTTCAACCCCGCGTCCTTGCTCCGCTGGAGCCGCGCCAGGTTGCTCGCCTCCCAGGCCCCCAGGTCGAGCTCGCGCGCGAGCGTCAGCAGCGTGTCCACCTCCGCCTCCGTGCGGGTGAAGCGCTCCAGGAACCGCTCCACCGTCCCGTAGGCCTTCTTCTCCTCCGGCGCGCCGGCCTCGGTGAGCAGCAGGCTCTTGGCCACGCCCACGTCCAGCTTCGGGATGCTCCGCAGGGGCGCGTCACAGAAGGGGCAGGCGGACGGCTCCTGGAGGACGGTCCGCCGTCCTCCGTCCAGGTCCACCTTGTTGTGGACCGTGAACGAGGAGCCGCACACGAAGCAGGTGACGGTGGTGGAAGGGGCGACGCGCATGTCGGAACCTCATCATGGAGGAGGCCAGTTGGGCGGCAAGAGATCGATGACGCGGCGGCCGAAGCTCTCCGCGTCCGTTTCAATGGGCTGCCGGAAGTACCGGGGGTTCCCCGGCCCGTAGTAGTGGCCGCCGGAGCCGGGCAGGTTGCGCCACCACCGGCGAGAGAACGGATGCGACTGCCGGCCCAGCGAGTACTGGTAGGCCTGATACGCCTGATAGTAGTGGCGCGACTCGTGGACGGCGGTGCCCACCGCGTCGCCCACGCCCAGGTTCTCGTTGATGACGATGACGCCCCGCCGGTTCAGGGGCGAGAGCCGCCCCTGGGGCGTCATGTGGAAGTTCCACTCCATCCAGCCGTAGTCCCCCGCCGGCAGGTTCTGGAACTGGACCCGGGGACGGCGGGATTGGGGGATGCCCAGCGCGTCCATGGCCGCGCCCACCGACTTCTTGAGCGCCTGCTGCCGGTCGCGCAGCGACAGCGTGCCGAACGTCGCGGGGTCCAGCTCCGGGATGGCCTCCAGCCCCGCCTGGAGGTCGCGCATCTGCGCCAGCTCGAAGGGCTTGAACCGGCGGCTCCTCCAGCTGCGTGACACGGTGATGTCGAAGTCTCCCCAGCCCAGCACGTTGCCGGTGGGGCCAAGCGTGCGCACGCGCTTCGCGGCCTCGAACGGCTCGGTGATGCGGGCGATCTCCCCCGGCTTCACGTTCGGGTCCAGGCTGTGGATGAGGCTCTTCAGCTCGTTGGGGTCGATGTTGTACTGCGCCAGCAGGCCCGGCTTGCGCTTCGTGCCCTTGAGGGCCTTCTCCACCTTCTCCAGCGCCTTCATCGTGGGCTTGACGCGGCCCTTGTGCAGCGCGGCCTTGAAGTCCTTCATCAAGGCCTCGATTTCGGCGCGGGCCGCGGCTCCCTCCGGGATGACCGCGTGGACCAGGGACAGCTTGCGCCACGCATCCGCGATGCGCTCGACGCGGCCCACCAGGTCCCGGCCCGGCGCGGGCATGGGCGTCTTCGGCCCGATGCGCAGCTCGATGGAGAGCTGCCATTCGTCGATGGCCTTGCCCAGGGCCTCCAGGTGCGCGGGCCCCAGGCCGTGCGCCTTCGCCCAGGCCAGGTCGGTCAGCTTGTCGCGCAGCTCGTCCAGGTTCTGGCGGAGGTTCTCTCCCACCGCGGTGAACTTCTCGAGCGTCGGAGCATGGCCGCCGCCCTTGACCTCCACGACGTGGAGCTTCGCGGTCTTCGGATCCGCGGCGTGGTCGAACTCGACGATGATCTCGTCGAAGCCGCTGCCCTGCGCCTCGCCCAGGGGCTTGAAGTCCAGCCGCCGGAACTTCTCCGTCGGGCCCAGCGGGTTGCCGAGCACCGCCTCCGTCATCTTCTTGGACTGGATGTTCTCCAGCTCCCCGCCGGCCTCGGTGGTGAGGCTGCCGCGCACCTCCCAGCGGTTGCCGGAGCGCTTGGACATGATGAGCTGGAGGTATTCCTTCTCCCCGTTGACGCGCGTCACCTCCACCAGCTTGTAGTAGCGGCTCTCCGTGGTGCCGGGCTTGATCTCCTCCCACGCCGGGCCGATCTGCGCCACCGTGTCCTTCGAATCCAGCTTCAGCGTCGTGCGCTCGCGCTGCGCCTGGTCGAAGACCTGGCGCTCCGCGCCCTCGATGAACGGGTCGTCCTTCAGCGGCGGCGTCTTCGAGAACGGGCCCACCTCCGGATGCGCGGCGTGCTGCACGGTGTTGGGCCAGGCGTCATTGGCCCGGCCCGTCTGCAAGACGACCGGCTCCGTGTCCGTCACGGTGAGCACCGGCGCCTGTTGCTTCTTGCCGCCCGCGCGCTTGCGCGCCGCTGTCTTCGCCGTCGGGGGCTTCTTGGCGAACAGGCGCGGCGGTTCGTTGAGGTACTGCGGCTTCGCGCGCACGCCCTGGCCGAACTCCGCCAGGTCCAGGGGCGTGAAGGCGTCCACCTCCTTCATCCGCTGGCGCAGGTTCTCCAGCGTCTTCTCGCCCTGCTCGATGCGGCGGGCCGCCTCCGCGGGGTCCATGGACACGCCGCGCTTGCCCTCCAGAGAGGCCAGCAGCGACTCCTGCGCGTCGATCTCCAGAAGCAGCTTCTTGCGGTAGAGCTCGAGCTGCTTCTCGATGGGCAGCTGGTCCCAGTGCCGCAGGGCTGTTTCGTCCAGCGACTTGACCAGCTCGCGCGTCGCCTTGTCCTGGCGCTGGAGCAGGTGCAGGCCCTCCTCGCCCAGGTCGGACAGGTCCGCGCCCGCCTTGACGACGATGGTGGGCTTGCCCCGCCGGAACATCGTGACGGCCTGACCCGTCTTGCTGCCGGTGAGCGCCTCGAAGTCCGCCTCGGAGACCAGCTCGATGGGCGTGTTCGCGAAGGCCTTCCGCTGCGCGGGCGGGATGTGCTCCAGCAGCTCCTTGCGCATCGCGCGCTGGAGCTGCTTCCTGTCGAAGTCGCCGGACATCTGCTTGAGCAGGCTGTCGTCGAACTCGCGCAGGAACTCCTTCATGTTCCCGGCGGGGTTCTCCGCCTTCCACTTCTTGAAGAGCGTCAGCCGCTCCTTGGGCGTGCCCCGGAAGTAGAGCAGGTCGCCGGTGCGCGGCGGCACGTGGGGCTTGGAGATGCCGCCCAGCGCCCCCAGGCCGCCGGCCATCACCGCGCCCGGTGCCGCCTGCAACGCGGTGCCCGCGAGCACGTTGAAGAGGGCGTTGCCACCCTTGTAGTTCTGGTCGTTGAGGACGTTGCCCAGGAACGCGGAGGGCACGGACTGCACCAGGCCTTCGGCGCCCTGGGCCAGGCCGTGCGCCGTCACCCGCGCCAGCATCCCGCCTTCCTCCGCCATGCGCGCCAGGAACCCCAGCTTGAGCAGCTTCGTGCCCATGCCCGCGGTGGCCGCGGCGGTGAGCGCGTCCACGGCGCCCACGCCCGCGTCGGTGGCGGCCTCCTCCCAGCCGTAGGCGCTGCCCTTCAGGGCGGCCTTGGTCAGCATCGTCACGGCGGCCGTCGCCACCGCCGTGCCCACCAGCACCGGTGTGCTGGCCATGAACGCGCCGAACGCGGCCCAGAAGCCCGCGCCCACGGGAGGGGCGAAGATGCTGACGATGACGCCGATGATGACCACCACCGCCATCACCACCGCGGTGAGGACCGTCACCAGCCGGTCGGTGATGAAGTCCACCTGCTCGCGGTGCATCTGCACCGACTCGTCGGCGTACTCGCCCTGGCGCTGCACGCGCTCGGACTTCTTCTCCCAGTCCTCCTGCCACTTGCGCAGCCCGTCGGCGGTGTAGTTCTTGTCCCCGGGCTTGGGGCGCATCCGCTCGTGCCGCTCCAGGGCGGACACCTCGGCGTCCAGCGCGGACGCCTGGTCCAGCACCAGCTGGTACTCCGAGGACGCCATGCCGTTGGTGGAGCGCGCCTCGAAGTGCACCCGGCGCCAGGCCCGGTCCGCCTTCTCGCGGGGCGTGACGGGCTCGCCGTAGTCCACCATGTCCAGGATGTCGAAGGCCTCGCGTCCGCTCAGCTCCTCGTCGATGCGCGCGCGGAAGCGCTCGAAGGGCGTGCGCGTGTCGCCGGGGTCGGCGGGGTGGTCCTTCGCCCACTCCTCGGCCATGGCCTGGATCTCCGCCTTCGTCTTGCCGGCGAAGACCTCCTTGAGCGCGTCCTCGTCCGTGCCCACGCCCTGCACGGCGTACTGAACGATCTCCGCGTCGGTGAGGTAGCCCTTCTGCAGGAGCGCGGCCACGGCGTCCCGGTCCGCGCCGGACGTGTCCATCAGGACGGCCTGCTCGAACGTGGCCTGCAGGTGCGTGCCTTCCACGTAGGCGGCGTCGTACTCGGCGGCCAGCGCCTTCATGTTCGCCGGGGCGTTGGCCTGGGCCTTCGCCTTCGCCTGGACGTCCACCTCCTTGCGTTCCTTCGCGATGCGGGCCTGGACCTTCTCCGGGCTCCACTTGTCCAGGAACTCCACCTCGCTGATGAGGCCCTTCCGGCGGTCCTCCTCCGTGAGCGGGCCCTCGCTGGCGGGCTTGACCTTCGCCTCGTCCAGCCCCCGCTCGATGTCCATCCGCTCCTGGATGTCCAGGTAGCCGTCGCGGCGCGCGTCGGCGATCTGCCGCTTGCCCTCCGCGGACATCGCGTCGCGGATGATCTTGTCGTCCGCGTAGAAGATGCTGGTGTGCTCGATGTGGATGCGCGCCGCATCCACCTGGAGCCCCTTGTCGTCGCGCAGGCCCTCGATGAGCTTGAGCTCGTCGCCCTGCATCTCGTCGTGGAACGCGGCGCTGAGCGCGCTCTCCCCGGCGGTGCGCTCGGTCCAGTCCTTGCCGTATTGCTTCTCATACGACGCGTCGATGGCCTGGTTGCGCTTGAGCAGCTCCGCGCGGAACGTCTTGGAGTCCCAGCCGTACTGCTGCGCGTCGGCCTCCGTCTCCTTGCGGATGCGGTCGTAGACGCCCTCGATGGCCTTGCGGTCGGTGCCCAGGCCGAAGAACCAGCTGCCGCGCATGGCGCGGTCCATCTCGATGGCGCGCGCGTCCTCGGTGCGGCCCTCCACCAGGGCGTGCATCTCGTCCACGTCGTGGGTCTTGAGCGCGCCGCTGCGCAGCTCGTCGTCCATCTTGGTGACGAGGTCCCGGCCGTACTTCGCCTGGTAGGCCTTCTTGATGGCCTCGATCTGATCCTGCGTCTTGCCGCGCAGCAGGTTGAGGATGGCGTCCTCGTCCGTGCCCCAGCCGGTCCCGAAGAAGGTGCCCTCCATGGCGTCGTCCAGCTCCACGGCGGCGGCCTTGGCGGCGTTGCCGGAGAGCAGGGCCTCGGCCTTGTCCCAGTCGTGCGTCGTGGTGCTGAAGAAGTCGTCCAGCTCGCTCTTGAGCCGCTCGCGCAGATCCTCGTCGTGCTCGCTCTTGTAGAGGACCTCGATGTAGTGGCCCTGCAGCGGGTTGAGGTTGGCGAGCGCGTCGAAGATCTTCTTCTCGTCCGTGCCCCACTGGTCCACGCCCTCCCAGACCTTGAGGCTGATGTTGCGGGCGCGGTTGCTGAAGAGGGGCTCCTGCTGGTCGACGACGGTCTTCAGGCGCTCCAGGTCGGTGGAGGCGAGCAGCTCCTTCTCCAGCGCCTCCATGAGCGGCTTCTTGCGCTGGCCGATGATGCGCACGGCCAGGCCCTCCGCCAGCGCCTGCACGGGGTCCTTGCCGCCCTTGCCGTAGTAGGAGAGCAGGATGGCCTTCTGCTCCTCGCTGAGGGCGTTGTTGCTCTTGATGGCCTCCTCGTCCAGCGCCTCGCCCTGGCGCAGGCGCACCTCAGCGAGGAACAGCATGTTCTGATCCAACGACGTCTTGTTCTCCGCCGCGCGCGCGGTCTCCCACGCGCGGCTCTCGTCGTGGGCGGCGGCCAGCCAGTCGATGATCCACCCGAGCAGCCGGTCCCAGAAGCCGCGCTCGTAGCCGATCTGCTTCGCGTGCCAGTCGCGGATGACCTCCTTGGCCTCCTTGCCGGCGCCGCGCAGCTCCGTCTGGTAGCGCTCGACGCTCTGGTCGATGTCGCGCTTCGCCTGGGCGACGACGGCGCCAATCTCCTTGCGGCGGTCGTCCAACCACTTCTTGGTGGGGCGGTACGCCTCCGTGGCGGCCTTGAGCTTCACCGGATCATCGCCGGCGTCCTTCTTGAGCTCCCACTCGTCCTGGAGGGCGGCCAGCTCGTAGGCGCGCATCTGGTCGGTCGCGGCCTTGGCGAAGGCATCCTTGAAGCGCTTGCCGTTCTGGTCGTACCGGACGACCCAGTTGCCCACCTTGGTGTCGACCGCGGCGATGAGGGCGTCGCGCTTGCGGCGGGCCTCCGTCAGGTCGACGCCGCCCTTGATGGCGGCGGCCTTGGCCTCCGACTGCGCGTCCAGTGCGGCGCGCATGCGCGACAGGGAGTCGGCGAAGGTCTTGCCGCTGTCCGCCAGGCTCGTCTTCGCGTCCTCGTGGGCCTTGCTGAGCGTCTCGGTGGTGGCGGTGTGCGAGTCCACCAGCTGCTTGCGGCGGGCCTCCACCTTCGCGTCCAGGTCCTCCTTCTTGATCTGCGCGGCCTCCGCGACGCGCTGGAGCTCCGCGGCGAAGATGGGCCGCTCGGCGGTGACGAGCGCGATGCCCCAGGTCGCGTCCAGGCCGCCCGGGACATACGCCTCGCGGGCCTTCTGGACGGAGGCGTCCGCGTACTTGTCCGGGGCGGCGAGCAGCCGCGCCAGCACGTCGCCGATGTCCACGCGCGCGAAGTCGGGGACGTTGATGGGCGCGGGCGCGGCCTGTTCCAGGACGGTGAGGCCCTTCGCGGGCTCCTTGGGCTGGGCCTTCGCCTTCTTCTGCTTGTCGGCCGCGGCGGTGATCTTCTTCTGGAGGAGCGTCCAGTCCTTGAGCTTCTCCGGGTCGGTGGGCTTCGGGCCGCCGGGCTTGTAGACGATGTCGCCGAGCGGGCCCTTGATGAGCATGTGCCCGCCGTCGTCGCGCATGAGCTGCGAGCCGATCTCCGGCACGTGGCCCAGCGGAGTCTTCTGCAGGTCGGGGAGCTTCGCGTTGCGGACCTCCAGCTTTCGCTCGCACTTCGCGTCCACCAGCGAGGAGGCCTTGCCGGTGGGGTCGTCCGGGATGGCGGGCAGGTCCTTCGGCTGCTTCGCCGGGGTGATGGCCTTCTTGCCCTCGTCCTCCAGTTGCTTGAGGCGCGCGGCGCGGACCGCGTTGGGGTCCACGGCGGCCTGGATGATCTTGAACGTGTAGCGGGGCGCGGGAGGAAGCTGGGGCTCCGGCACCTTCGCCGTGGTGCCGGCGATGCGGCCCTTCCATGCCGTGACGGGGTCCGCGCCCTCGCTCGTCGCCGGAGCGGCGGGGATGGGCGCTGCCGCGACAGGCGCTTCCGCCGTGGGCGCGGGAGGTGGGGCCGGCAGCGGGGCAGGGGGCTCCACCGTGATGGCACCCGTCGGATCCGGCGCGGCTTCCAGTCCCTGCTGGATGCCCTGGACGCCCTGCGCGTGGGCCTCGGCCAGCTGCTTCTGCGCGTCCATCGCGGCCGGAGCCACGGGGACCGCGAGCGTGGGACGCTCCTCGGGAATGCCCGTGTCGACCGTGGCATCCGTCTGGATGGGAGGAGGCCTCGCGACGGCTCCGGGCCCCGCGCCACGCGAGGCCGGGCGGATGACGATGCGGACGTCGCCCCTCGCGGACAGCGCGGAGACCACCGTGTCGATGCGCGCGGCCTCGTCCATGCCGCCGGGGGCCGTTCCCGCGGGGATGGCGGCGGGCTCGGGCGTTGGATCCGGCGTGGCTGCTTCACCGCCCGCGCTGGGCGCATCGATGGTGGTCTCCGGCGGGGGCGCGCCGATGGGCGACGTGCTGCCCCCCAACCCTCCTGCCTCGACGCTTCCATCGAGTGTTACCGGGCCTCCCGTGAGCGTGCCGAGCTCCAGCGGGGTGGGGCTCGCGGAGGGCGTGAGATCGGAGGCGCGGGCCTCGGCCAGCCGCGCGGCCAGGTCTCCGAGCTGATCCGCGGAGCCCGGAGGCAACACGGACGTGCGCGCCGCCGCACGCCGCCGGGCGTCCTCCTCCTGCTGCGCGAGGGTCGCGGGCTGGGACGCACCCGCTGGCTGCGCGAGCCCGGTGTTCGGCCGCGGCGCGAGCCCGTGGATGCCCAGCTCCGCCTCGACGGCGCCGGGCGTGGACAGCAGCGCGACCTCCGGCGGGTGTCCGGCGCACGGCTCGAAGAGGTGCGAGCGAGGACCGCCCAGCGTCCGCCACGCCGGGTCGCTCCAGCGGCGCTCCTGGTCGCGCGCGGCCTCGCGAAGCACGGGCCCATGCAGGGCCGGGGACGCGCCCTTCAGCGACGCGAGCCGGGCCGCCAGCTCGCGCGCGGGATTGGAGGAGGCCGGGCCCCGGGGAACGACGCCCGGTGCACGGGGCAGGGCCGAAGTGGACGAGGGTGTGCGCCCGGAACCCTTCCGGATCGAGGCCTTGGCGGACGCCTTCGAGCCCTGTTCACGGATGCGCACGGACCCCCCCGCACCATCAGTGAAGGGGACGCTAGGTCATCTCCACGTCCAGCACCAGGGAGGCCCGGATGGGATGTCCATGACTGCTCCAGAAGCGGTGGAGCAGGTCGAAGTCGTAGCTCTCCTGGACGCGAGGCGTGAGCTTGCGGCCATCCAGCTCGTGCGGAAGGCCGCGCGCGAGCAGCCCATGCAGCACGCCGAGCAGCTCGTGTTCCTCCTCCGCGCGGTTGGACCACGCGGAGACGATGAAACCCAGCCGCAGCGCGCCGTTCTGCGTGACGGCCAGCCGGTAGAGCGCGAGCGACACGGCGGGCCGCTTCCCCGCGAGCGCCTCCCGGGTGGGAGAGCCGTGGAGGATGTGGACCTCCTTGAGGAAGTGTTGTCTCAGCTGCGTGTCCAGCGCCTCCTGGAACACCTCCGCCACGCGGCGCAGCCGGGTCCCCGCGTCCGAGGGAGCCTCCGCCTCCGGACGCCGGGAGAGCCGGCCCAGCTCGTACAGCTCCAGGGCCACGGCGCGCTCCAGGTGCTCCTGGGCCAGCGGCGCGCCGGCCTGTTCGGCGAGGAAGATGGCCTTGAGGGCGGCGTTGCGGATGTCGCCGCCTGCCAGCCGGTGCCGCTGCGCGAGCCCGGCCAGGTCGAGCTGTCCCGTGCGAGGCACGCCCTCCGGGAGCATCAGCTCCCAGATGCGGCGGCGCTCCTCGACCTCGGGGAAGGGGAACTCGATGCGCGCGTGGAACCGGCGCAGGAACGCTTCGTCGATGGCGGTCTGGAGGTTGGTGGCCAGGATGATCAGCCCGTCATGGCGCTCGATGCGCTGGAGGAGGAAGCCGACCTCCAGGTTGGCGAAGCGATCATTGGCGTTGCTCACCTCCGTGCGAGCGGAGAACAGCGAGTCCGCCTCGTCGAAGAACAGCACGGCGCCCGCGCGCTCGCCGTGGGACAGCACCTCGTCGATGTTCTTCTCCGTCTCGCCCACGTACTTGCTGACGAGCCGCGACAGGTCGACGACGTACAGCGGCCGGCCCACCGCATGCGCGATGACCTCCGCGGCCAGCGTCTTCCCGGTGCCGGAGCGTCCGGAGAACAGGGCCACCGGGCCGGTGTTCAGCCGGAAGCGGCGCGACAGGCCCCGCTCCTCGGCGACGCGGTCGCGCTGGGCCACGTAGAACAGCAGGCGCTCCAGCGCCGCGCGGGTCGTGTCGCGCACCACGAGGTCCGCGAACGTCCGCGACGTCTCCAGCCGGTAGCCATGGCGCAGCGGCACCTGCACCAGCCGCGACGCGGCGGCGCGAAGGGCGTCCGCATCACCTCCTGGAGCGGAGTCGAACACGCGGCGGATCTCCTGGAGCCCGCCCCGGAAGCCAGACGCCAGCCGTCCCGCGTCCGCCTCCGTCAATGACAGTCCACGGGCCCGGGCCTCCTCCATCCACAGGGCCCGCCGCTGGATGAAGCCTGGCGCGGGCGCCTCGTGGTGCGGCACGGCGACAGGCTGCGCGGAGTCCGCGAGCACCAGGGCCCGCCCGCCGAACCGCTGGCACAGGCCGGACAGCGTCTCCGTGACGGACAGCGCCAGCCCCCGCTCACACCCGGACATGTCCAGGGCCATCAGGGCACCACGCACGGAGGCCAGACGCCAGAGGGCCCGGGCCATGGGCGCGGGCTCCAGCGTGCCCGCCCACCGGGCGACGACCAGCGGCACGCCCGCCTCCGCGGCGAGCCCCAGCGCCACGCCCAGGCGTTCACCCTCGCCATGCACGACGCCGAACGTCCCCGGCGCCGCGTGCTCACCGGACGGCGGGGAGTCCGCGCCATGCCACTCCAACGGGAGGTCGCCCAGCACGGAGGGACGGGGCAGTTCCAGCAGGGCCTCGCGGACCTCCGGAGCCAGGTCCACGGGCCGGAGCATGGGCGGAAAGGCGCCCGCGCCCGTCTGCAACAGGCCGCCTCCCACGAGCAGCCCGCTGTCGGTCAGCGACGCCATCAAGCGCTGCGCGCGAGCCGGCGTGCGGCCCAGCACGGTGAGCAGCAGGCGCTCCACGTTCCAGCCCTGCGCCGTCTCATCCTGGAGCACGGCGAACAGGCGCGGGTAGCGCGGCTCCAGCCACGCCGCGAGCAGCAGCAGCAGCGCCTCCTCCTCCACGGTGTCGACGCGCAGCGAGGCCCGCAGCCGGGCGAAGGGCAGGGGAGGCGAGGCGCCCAGGAGCGGCTCTTCCGCGAGCGCGGTGCTGAAGGCCAGCTCCGCCGCGGAGGGGCGCACGGTGGTGCGCACGGCATCCCAGCCACTCTCCTGTTCACCCCGAAGCTTCGACGCGCGGGCCTCCTCCAGGTCACACACCTGGACGAGCAGCGCATCCAGACGCCTCAGCGTCTCCCCCCACAACGGATCCATGGGCGCCTCCGGCCGGACAGCATACGGGCGGGCCGGCGGATCCGGCCATCCGGGGGTCCCAGGGGCGGTGCCACTGCGTTGGTATTCCGCCAATGGATTGGAGGAAGTGCTGACCGGGTGGCGGGGCGGGTGGTAGAGACCGGCACATGACTCAGAGCGGTACTGAAGGGGTGTCGGCCCTGGAGTTCCGGGAGGCGATGTCCCGTTGGGCGAGCGGGGTGGCGGTGGTCTCCGTCCGGGACACGGACGGGGTCGCGGCGACGACGGTCAGCTCCTTCAGCTCGCTCTCCCTGACGCCTCCGCTGATTGTCCTGTCGCTGCAGCAGTCCTCCCGCACGCTCAAGCGCGTGGAGGCTGCCCGTCGCTTCAGTGTGAGCGTGTTGTCCACCTCCCAACGCGACGTGTCGGTCCGCTGCGCGAAGGGGGAGGCCGAAGGCCTGGTGTTCGACGAAAGCGCCTTCGTGCAGGACAGCCTGGTGGGTCTGGCGTGCGCTTTGTTGGATGTGCACCGTTACGGCGATCACCTGTTGCTGGTGGGCCGCGTCGAGCGCATCCAGCGGGGAGCGGAGGCAGAGCCGCTGCTCTACTGGAACCGGGCGTATCGCGCGTTGACGGCGCACCCGGAGCCAGGGCCCGCCCCGAAGTCGTGAAACCGAAGACGAACCTCACGTAACCCAGAAAGGACGTACCCGATGCCCTTCACGCTGCCCGAGCTTCCGTACAAGAAGGACGCGCTGGCCCCTCACATGAGCGCGGAGACGCTGGAGTACCACCACGACAAGCACCACGCGGCCTACGTCAACAAGCTCAACGAGCTGACCGCGGGCAAGCCCGAGGCCGCGAAGTCGCTGGTGGAGGTCATCCTCAGCAGCGACGGCCCCGTGTTCAACAACGCCGCCCAGGTGTGGAACCACACCTTCTTCTGGAACTGCATGACGCCGACCAACGGCGGCGGCAAGCCGACGGGGGAGGTCGCGGAGGCCATCAACCGCGACTTCGGCTCCTACGAGGAGTTCAAGCGTCAGTTCGCCGACGCCGCCGCCACGCAGTTCGGCTCCGGCTGGGCGTGGCTGGTGCAGGACAGCAGCGGCAAGCTGTCCGTGATGAAGACGGCCAACGCGGACCTGCCGATGAAGCACGGCAAGAAGGCGCTGCTCACCATCGACGTCTGGGAGCACGCCTACTACATCGACTACCGCAACGCGCGCCCCAAGTTCATCGAGACCTTCCTCACCAGCCTGGTGAACTGGGACTTCGTGAACCAGAACCTGAAGGCCGCGGACGTGAAGTGATGTGAAGCAAAGGGAACCGCGCGGCCCGGCATGGTCCGGAGCGGCGCGGTTCCTTGAAGGGCTGTGACTGTCATTGACCGGAGGGCCTTGCGCCGGCCAATCCCTCTACCAGGAACAGCCGTGAGAGCGCCTCGCTGTAGCTGTAGGCGTAGGACTTTCCGTCCGCGGAGAGCGCCAGCGTCATCACGGAGATGAGGCCCGGCGTGTTTCCCTGGGCGGGGACGGTCAGGTGCGGCGTGCTCACGCCGGTCCTCACGTCGACCCTGGAGACCTGCACCGGGAGCGAGACGCGCCGCAGGTAGAGGGCTTCTCCGCTCGCGTCCCAGCCCACCACGTTCTGGCCCGTGAAGCGGCCGGGGACGGTGCTTCGCGCCTCACCCGCCGGGGAGAACACGCGGAGGTTTCCTTCCGCATCCACCGCCGCGAGCCGTGAGCCGTCCGGGGAGATGGCGGTGTCGAAGCCCGTGCCCTCCGGCGTGATGGGCGTGGGGGCTCCGGCACCGGGCTCGAACACCCACAGGCGGGCGCGATGGCCCTCCTCGCTGGCGCGCAGGAGCAGGCGCTTCCCATCCGGGAACCAGCGCGCGGTGAGCACCGTGGCGACCGGCGCGAGCGACAGGGGACGCGGCTCCCCGGCGCCCGTGGGCAGCAGCAGGTACTCCATCCGCTTGCCGTAGCGGGCCGTCAGCACCTGCTTTCCGTCCGGAGACAGCGCCATGGGGAGGCCATCTCCCAGGCGGACCGGAGGGGCGCCATCGGTGGTCCGCAGGTAGGCCCCGTAGGTGGGGCCCTCCACCTCCGCGCCTTCCACGAAGATGAGCGTCCGGCCGTCGCGGGACATGTCGGTCATGAACGAGGAGTCCGACCACGCCAGGTCGCGCTCCGCCCCCGCCTGCCCGAACGCGAGCCCGGTGCGGATCACCGGGTGGTCCACCAGGACGGTGCCCTCGCTGGAGATGTCATGCAGCAGCATCCTCCCGGCGATGCGGTCCACTGGCCGCAGCGCGCCTCGCAGGTCGACGGCGAGCAGCTCGGAGTCGGCGCCCGTGCGGGAGGCGGTGAACCAGACCTCGCGTCCATCCGGAGCCCACGCGAGCCCGCGGACGCTCGCCCAGTCCGCGGAGAGCTCCCGGGGCGGGCCTTCCTTCTCAAGCACCCAGACCCCGCCCCGGTCGTCCTTCGGGTGCGCGTGGAACAGGAACGCGATCCGCGCTCCGTCAGGCGACACGCGCGCGTGGCTGATCCACCCCTGGGACTCGAAGCGCACCGTGCCGGGAGGCTGCTCCAGCCGGAAGTTCTCGCCCACGCGGCGCACCACCGCGAGCGGTCCGTCGCTCCGTCCCCAGTCCGCCTCCAGCACGCCGTCGAGCACGGCCCTCGGCGCGCCACCGCCCAGCGGCATCAGGCCCAGCGTCCCGCTGCCATGGTCCGCGTCGAAGAAGCGGGGCTCGAGCAGCACCGCCATCTCTCCGCGTGACGACGTGGCGAGCACGTCCGCGGGAGTTCCCATCGGCTGTGACACCGGACGTTCGGTGCGCGCGCTGTAGAGCTCCGCGCGTCCTCCCTCCCACGCCGCGCCATAGAGCAGCGTGTGTCCGTCCGCGGAGAACCGCGCGTTGAGCACGTGGCCCCGGCGGAACGTGACGGGGCGGTACGTCGGGCGCGACGCCTGCACCGCTGGCGCTGCCTGCCCGCGTCCGAGCACCAAGACTCCGGCGGCCACGCACAGCAGCACGGCCGCCGCGGCCGCGAAGAGGGCAGGGCGGGGGAGCGGGCGCCGCCGCACGGCGAGGGGCGCGCCGCGCGCCGCGATGGACTCCAGCGCGAAGGCCAGGTCCTGCGCGGACTGGAACCGGTCCCCCGGGGCCTTCGCCAGACAGCGCGCGATCACCGTCCCCAGCGCTCCGGGCAGCACGGGCGGCTCATCGCGGAGCGTGGCGCTCATCCGCTCCACCGGGCTGTTGCCGCCGAAGGGGGCCTGGCCGCTCACGGCCTCGTGGAGCACCGCGCCGAGCGAGAACACGTCCGCGCGCGCGTCCACGCCCTGTCCGCGGATCTGCTCCGGCGCCATGTAGCCGGCGGAGCCCACCACCGCGCCGCTCTGAGTCAGCGCGGCGTCCTCGGTGCGCTCGGTGAGCCGCGCCAGGCCGAAGTCGAGGATCCGCGCGCTCCCGTTCGCGCAGAGGAAGATGTTCGCGGGCTTGAGGTCGCGGTGGATGACGCCGCGCGCGTGCGCGGCCGCCAGCCCCTGCGCCAACTGGATGCCCAGCCGCGCCACCTGCTCCAGCGGCAGCGGTCCCCGCATCAACCGCGTCCGCAGGGTGACGCCCTCCAGCCACTCGGTGACGAGGTACGGCACGTCCTCGTGGGTGCCCACGTCGAACAGGGCGAGCAGGTGCGGATGGGACAGCGCCCCCGCCGCGCGGGCCTCCTGCCGGAAGCGCGCCAGCCGCTCCGCGTCCTGGGCGAACCGCGCCGGGAGCACCTTCAACGCCACGTCCCGCCCCAGCCTGCCGTCGCGCGCCCGGTACACGTCCCCCATCGCGCCACTGCCCGCATGTTCGACGATGACGTACGGCCCCACCTGCTCCCCCGGGCCGAAGGCTCGCGGAGGGTCCGCCTCCGCGAGCCGGCCCTCCGCGTGCCACGTCGCCGCGACGGCCGCGATGAGCGAGCCGCAGCCCTCACAGCGTGAGAGGTGGGCCTCCGTGAGGGCGCGCTGCTCTGGCGGCAGGCGGTCCTCCACGAAGGCGAGAATCGTTTCCTCGGAGGGACATCCCGACATGGTGGGACGCGACTCTAGGGGCGTTCGTGCTCAGGGCAGAAGTGGGGGCACGGCGACCCGGTACGCGCGGAAGGGCAGGGCCGGCGTCCCCGGCGTGCCGAAGAGGAAGCCCATCTGCGACTCCAGCACCCACGCGCCGTCCTCGGTGAGCGCGGCGGCGGTCGGCTCCACGAACCCGTTGGCGAGCACCTCCTTCGTACCGGCGCCTTCACCCAGCGTCACCATGGAGGCCCGACCGGCCGTGTTCTCCACGACCAGCAGCCGCTGCGAATCCACCCACTCCAGCCCGTCCGGCGTCTCCAGGGCGGGCGTCACCGGGAGGGTCACGGGCGGCGCCGCGCTGCCATCCGCCTGGATGTCGATGGAGAACAGCGTGCCCGTGTCGCTCTTCACGACGTAGAGCCTGCTCGCCCCGTCGTAGGCGATGCCATTGAGGGTGAAGGCCCCAGGCTCGGAGGGCGCGAACGCGTCATCCGAGGCCCAGGTGGTGAGCTCCGTCCCACCGGCCGCGAGCCGGACGATGATGTTCGCGTACGAATCCGTCGCGTACACGTTGCCCGCGGCGTCGACGGTCACGTCGTTGCAGAAGCCACTCTCACCGGGCATGGGGTGGCTGGCCTTCTGCTCGCCCGTGGAGAGCGCATACGCGGCCAGGTGCGAGGGCTGCGCGGGCGGAAGCAGGTCGTCGTAGGTGCAGGCCCAGAGCGTGTCGTGCGCCTCGTCCACCGCGAGCCCGTAGACGCCGAAGGCGGGACGGCCCGGGACGAAGACCTCCGCTCCCAGCGCTCCCGGCTTGACGCGAGCGATGGCGCCCGTGCCCAGGCTGCCCGCGTAGAGCGTGCCGTCCTTCGCGGCCGCGATGCCCTCCGGATAGAAGTCTTCGCCGGGCCACTGCACTTGCGTCAGGCCGGAGTCGGGGGCCTCCGGGAACGGCTCGCAGGCGGAGACGGCGGCGGCGAGGGTGACGACGGACAGCCAGGAAGGGATGCGCATGGGCTTTCCTCGGTGAGGCCCGGAAGGGGGCCTTTTGACGCCCTGACACCGGCCGGAAAAACCCTTGCAGCGAAAGTTCAGCCCCCCGGGCCCAAGAGCCGCGTGAGGCTCAAGTCCACCTGGCTCACGACCAGCGCGGCGATGCTGTCCACCGACGACGCGCCGACGCCCAGGCGCTCACAGAGCTGCCGCGTCGTGGTCTCCGCCACCTGTTCGCGGGCGCGGCTGAGCCAGCGCGAGACGGTGGACATGTGCACGCGGTAGAGCGCCGCGATGGCCTCCAGGGCCAGCGCCTCCACGTGGTACAGGCGCATCAGGGTGCGGTCCCGGTCGGACAGCTGCGCCAGCGCCGCGCGCACGGCCTCCGTGAAGGCCTCGCGGTACCGCGAGCGGAGGTGCTCCAGCTCCGGCCCCAGCTGCTCGCCGAACGCGGTCTCGACGGAGTCCTGGACGGCGGCGTCGGCCCGCGCCTCGGAGCGCTTGAGGTTGAGCGCGATGCGCAGCGCCGCCACCCGCACCCAGCCGCCCAGCGCGCCGCTGCCGGTGAACTCCGCGATCTTCGGCTCGGAGCCCGGCTCCGCGGTGAACAGCTTCTCGCGCAGCAGCTGCCGCACCTCCGCCACGAACGCGGGCGAGCGGTCCACACCGGACACGAAAGCGCCGACCTCGCGGAGGTAGTCGTCCTCGAAGAACTGGAGCGCGGCGCGCTGGCGCCGCAGGCACCCGAAGGTCAGGTACAGCTCCGAGAAGGCAGGGGAGTCCCCGGCGAGCGCCGCCAGCAGGGCCGGAGGGGACGTCAGCCGCTCCGCGACGAACGCGACGAACGTCCGGGGCTCCATCCCCAGGCCGGGCCAGCGCGAGCCGGCGCGCTCGATGGCCAGGGAGAGCAGGCCCTCCAGCCGCGCGGGCTCCGGAAGCGAAGCGGGCGCGCAGCCAGAGGCCGCGAGGAAGGCGGAGGCCAGTGGGTTGGGAGCAGGGGTCACGCCCGGGACGCTACCACCCCTCTTCAACGACCCAGGGGGCCCGCACGCAAGGGGCCCCCGGATGGAGCGCTACGCCGCGGACGTCGACGGCGGCGCGGCCGACTTCAGGCCGTAGCGGAAGCCCATGCCCAGGTGTCCGGGCGGGCTCTGCGTCAGGGGCTTGTTGACCTCTTCGGCCAGGGGGCCCACCTTCGCCGCCACCTGGGCCAGCTTCTGCCGGTCGAAGTTGTACACGTCGATGGCGTTGCCTCCGACCATCATCGACACGTCCAGCGACGGCATCCCGGAGAAGGTGAACTGCATCGACTTCTTCGAGTGCGGCCACGTGCCCTCCAGGTGCGGGAAGTCCGACCCCCAGAGGATGTTCTTCAACCCGATGGCGTGCCGCTGCTCCGCCTCCTCGCGGAACATGAACGTCCCCACGTAGCACTGGCGCGCCCAGTACTCGCTGGGCTTCATGCGCAGCGTCTGGCGCACCGCCGCGAACCACGGCATGTCGTAGAAGAAGTCCAGCTCCGCCAGCTTCTGCGGCGCCCAGTACGCGGACTGCTCGGTGAACACCACCTTGAGCTTCGGGTGCCGCTCGAACACGCCGCCCCACATCATGTACCAGAGGGGCGCGGAGCCGTAGAAGCTGAGCTCCGTCATCCGGATGAGGAACGCGTCCGGCGACGTGCCGTACGGCGGCTGGCCACCGCCCGCGTGCACGTTCACGGGCATGCCCAGGTCCTCGCACACCGACCAGAGCGGCTCGTAGATGGGGTCGTTGTAGCCGCGCATCTCCGTCAGCAGCAGCAGCGGCAGCAGCACGCCGCCCGTCAGCCCGGAGGCATGCGCGCGCTTGACCTCCTCCACCATCAAGCCCACGTCATGCGTCGGGAGGATGGCCACGCCCGCGTGACGTCCCGGGTTGGTGGCACAGAACTCCGACAGCCACCGGTTGTAGGCGCGCGCCCCCGCGGCCACCAGCTCCACCGGGTACAGCTGCGGCTGCTTGCCCGGCTCGCCGCCGCCCATCTGGCCAATGCCGCGCCGGCCATGTGCGTACCCCGCGCCGAAGGGCGGCTCGTTGTCCACGTTGCCGTCCGGGAAGATGACGTCACCCACCACGCCATCCTTCTCCAGCACCGCCAGCCGACGCGCCGGGTCCCACAGGCTCTCCGATGCGTCCGCGAAGGACACGGTCGCCGTGAACTCGGACGCGGCCTCCTCGGAGAGGCCAATCGTCTTCATGCTCTCCACGAAGGTGTCCGACGAAGCCTCCGCGGGCGCCCCGGCGGGGGCGGCGGGCTTGCCATCCGGAGTGCCCCGGCTCTCCTTCAGGTAGTCCTCGAACGCGCTCCAGTGCTTCTTCTCCAGGTAGTCCCGGAACGTGCGGGCCGGCGGTCCGGCGTGGCCGTCCGAGGTGACGACGACGTAACGGCCATTCGAAAGATGCGGCTCGGTCATGTGGTGTCCTGTGGGAACGGTGCTGCGGGGTGGGCGGAGTGCGCCGTGACAGCGCGTTTCAGGGCTTAAACAAGGAGAACAGCATAAGCGTTCCTGGGGAGGGATTGCAGTCGTGATCCTCCGCCCACACTCCCCGAGCGATCTGGGAAAGAACCACACCGTCCCGCAACTCAGGAATCAATGGGATGCCGGTGAAGTTCAGGTCACGGGATTAATCGGCGAGATCTGGTTTCCACCTGCGTTTCCATTTGTTATCTAGCCGCACCCGGATCGGGGATCCGGGGTGGGCCATTCAATGAGGGACGGCCGGGGGATGGCCGCGCGTGCTGCTCGTGAGCGGAGACGGAACCAGAGGCCCGATGCTGTCGGAAGGGGAGAAGCGGGAGCTGCTGATCCGCCTTCTGCAGGGCCGCCGTCCGGGGGCTCGCGCCCAGGCCATCGCCATCGTTGGGATGAGTGGCCGCTATCCCCAGGCGGAAAAGCTTGACGCACTGTGGGAGAACCTGAAGGCCGGCCGCAACTGCATCAGCGAAATCCCTCCCACGCGCTGGGATTGGCGGCGCTTCCACTCGGATGACCCGGAGGCGCCGGAGGCCATCTACAGCCGGTGGGGCGGGTTCATCGCGGACGCGGACGCGTTCGACGCGGCGTTCTTCAACCTCTCCCCGCGTGAAGCCGACGCGATGGATCCCCAGGAGCGGCAGTTCCTGGAGGTGGCGTGGGCCACCTTCGAGGACGCGGGCTACGACGTGAGCGCGCCGTCGCTGGACCGGGACGTGGGCGTGTTCGTGGGGGTGATGAACGGCGGCTACGGGTGGGTGGCGTCGGAGGCGTGGGGCGCCGGACAGCGGACCGCCGCGCGCAGCCCGTACTGGTCCGTGGCCAACCGCGTCTCGTACCACCTCAACCTGTCCGGTCCCAGCTTCGCGGTGGACTCCGCCTGCTCGTCGTCCTTCACGGCGCTGCACCTGGCGTGTGAGAGCCTGCGCCGTGGCGAGTGCCGGGCCGCGATAGCGGGAGGGGTGAACCTCATCCTCCACCCGATGCACTACCACGCCCTCAGCAGCATGAAGATGCTGTCCCGGGGGGACGCGTGCCGCGCCTTCGGGGAGGGCGCGGACGGCTTCGTGGACGGCGAGGGCGTGGGCGCCGTCCTGCTGAAGACGCTGGAGCAGGCGCTCGTCGACGGCGACCGGATCCACGCGGTCATCCTCGGCAGCGCGGTCAACGCCGGGGGCAAGACGAGCGGCTACACCGTCCCCAATCCGCACGCGCAGCAGCGGGTCATCTCCCGCGTGCTGGCGGAGACCGGCGTCCACGCGCGCACGCTGAGCTACGTGGAGGCCCACGGGACGGGCACGTCGTTGGGGGACCCCATCGAGGTGGCCGCGCTCCAGCGCGCGTTTCGCGAGCACACGCAGGAGCGGCGCTTCTGCGCGCTCGGGTCGCTGAAGGCGAACATCGGGCACCTGGAGTCCGCGGCGGGCATCGCGGCGTTGACCAAGGTCGTGCTGCAGCTGCGCGAGGGGATGCTCGTCCCGTCGCCGCACTCGGAGCGCCCCAACCCGAAGATCGACTTCGACGCGTCGCCCTTCTACGTGCAGCGCGAGCTGACGGAGTGGCGCAGGCCGGAGGTGGAGGAGGGCGGGCGCGTGCGGCAGGTGCCGCGCCGGGCGGGGATCAGCTCCTTCGGGGCGGGCGGGGCGAACGCGCACGTCCTGGTCGAGGAGTACGTGGCGCCGCCGCGGCCGGACGCGCCCGGGGCCGGGCCGGTCGTCCTGGTGCTCTCCGCGAAGAACCTGGAGCGGCTCCGGGTCCATGCGCGGCAGGTGGCGGCGTTCCTGGTGGGGAACGCGCGGGCGCGCGGCCGTGGGGCGCGTCATGCGGCGCTGGCGGACATCGCCTTCACGTCGCAGGTGGGACGGCAGGCCATGGAGGAGCGGCTCGCGGTCGTGGCCTCCACGGAGGAGGCGCTGGCGGACGCGCTCCAGGCCTTCGCGTCCGAGCAGCCTGCTTCGGGCCCTGTCTTCCACGGCCGCGTCCGGGGGCTCTCGGAGGCGGCCGCATCGCCTCCGGCGGAGACGGCCGACGCCGAAGCGCTGGCGCGTGCCTGGGTGGCGGGGGCGCGCGTGGATTGGCGGGCGGCCCTGCATGCGGGGCGTTCGCGGCAGCGCGTCTCGATGCCCACCTATCCGTTCGTGAGGAAGCGCCACTGGATTGGCGAGCACCGCGCGCCAACGGTCCAGCGCGCGGCGGAGCCCGTGGCTTCCGCACCCGCCGTCGTCCTGCCGCCCGCTGTTTCCAGCCGGCCCACGCCTTCCGCCGCGGAGGTCGCTCCGGCGTCCCCGCCGCCCCCCCGACATGAGGTCCCCATCGTGAACAGACCCAAGATCCAGCTGCGGCGGCCCGGGCAGACCTCGGCGAGGGAGACGCCGCGCGAGGAGGCCCCCGTGGCCCCGGTCGAGACCGTCCGCGCCGCCGCGCCCGAGGTCGTCGCGCCGCCGGCTGCTCCCGCCGTGAAGCCAGCGGAGGCCCGGGCCCGGTCGGAAGGTCTCAAGCAGACCGTGAAGGGGGCCCTGGCGCGCGTGCTCTTCTGCGAGCCCGGGGACATCGACGAGGAGAAGAACTTCCTCGAGCTGGGGCTGGATTCGATCCTCATGGTGGAGCTGACCAAGGGGTTGAGCCAGGACCTCCAGCTCAAGCTCAAGGTCAACAAGCTCTACGACCATCCGTCGGTCCTCCGGCTGGCCGAGTACCTGGCCGCGCAGGTCCCCGCCGCCGCGTCGGCAACGGCGCCCGCACCGCAGGCCGCCGAGCCGGTCACTCGCGCGCCCATCCCCGCGCCACGTGCTCCCGAGCCGGAGCCCCGCGCTTCCACCACCGCGCCGCGCGTGTCCAACCCGGTGGCTGACCGCCCGCGCGCACCTGACGCGCTGGAGGCTGAGCCTCCTCCGTTCCACGTGACCCTGAAGCGCAAGCCCACGGCGAGCGCTCCCGAGCCGACTCCGGCTCCCGCTCCGGCCCCCGCCGTGGCCGCGTCCACCGACGTCGCCATCATCGGCATGTCCGCGCGCTTCCCGGGCGCCCGGAACCTGGACGAATACTGGGCCCACCTCGCGGCGGGCGTGGACTCGGTGACGGAGATTCCCCCGGAGCGCTGGGACATCCAGCGCTACTACGATCCGGATCCGAAGAAGAAGGAGCGCTCCTACAGCAAGTGGGGCGGCTTCCTGTCGGACATCGACAAGTTCGACCCGCTCTTCTTCAGCATCTCCCCGGCCGAGGCCCGGCTGATGGACCCGCAGCAGCGCCTGTTCCTCCAGGAGTCCTGGAAGGCGCTGGAGGACGCGGGCTACTCGCCGGAGCAGCTCAGCAAGGCCCGCTGCGGCGTCTACGTCGGGGTGATGAACAACGACTACAACCGGCTGGTGGGCCTGGCGGACCCCGACCGGAGCCCCGCCCTCCAGCTCCTGGGCAATTCCAACTCCATCCTCGCCGCGCGCATCGCGTACCTCCTGAACCTCAAGGGGCCCGCGCTGGCGCTGGACACCGCCTGCTCGTCGTCGCTCGTGGCCACGCACCTGGCCGTGCGCAGCCTGCTCGCGGGCGACGTGGACCTGATGCTCGCGGGCGGCGTGACGCTCTACATCACCGAGGATCCGTACATCCAGATGAGCAAGGCCGGCATGCTCTCGCCCAACGGGCGCTGCCGCGCCTTCGACGACCGGGCGGACGGCTTCGTCCCCGGCGAGGGCGTGGGCGTCGTCGTCCTCAAGCGGCTCGCGGACGCGCTCCGTGACGGCGACCACGTGTACGGCGTCATCCGGGGCTCCGGGACCAACCAGGACGGCAAGACGAACGGCATCTCCGCGCCCAGCTCGGACGCGCAGACGGAGCTGGAGCTCCAGGTCTACCAGCGCGCCGGCATCAGCCCGGAGTCCGTGACGTACGTGGAGGCGCACGGCACGGGCACGAAGCTGGGCGACCCCATCGAGGTGGAGGCGCTCACGGAGGCCTTCTCGCGCTACACCGACCGCAAGCAGTTCTGCTTCCTCGGGTCGGTGAAGTCGAACCTGGGCCACACGTCCGCCGCCGCGGGCGTGGCCGGCCTCATCAAGGTCCTGCTGTCCTTCCAGCACCGGCAGCTGCCGCCCTCTCTCCACTTCGAGCGGCAGAACAGCAACATCGACTTCGCCGCGACGCCGTTCGTCGTGAACACCACGCTGCGCGACTGGACCGTGCCCGGCAACGGTCCCCGCCGCGCGGCCCTCAGCGGCTTCGCCTTCAGCGGCACCAACGCGCACGTCCTGCTGGAGGAGCCCCCCGCGCGGGCCTCCGTGCCCCGGGAGGCGAGGGGCACCGCGCGCCTCGTCGTCTTCTCCGGCAAGACGGAGGAGGCCCTGATGCGGCGGCTGGAGGACATGGCCACCTGGCTTCGCCGCCACGGTGAGTCGCACCGGCTGGGCGACATCGCCTACACGCTGCTCGTGGGGCGGGCCCACCACAAGGCGCGCACGGCGTTCGTGGTGCGCAGCCACCGCGAGCTGCTCGACGGCATCGAGGCGGCCCTGGCGGGACGCGAGGTGCCGTACCAGTTCACGTCCGACCCGCAGGAAGCGGGGCGGAAGGTGGATCCGCTCCTCAAGGAGCTGGGCCGCACGCTGATGGCGGAGCTGGCCTCGCCGGACGCGCAGGTCGGGGAAGGGGCCCAGGAGAAGCTCTCCTCGCTGGCGTCGCTCTACGTGAAGGCCGCGCCGTTGAACTGGGCGGCGCTGTTCCCGGGTCCCCACCTGCGCGTGCCGCTGCCCACGTACCCCTTCGCGCAGGAGCGTCACTGGGTCACGCCCGTCATGGGCGCGGCCCTCCCCGAAGCGCCCCGGACCGTGCAGGCACCGGCAGCGGCCGTCCGTCGCCGCACGGTGCTGGAGGCCTCGTCGCCGCTGGTGGCGGATCACCGCGTGAACGGCGCGGGCGTGCTGCCGGGCATGGCCTACCTCGAACTGGCCCGTGAGGCCTTCGCGGCCTCGCACGGCGAGGGGCCGGTGTCCCTCTCGCAGGTGCTCTGGCTCCAGCCCTGCGTCCTCGACGGTGGGCAGAAGGTGCTGTGGACCACGCTGGAGGAGAAGGGCGCCCACGCCCTCTTCGAGGTCCGCTCCGGCGAGGGCGACGACGCGGTCCTGCACTGCAAGGGACGCATCGAGGCGGCGGTCGAGCGCGCGGGCTCCGAACCGTTCGCGCTCCGTCCGTTCCAGGCCCGGAGCACGCACCACGTCGACGGCGAGGTGCTGCACCAGCGCTTCGCCCGGATGGGGATCCACTACGGCCCCACCTTCCGCGCCCTGCGCGAGGTGTGGAGCGACGCAAGCGAGGCCCTGGGCCGCCTGGAGGGCACCGCGCCGGAGGGCAGCCGCTGGAGCCTCCCGCCACAGCTGCTGGACGCGGCAGCGCAGGCCGTCGCCGCGCTCACGTCGTCTTCCGGCGCGCTGATGCTGCCCTTCTCGCTGGGAGGCGTGGACGTGCGTCGCCCGCTGCCGGCGTCGGGCAGGGCGTATGCGCGGGTGCGGATGCAGGACCCCGCGCGCTTCGACGTCGCGCTGCTGGATGAGCAGGGCGAGGTATGCGTCGAGCTGCGAGAGCTGGGCTTCCGCGAGCGCAAGGCGCGGCCGCAGAGCTTCTTCTACCTGCCCCGCTGGGCGGAGGCGCCGCTGCCGGCGCAGGACCGGGAACTGGGGCGCGCGGTCATCGTCGCGGGGGCGGACAGCCTGGGCCTGGAGGACGGCCTGGCTGCGGTCCATGCCCGCGCGGGCGTGCTGCGGGTCCGCCTGGGAGCGCGCACCCGGCGCGAGGCCGAGGGCCGCTGGGAGTGGTCCAGCGCGGACGAGGCCGGCGTCGAGGCGTGGTGGAACGAGGCAGGGCAGCCCCGGCGGCTCTACTTCCTCGCGGGCATCGACGCGCGAGCGGCCGCGCTGGAGGACGTGGAGGCGCTGGAGGCCAGCCAGGAGCGCGGCGTGCTGGCGCTGTTCCGGATGCTCAAGGGCCTGTCGCGGCTGGGCGTGCTCCAGCAGCGTCTGGAGCTGGTGGTCGTCACCGCGGACGCGTTCCCCGTCACCGGCACGGAGCAGGCGCGTCCGTCCGGCGCCAGCCTCCACGGCCTGTGCAAGTCACTGGCGAAGGAACACCCGCAACTGGCGGTGAGCTGCATCGACGTGGGGGCGCGCGACGCGCTCCATGCCCCGGGCGTCCTCGTCTCCCAGCTGGTCGCGGAGCCTGAGCACAAGGGCCGTCTGGACGTGGCCTTGCGCGAGGGACGCCGTCACGTCCGGCAGCTCGTTCCCGCAAGGCTCGAGGCGGCGGGGGACGGAGTCCTGCGCCAGGGCGGCGTCTACGTCATCGTCGGCGGCCTGGGCGGCATCGGGCTGGCGCTCGCGGAGGACCTGGCCGGGCGCTTCCAGGCGCGGCTGGTCCTCACCGGACGCGGCCCACTGACGGAAGGACAGCGCGAGCGCATCGCGGCGATGGAGGCGCGCGGGGCCCGCGTGCTGCACGTCCGCGCGGACGTCACGCGCCCCGCGAGCATGCGGGACGTGATGGCCCAGGCGAAGGCGCGCTTCGGGGCGGTCCATGGCGTGGTGCACTCCGCGCTGGTCCTCCGCGACGCGCCCATCGAGCGCATGGACGTCACGGCGTTCGTGGAGGCGATGGATGCCAAGGTCCGGGGCAGCGCGGTGCTGGCCCAGGTGCTGAAGGACGAGCCGCTCGACTTCCTGGTGTTCTTCTCGTCCATCCAGTCCTTCTCGGGGAACGCGGGGCAGGGCAACTACGCCGCGGCCTCGCTGTTCCAGGACACCTTCGCCGGGTGGCTGGGCCGCTCCGCGCGCTTCCCCGTGAGCGTCGTCAACTGGGGCTACTGGGGCTCCGTGGGCGCCGTCACGGATCCGAAGTACCAGCGCGCCATGGAGCTGCGTGGCGTGCACTCCATCGAGGTCGCCGAGGGTCTGGAGGCCCTGCGCCAGGTGCTCGCGAGCAGCGCGCCCCAGGTGGTCGCCTTCAAGGGCTCACTGGAGGCGCTGGCGAAGCTGGGCGTCTCCCAGGAGGAGCCCGTCGCGGTCGCGGGCCGCCGTCCGGCGCAGGGGCGCGAGGTCGCCCGGCCCCCGGAGCCGGTCCGCGCACCCGTGGAGGCCCGTCCGCCACCGCAGGCGGTGCCCGTGCGGACGGGGCCGTCGCTCGCGGAGGTGGAGCGCCGCATCGGCCAGCTCACCAGCGAGGCGCTCAGCGTCAGCTCGGACGTCATCAACCCGGAGGTGCCGTTCTCGGACTACGGCGTCGACTCCATCACCGGCGCCGGGATGATCGAACGGATCAGCGAGGCGTTCGACCTCGAACTGCCCATCACGGTCGTCTTCGACTACTCGAGCGTCCGCGCCCTGGCCCGCCACATCCTGTCCCTCCTCGACGCGGCGAAGCCCCAGGCCGCCGCGGTGGCGCCGCCCGCGCGGGAGCCTGAACCGGTCTTCGTCAACCCGGAGCCGCCGCCCGCGTACGCGCCCCGGCCGCAAGTGGAAGCTCCGAGGCCGGTCCTCGCGACGGTGCCCCCTCCCGCGCCCCAGGCACAGCCGGTGCGTGAGGCCCCCGCGTCCCGTCCGTCCTCGCGCTCCATCGCCGTCATCGGCATGTCCGGGCGCTTCCCCGGTGCGCCCGACCTGGACACCTTCTGGAAGCGGCTGGCCGCGGGCGACAACCTGGTCGGCGAGATTCCCAAGGACCGCTGGGACATCGACGCGTACTACGACCCGGATCCGCGCAACCTCGACGCGACGAACTGCCGCTACGGCGCGGTGCTCGACGACATCGACAAGTTCGACGCGGCCTTCTTCAACATCGCGGGGCGCGAGGCGGACCTGTCCGACCCGCAGCAGCGCGTGTTCCTGGAGGAGGCGTGGAAGGCGCTGGAGGACGCGGGCTACGCGGCGCGGTCCATGTCGGAGAAGCGCTGCGGCGTCTACGTCGGGGTCGACGTGGGCGACTACGGCCTGCGCATGGCCCAGGCCGGCATCAAGCGCGAGGCCCAGGCCATCTGGGGCAACGACACGTCCATCCTCGCGGCGCGCATCGCGTACTTCCTCAACCTGAAGGGCCCGAGCATGGCCATCAACACGGCCTGCTCCTCGTCGCTGGTGTCCATCCACCTGGCCTGCCAGAGCCTGCTCGCCGGTGAGACGGAGATGGCGCTCGCGGGCGGCGTCTACGTCTCCACGATGCCCAACTTCCACATCTACGCGAGCAACGCGCAGATGCTGTCGGTGGACGGCAAGTGCAAGTCGTTCGCCGCGGGTGCCAACGGCTTCGTGCCGGGCGAGGGCGTGGGCGTCGTCGTCCTCAAGCCGCTGGAGGCGGCGCTGCGCGACGGCGATCAGATCCACGGCGTCATCCGCGCCTCCGCCATCAACCAGGACGGCAAGACGAACGGCATCACCGCACCCAGCGCCGCGTCCCAGACGGAGCTGGAGGCGTCCGTCTACGAGGCGGCGGGCTGCGACCCGGCGACCATCACCTTCGTGGAGGCCCACGGCTCGGGCACGCGGCTGGGCGACCCCATCGAGGTCAAGGCGCTCACGGACGCGTTCCGGCGCTGGACGGACAAGCGCGGCTACTGCGCGCTCGGTTCGGTGAAGACGAACGTCGGGCACACCATCGCCGCGGCCGGCATCGCGGGCGTGCTGAAGGTGCTGCTGTCGCTGCGGCACGGGGCCATCCCCCCGTCGCTCCACTTCGACACGCCCAACGAGTTCATCGACTTCAAGAACAGCCCCTTCGTCGTCAACACGCGGCTGAAGCCCTGGGAGCCCGCGCCGTCGGCGCCCCGCAGGGCGGCCGTCAGCTCCTTCGGCTTCAGCGGCACCAACGCGCACCTGCTCATCGAAGCCCCGCCCGAGCAGCCCGCGCCCTCCGCCGCGCACGGCCCGCAGCTCCTCCCGCTGTCGGCCCGGACGCCGGAGGCCCTGAAGGCCGCCGCCACGCGGCTCGCGGACCTGCTGCGCCGTCAGCAGCCCTCCCGTCCCAGCGCGGCAAGGGGAGACAGCTCACGCATCCGCGAGGCGCTGCTGGAGGCCGCCGCGAGCATCCTGGACGTCCCGGCCTCGGCCCTGGATCCGGAGCGCCCCTTCGAGGAGGCCGGCTTCGACGTGGTCCAGCTCGCGGCGTTCGCGGATGAGATTGGCCGCCGGCTGGACGTCGAGGTGCGCCCGCGTCTCTTCATCGAGTGCCCGACCCTGGCGTCGCTGGAGCGGCACCTGGCGGAGCGTCAGCGCGGCGCCAGCGTGGAGGTCCTCCCGGAGGGCACGCCCGTCTCGCTCTCCGACGTGGCGTACACCCTCCAGGTGGGCCGCGAAGCAATGCCGGAGCGGCTGGCGGTGGTGGCCCGGGACGTGACCGAGGCCATCGACGCGCTGACCCGCTTCGCCCAGGGGCAGACGGCCCCGGGCCTCTTCACCGGCAAGGTGGACGCGGCCCTGCCGCTCGCGGGCCTACTCTCCGAGGGCCGCGCAGGCACGGCCTTCCTCCAGGTCGCGATGGAGGAGCGGCAGCTCTCCACGCTGGCGCAGCTCTGGAGCATGGGCGTGGAGCTGCCCTGGCGCACGCTCCACGGCGCGGAGCGGCCCCGGAAGGTGTCGCTGCCCACGTACCCGTTCGCGCGGGTGCGCCACTGGTTCCCGGAGTCGCGTCCCGTCACGCAGGAGGCCGTGTCGCTGCTCACGCCGCGCGTGGAGCAGGCGCTGCGCGACAGCACGGTGCGCGAGCTGCCTCCGCCCGCGAGCCGCGAGGACTATGAGCGCTTCAACTCGCTCATGCTGCTGGGCTTCTTCCAGCGCATGGGCGTCCTCCTCCGCTCGGGCGAGCGGTACACGGTGGACGGCCTGCGCACGAAGCTCCGTGTCGCGCCGGGCTACACGCGCCTGTTCTCCGCGCTGCTGAACATCCTGGCCCGGGCCGGCTACGTCCAGCTGGCCGGAGCGGACGTCACCACGCTGCCCGCGCTGGACGCGGCCGCGCCGCACCTGGAGCGGCAGAGCCTCCAGGCTCGCGGTGAGCGCCTGGTCGCGCAGGCGCCGATGACCGCTCCGCACGTCGCCATCATGTGGGCGTGCTCGGAACGCTACGGCGAGGTGCTGCGCGGGGAGATTCCCGCCACGGACCTGCTGTTCCCCCAGTCGTCGATGCGGCTGATGGGCCCCATGTACAAGGGCAACCCCGTCGCGGACTACTTCAACGCGCTGGTCGCAGACAGCCTGCGCCAGTACGTCGCCGAGCGGCTCGCGCAGCTTCCCGACGGTGGGAAGATCCGCATCCTGGAGGTGGGCGCCGGCACGGGCGGCACCACCGACCTGGCCCTGAAGGCGCTGAGCCAGTACGCGGACCGCATCGTCTACACGTACACGGACGTGTCGCGCTCGTTCGTCCAGTACGGCCGCGAGAACTTCCGCTACGGGTTCATGGAGTACTCGGTGCTGGACATCGAGAAGGACGTGGTGCCGCAGGGCTACGCGGCGGGCGCCTACGACGTGGTGCTCGCCGCCAACGTCCTGCACGCGACCGAGGAGCTGCGCCAGACGCTGCGCAACGTGAAGACGCTGCTGCGCCCCGGTGGCTGGCTGCTCCTCAACGAGGTCACCACCGTGCACGACTTCTCCACGGTGGCCTTCGGCCTGCTGCCCGGCTGGTGGCGCTTCAAGGACGACCTGCGGCTCCAGGACGCGCCGCTGCTCAGCAGCGACCAGTGGCGCTCCGTGCTGGGCGCCGAGGGCTTCCCGAAGGTCGTCGTGCTGGGCCACCCGGATCAGCACCGCTCCGACCTGGGGCAGAACATCATCATCGGCGAGCGCGACCGCCGGAGCCTCGCCACCGCCGCGAGGACCCTGTCCGCGCCCGCCACCGTGTCGCCGAGCGTGGTGACGAACGGCCATGCCAGCGTGGGGCAGGGGACTCCGGTCTCCACGCCGAGGGGCGCACGGCCGGACCTGGAGTCGGTGATCGCCTCGTGCGTGGAGGCCGTCGTCGCGAACGGCGCCGTCCAGCTGGATCCGTCCAAGCCGTTCCAGGACTTCGGCGTGGACTCCATCTTCGCCGTCAGCATCATCGAGCGCATCAACGCGGCGCTCGGCATCGCGCTGCGCTCCACGGACCTCTTCAACTACGCGAGCGTCTCGAAGCTGGCCGAGCACATCCGCGCCACCTTCCCGGCCGCCGATCCGGGAGCACGGCCCGCGCCAGCGCCGGAGCCTGTCTCCGCGGGGACCCCCATCGTCGTGCAGGCGAAGCCTGAACCGGCACCGGCCGGTGACGACGGGCTCCTGGGCCTGCTGGACCGCATCGAGGCAGGGGAGCTGAACCTCGACGCGGTGGAGCGCTTCGTCGGGGGCGCGTCATGAGCCGCCAGGAGCCCATCGCGGTGGTGGGCCTCTCCGCCCGCTACCCCGGCGCGCGGGACGTGCGCGAGCTGTGGCGCAACCTCGTCGAGGGCCGGGACTCCATCCAGGAGGTGCCGCGCGAGCGGTGGGACCACGCCCGCTGGTACGCCCCGGATCCGGACGCGCACAACAAGAGCGTCAGCCGGTGGGGCGGCTTCATCGACGACGTGGATCGGTTCGATCCGCTCTTCTTCAACATCTCCCCGCTCGAAGCGGAGTGGATGGATCCCCAACACCGCCTCTTCCTGGAGGAGGCGTGGAAGGCGCTGGAGGACGCAGGCTGCGCGGCGGGCACGCTCGAGGGCCGGCGTTGCAGCGTCTTCGTGGGCTGCAAGGAGGGCGAGTACGTCCAGAAGCTCCAGGGACAGGAGCTCAACGCGTTCACGCTGAGCGGCAACAGCGCGGCCATCCTCCCGGCCCGGCTGTCGTACCTGCTGAACCTCCGGGGCGCGAGCGTCCCGGTGGACACCGCGTGCTCGTCCTCGCTGGTCGCCGTCCATCTGGCGTGCGAGAGCATCCGGAGCGGCTCGTGCGACATGGCCATCGCGGGCGGCATCGCGCTGATGCTGACGGCGCGCACCCACGTGGTGCTCGGCAAGGCGGGCATCCTGTCGCCCCAGGGCCGGTGCCGGACCTTCGACGACGCGGCGGACGGCATCGTGACGGGGGAGGGCGTGGGCGTCGTCGTGCTCAAGCGCCTGGATCAGGCACTGGCGGACGGGGACCGGATCCACGGCATCATCCGGGGCTCGGGCATCAACCAGGACGGCAGGACCAACGGCATCACCGCGCCCAGCGCGCCCTCGCAGCGCGCCCTGGAGCTGGAGGTCTACGAGCGCTCCGGCGTGCACCCGGACACCATCGGCTACGTGGAGGCGCACGGCACCGGCACGAAGCTGGGCGACCCCATCGAGCTCCAGGCGCTCACGGAGTCCTTCCGCCAGCACACCGGCCGGAAGCAGTTCTGCGCCATCGGCTCCATCAAGACGAACATCGGGCACACGATGGAGGCGTCGGGCGTGGCGGGCCTCATCAAGGTCCTGCTGTGCCTCCAGCACCGCACGCTGGTGCCATCGCTGCACTACACGCGCTCGAACCGGCACCTGGACTTCCCCAGCACGCCCTTCTTCGTCAACACGGAGACGCGTGAGTGGCGCACCGACGGCCAGCCGCGCCGGGCCGCGCTCAGCTCGTTCGGCTTCAGCGGCACCAACGCGCACCTCGTGGTGGAGGAGGCCCCGGAGCTTCCCGCGCGTCCGGCGCCCACGGCGCAGCGGCTCCACGTCCTCCCCGTGTCCGCGCACTCGGAGCAGGCGCTGCGGCAGCGGATGGCGGACCTGCGGACGTGGCTGGACACGGAAGGAGCCCAGGCAAGGCTGGACGACCTCGCGCTGACGCTCCAGGTGGGCCGCACCCACTTCGCCCTGCGCGCCGCCTTCCTGGCGCGGAGCACGGGCCACCTGAAGGACCTGCTCGACGCGGCGCTGCGCGGCGAAAGGCCGGAGGGGCTGTGGGTGTCCACTGCGGGAGCGCAGCCCGCCGCGCGCAAGGACGCCGGACTGCTCACGCTGGGCAACACCCTGCTGGCCGGTTCGCGCGCGCCCATGGCGGAGGCCGAAGCCTGGCGCCGCATGAGCGTGGTGGCCGGTCTGTACGTGAAGGGCTACGCGCTGGACTGGCGCGGGGCGCATGGCGCGGAGACCCGGCGGATCCCGCTGCCGACGTATCCCTTCGCCCGTGAGCGCTACTGGTCGGAAGGCGGACCGTGGAGCGACGCCGCATCGCCGGAAGGTTCGCTGGCGCAAGCACCCGTCGCGCCGCGCCTCTCCGCCGCAACGCTGGAAGGCTCCCCAGTACCCGCCTCGGCGCGCTTTTCCGCCGCAGCACCGGAAGGTTCACCCGCGCTGCGGTCCTCCGCTACGGCGTTGGACGCTTCGCCCGCGTCCGCTACGGCCCAGTCTCTCGCCGCCGTGCCGACGGAGGGCGTGCTGCCTGTCCTTCGCGGGATGATCGCTTCGCTGCTGAAGCTGCCGGAAGCCACGCTCCATCCCGACGAGGAGCTGATGGTCTATGGCTTCAACTCGCTGATTGGTGCCCGGCTGCTCCGCCGCCTGGAAGAAACCCACGGCGTCGAGCTCACCAACGCGGCGCTCCTCGAAGCCGGCACGCTCCGGCGGCTGGCGGAGCTCGTCGCTCGGGAGATGGGCGCGGGGATGGTGGCCACGGTGGTCCCCACACCGCCACCGGCTCCAGTCTCACTGCCCACGCCCGTGCGTGAGCGGACCGTCGCCGTGGAGGTGAAGCCCGGCCCCTCCCGTCATCCGATGTCCGCGGGACAGCTGGGCCTGTGGATGATCCAGCAGCTCTCCCCGGAGAGCAGTGCCTACAACGTGCCGTGCGCCTTCCGCATCCGGGGCACGCTGGACGTCGCCGCGCTGAAGGCCTCGCTCCAGCGGCTCTGGGCCCGGCATCCCAGCCTCCGCGCCCGCGTCGTGGTGGAGGACGCCCAGCCCCTGCTGGCGATGGCTCCCGCGTCGTCGGAGGTGCCGTTCGAAATCCACGCGCTGCCCGCTGCGTCGCCGGAAGACGAACAGGCCTTCCTGGCGCGACTGGGCTTCAAGCCGTTCGACCTCTCGCGGGATGTGCTCGCGCGGGTGCACCTGGTGCAGCGGCCGGGCCGCGAACCGCTGCTGGTGCTCGCGGCGCACCACCTGGTCATGGACGGAAGCTCGCTCCAGCTCCTCGTGAGGGACCTGGAGGCGCTCTACCGCGCGGAGCGGACGCACGGGGACGCGGCGCTCGTGCCGCTGTCCGCCACCTACGCGGACTTCGTCGCGTGGCAGGAGCGGATGCTCGCGTCCGAGGAGGGCCTGCGCCACCGCGAGTTCTGGCGAAGCCGCCTGCTGCCGCCGCCCCCCGCGCTCCAACTGCCCACGGACCGGCCGCGTCCGGCGAAGCGGCGGCTGGAAGGCCGGGTCCACGCGACGACGCTCCCGCTGGAGCTGGCCCTGGACACACGCCGTCTGGGCGCCACGCAGCGCATCTATCCCTTCAGCCTGTTCCTCGCCGCCTTCAAGGCGCTGCTGCACCGCTACACGCAGCAGGAGGATCTGGCTGTCGGCGTGCCCGTGGCCGGCAGGCCCCGGACCGAGTTCGAGGACGTCGTCGGCTACTTCGTCAACGTGGTCTGCGTGCGCAGCCGCGTGGCGTCGGACCTGCCGTTCCTCGACTACGCGCGCGCGCTCCAGTCCACCCACCTGGAGGCGCAGGAGCACGCGGACTTCCCCTTCACGGAGATGGTGCGCGAGGCGGGAGGCGCACGGGACCGCGGCCTCATGCCGCTCATCCAGGCCCAGTTCGTCTACCAGAACTGGCTCGCCCAGGACGGCCTGGGCACGGGCGCGTCGGACGGCCTCGCGCTGGACGCCATCCTGGACCTCCAGCAGCAGGGCGAGTTCGACCTCTCGCTGGAGCTGGTGGAGACCGAAGGCCGCGTGCACGCCTTCTTCAAGTACGCCCCCGACCTCTTCGACGCCGCGACCGTCGAGCGCATGGCCACGCACTACGAGGCCCTGCTGCGCTCGGCGCTGCGCGACCCGCGCCAGCCCATCGGAGCGCTGGAGCTGCTGGGGCCCGTGGAGCGCTACCAACTGGAGACGGAGTGGCGGCGCACCGCGCGGCCGTTCCCCCGCGAGAAGTGCGTCCACGAGCTCTTCGAGGAGCGCGTGGCGCACGGTCCGGAAGACGTGGCCGTCACCTTCGAGGGCCGCCTGCTCACCTACGGAGAGCTGAACACCCGCGCCAACCGGCTCGCGGCGACGCTGCGGCAGGCAGGCGTGGGTCCGGACTCCATCGTGGGCATCGTCGCGGAGCGCTCGCTGGAGCTGATGGTCGGGCTGTACGGCGTCCTCAAGGCCGGTGGTGCGTACCTGCCGGTGGATCCGCGCTACCCGGCGGACCGCATCCGCTACATGCTCGACGACAGCCGCACGGACGTGGTGCTCGTCAGCGACGCGCGCTTCACGCCGGAGGGCTTCACCGGGCGCGTGTTCGACCTGCGCGACGCGGCGACGTTCAGCGGTGACGGCGCGAACCTTGCGCCACGGGCCCGGCCGGACTCGCTCGCCTACGTCATCTACACGTCGGGCTCCACCGGCCGTCCGAAGGGCGCCATGCTGGAGCATCGCGGCCTCATCAACCGGCTGAAGTGGATGCAGAACCGCTATCCCCTGAGCCGGGGCGACGTCATCCTCCAGAAGACGCCGTACACCTTCGACGTCTCCGTCTGGGAGCTGTTCTGGTGGTCGCTGGAGGGCGCCAGCGTGGCGCTCCTGGCCCCGGGCGCGGAGCGGGACCCACGGCAGGTCGCGGACGCCATCGCGCGCGAGCAGGTGACGGTGCTGCACTTCGTGCCGTCCATGCTCGGCGTCTTCCTGGAGTACGCGCGGACGCTCGATGACGTGTCGTCGCTGTCCAGCCTGCGCCAGGTGTTCGCCAGCGGCGAGGCGCTGACAGTGTCCCAGGTGGAGCGCTTCAACACGCTCCTGCACCGCCAGAACGGCACCCGGCTGGCGAACCTCTACGGGCCCACCGAGGCCAGCATCGACGTCTCCTACTTCGACTGCTCCGAGCAGCAGACCCATGAGCGCATCCCCATCGGCCGGCCCATCGACAACATCCAGCTCTTCGTGCTGGACCGGGGCGGGCGCATGCAGCCCATCGGCGTGCCGGGGGAGCTGTGCATCGCGGGCGTGGGCCTCGCGCGCGGCTACCTCCACAACCCGACGCTGACGGCGGAGCGTTTCGTCGCCCATCCGTTCGCGCCGGGCGAGCGGCTCTACCGCACGGGCGACCTGGCGCGCTGGCTGCCCGACGGCAACCTGGAGTACCTGGGGCGCCTGGATCGGCAGGTGAAGGTGCGCGGGCTGCGCATCGAGCTGGGCGAAATCGAAGCCGCGCTCTGCGCGCTGCCCGGCATCCAGCAGTCCTTCGTCGTGGCCATGCCCGCTCCGGAGGGCGCAGGGCACGACCGCGTGGTGGCGTACTGGGCGGGTGATGCGGCCCAGCCGTACACGCCGGAAGCGCTCCGGAAGCTGCTGGGCCAGCGGCTGCCGGAGTACATGGTGCCGTCCGCCTTCCTGCGGCTCCCGGCGCTGCCCCAGACGGCGCACGGCAAGGTGGACACCCGCGCGCTGCCTCCGGTGGAGCAGGGGACCGCCTCGGACGAGGCCTCGCGCGGCGAGGACGCACGTCCGGGCCTGGAGGGCACCATCGCCGGCATCGTGCGGCAGTTGCTGGGCGGACGCGCGGTGGGGCGGAAGCAGAACTTCTTCGACCTCGGGTGCCACTCGCTCCAGCTCGCGCAAGCCGCCATCCGCCTGGGCGCGGCGCTGGGCCGGGACGTGCCGGTGGTGGCCCTGTTCGAACACCCCACGGTGGAGGCCCTGGCCCGTCACCTCTCTCCCGGGGCGCAGGAGCGCGGGCTGGCGGAGAGCGCACGGCGCGGACAACGGCAGCGGCGGATGCTCGCCGCGCTCGCGGCGCGCCCCGAGGACCCACGGGCCTGAGGCGACGACAGGCACGGCTGGAACTGGAAACAGACCTTTGAAGCCGCCGGGTCCTCGGGTGGAGGGCCTGGCGGGATGGAGTGCGAAGCGTGCGTGACGATTCGAACGAGTCAGTGAACGGGCTGGATGTCGCCATCGTCGGCATGGCCGCGCGCCTTCCTGGCGCGAAGGACGTGGAGCAGTTCTGGAAGAACCTCTGCGACGGCGTGGAGTCCATCCGCGTCTTCTCCGACGAGGAGCTGCTGGCGGCCGGCGTGGACCCCGCGGCGCTGAAGGATCCGAACTACGTCCGGGCCTCGCCGGTGCTGGACGACATCGAGTCCTTCGACGCGAGCTTCTTCAACTTCAGCCCGCTGGAGGCGAAGGTGATGGACCCGCAGCGGCGCCTCTTCCTGGAGTCGTGCTGGCACGCGCTCGAGGACGCCGGCTACACGCCGGAGGGCTTCGCGGGGACCATCGGCGTCTACGCGGGCGCGGGGCTCAACACGTACCTCTTGCAGAACGTGCTGGGCGACGAAGCGCTCGTGCGCAACATCGGCCTGCAGCAGCTGCTCATCGCCAGCGACAAGGACTTCCTGCCGACGCACGTCTCCTACAAGCTCAACCTCACCGGCCCCAGCGTCAACGTCAACACCGCGTGCTCCACGTCGCTGGTGGCGCTGCACTTCGCCCGCCAGGCCCTCATCCTGGGCGAGTGCGACATGGCGCTCGCCGGGGGCGTATCCCTCAATGTCCCGCACCTCGCCGGCTACCACCACGTGCAGGACAGCATCCTGTCCCCGGATGGGCACTGCCGCGCCTTCGACGCGCAGGCCCGGGGCACGCTGTGGGGCAACGGCAGCGGCGTGGTCGTCCTCAAGCGGCTTGCGGACGCGCTCGCGGACGGCGACGACATCCGCGCGGTCATCAAGGGCTCGGCCATCAACAACGACGGCTCCACCAAGGTGGGCTACACGGCCCCCAGCGTGGAGGGCCAGGCGAAGGTCATCGTCCAGGCGCTCGCGACGTCGGACGTGGCCCCGGAGTCCATCAGCTACGTGGAGGCCCACGGCACGGGGACGGAGGTGGGGGACCCCATCGAGCTGGCCGCGCTCACGCAGGCCTTCCGCCTGCACACGGACCGCAAGGGCTTCTGCGCCATCGGCTCGGTGAAGACCAACATCGGGCACCTCAACGCCGCCGCGGGCGTCGCCGGCCTCATCAAGGTCGTGCGCGCGCTGGAGGAGCGCAAGCTGCCCCCCAGCCTCCACTTCCAGACGCCCAACCCGAAGATCGACTTCGACAACAGCCCCTTCTTCGTCAACACCGAGCTCACCGACTGGAAGCGCGGGGAGACGCCGCTTCGCGCGGGCATGAGCTCGCTGGGCATCGGCGGCACGAACGCGCACGTCATCCTGGAGGAGGCGCCCGCGAGGCCCGCGCGCAAAGAGGCCTCGCAGGACGAACAGCTGCTGGTGCTGTCCGCGCGAAGCCCGGAGGCGCTGGATCGCGTCACCGTCCTGCTGGCGGATCACCTGGAGGCGCACCCGGAGCTGTCCCTGCGCGACGTGGCCTTCACGCTCCAGCGCGGCCGCCGCGCCTTCACGTACCGGCGGGCCGTGCGCGCCCGCACGCTCCCTGAAGCGGTCCGCGCGCTCCGGGAGCGCCGGTTCGCGTCCCCGGACGCGGGCTCGGTGCCCGCCTCGTGGCAGGCCCTGCTCGGGCCCTGGCTCGCGGGCGACGAGGTGGACTGGTCCATGCTGCACGACGGCGCCTCGCCCCGCCGCGTCCGCCTGCCGCTCTATCCCTTCGAGCGGCAGCGGATGTGGGTGGAGCCGCGCGCCCCGGAGGCCCAGGCCCTCGCGAAGGACAAGGACGCCTTCTGGCGCAAGCGCCCGGACATGGCGGACTGGTTCTACCGCGCGCAGTGGAAGCAGTCCGCGCTGCCGCTGGAGCCCGTGCCCGCGACGCGCGAGACGTACCTCGTCTTCTCCGACGGCGCGCCGCTCACCCGGAAGCTCATCGAACGACTGGGCCGCCGGGGCACGGTCGTCACCGTGACGCCGGGCGAAGCGTTCTCGAAGCAGGGCGACGCGGCGTTCAGCCTGCCCGTGTCGGACCGCAAGGCGTACGAGCTGCTCGTGCTGGAGTTGAGGAGCCGCCAGCTGTTGCCGGACCGCGTGCTCCACTTCTGGGGCCTTCAGTCCGTGGACGCGCCCCGGCCCGCCAACGACCTGGACGCGCTGGTGGCCTCGCAGGAGCAGGGCCTCTTCAGCCTGCTGTACTTCGGCCAGGCACTGGGGCAGCTCGCGGTGACGCGGTCCATGCGGCTGCTCGCGTTCTCCAACGACGTCTTCGACGTCACCGGCGAGGAGGCGCTGCGCTACGAGCAGAGCTCCGTGTCGGGCATCTGCAAGGTGCTCCAGCAGGAGTACAACAACCTCCACTGCCGCGCGGTGGACCTCTGCGTTCCGGAAGGCGGCGCCTGGAAGGTGGACGCGCTGGCGGACGCGCTGGAGCGCGAGGTGCTGTCCTCCATCGGGGACGTGCTCTGCGCGTACCGGGGCACCCGCCGGTGGATCCAGTTCTACGAGCCCGTGCGCGTGACGGCCGACGCGCCGAAGCCGCCGCTCGTCCACAAGGGCGAGACGTACCTCGTCTACTACGGCCTGGAGGGCATCGGGTTCCTCACCGCGCGGCGCATGCTGGAGCAGGGCGCGCGGCTCATCATCCTGGAGGAGCCGGACTTCCCGGAGCCCGACGAGTGGGGGCAGTGGCTGGGCGCGAAGCGCCGCGAGCCGATTGGCGTCCGCGTGGGCAACGCGGTGGGGCTCCAGGCGGCGGGCCATGACTTCGTGCTGCGGAAGGCCCGGCTGGACGACGTGGAGGCCATGCGGCGCGTGCTGGCGGAGGCCGAGGCGGAAGCCGGCCCCATCCGCGGGCTGCTCCACGCGTCCGGCGCGTCCAACTTCGAGCGCATCAAGCCCCTGCGCGACGCGGACCGCGAGCTGTGCAAGCAGCACTTCGCCTCCATCCCGCACAGCCTGCGGATGCTGGACGAACTGCTGCGCGAGCGCGACCTGCGCTTCCGCGTGATGATGAGCTCGCTGGGGTCGGTGCTGGGCGGCCTGGGCTTCATCGCCATCGCGAGCGCCAGCAGCCTCGCGTCCAACTACACCGTCCTCCAGAACCGCCAGCACGCGCAGAAGTGGGTGGTCCAGTACTGGGACTCGTGGGACATCGAGTGGAAGAAGGCGAAGGAGATCGTCCACCCGTCGATGTACGAGCGGCTGGCGCCCAGCGTCCTCACCGAGCCCGAGGGGCTGGAGTCCTTCCACCGCCTCTTCGCCATCCCGGACTCCACGCAGGTCGCGGTGTGCGCGACGGACCTCCAGGCCCGCTACGACAAGTGGGTGAAGCTGGAGGCCGTCCGGCAGGAGCCCGGCACGGCGGAGGTGCTCAAGCGCCCGGACCTGGACACGCCCTTCGTCGAGCCGCGTGACGAGATGGAGCGCACCATCGCGTCCGTCTACCAGGAGTTCCTGGGCGTGGACCGCGTGGGCGCGGACGACGGCTTCCACGAGCTGGGCGGCCACTCGCTGCTGGCGACGCAGATGGTCTCCCGCCTGCGCGAGGTGCTGAAGGTCGACGTGGAGCTGTTCGTCGTGCTGGCGCACCCCACCGTCTCCAGCCTGGCGGCCCACCTGTCCACCGTGGCACCCGGAGCGCGGGCATGAGCCACCCTGAAAGGAACGCGATGCAGCCCGAGTTGGTGAAGATGAGCATGGAGGACTTCGAGTCCATGGACGACCTGTCGCTGTGCCGGGCGTGCGTCTGGGACGCGAGCATGAAGATGCGCGGCACCGACAACGAGACGCGCTCACGCGTCTATGGCTCGCTCACCGAGGGCCAGCGCGCGGTGTTCATGTTCTGGGTACTCAACGCCCGGGGCCCGCGCGGCTTCACGCAGCTGCACGAACAGCTGCCGCACCTGGTCTACGAGGACTCGTTCTGGGACGGGCTGCGCGCCGCCGGCCGGCTGGTGGGCGTGCCGGAGCTGGTGACGCTCACCGACGCGTTCCTCGCCCTTCGCGACCAGGAGGGCAACGAGGACGCCATCGCGAAGCTCGACGCCGCGCTCGCCCAGCTCATCCGCCGCGAGCTGCCGCGCTTCTCCGCCTTCATCCGCGCCCATCCGGGCCAGTTCGTGCAGCTGGACAGCTAGGGGACACGGCCATGGGAACGACGTTGATCCGCATGACGCGCCAGGAGCTGGCCTCGCTGGACGACACGGCGCTCTGCCAGAAATGCGTGCAGCCCGCCGCGCTGGCCATGCGCGGCCGGGGCAGCGACGTGCGCGAGGAGGTGTACGGCGCGCTCACGCCCGGCCAGCGCGCGGTGTTCATGTTCTGGGTGCTCTACGCGCACGGCCGGGGCTGGACGCAGATGTGCGCGGAGCTGCCGCACCTGGTGGGCGAGGACTCGTTCTGGCTGGAGCTCAAGCTGGCCGCCAAGCACCTGCACCTGGACGAGCTGCTGGCGCAGACGGAGGCCTTCGAGAAGCACCTGCGCGAGGCGCGCGCGGCGAACCGGCCCATCCAGGGCAAGGAGCAGGACGACGCGCTGCTGGCGAAGACGCTCGCGAGGGACATCCACACCGTCGCGAAGTACATCCGCGCCAACCCCGGTCAGTTCGTCGAGCTGAAGGACTGACATGCGCCGCGGACCTTCCCCAGCGCGCCGCGGGACTCCCCGGCCGGCCACGTTCGAGCGTGCCGGCCAGGGCTCCGCGTGGGACCTGCTAGCGCTTGCAGGTCTCCTCGACCATCACCACCCACTGGCCGCCGATGTTGGCCTCGCCGGTGTGGGACATCTCCTTCGCGCTCTTGCGGTGGAAGACGCCGCGGGCGCCGGACTTCATGCCGCCCATGTTGTACTCGCCCACCCAGGTGAAGGTGTCGCCCTGCCAGCCGGTGGACAGCTGCTCGCTGCGGCCACCGAAGTTGTCGTGCCAGAGCGCCAGCAGCTGGCCGCTGCCCGGGTCGAAGCCGAGCGCGTAGTCACCGACGACCGGGAACTGGTTCTTCGCCGTCTTCTTCTCCTCCAGGCGGATGGAGACCCAGAAGCCGCTCAGGTCCTTCTTGCCCGTCCACGTCGTCTCGATGGGGTAGGCGGGCACGCCCGGCATCGGGACGCGCGTGCCGGAGCACTTCCACTTGCCCTCGAAGTCCTTCAGCTGCGCGAGCAGCGGGGAGGGCTGCGGCAGGCCGGGCGGCGGACCCTGCTGCGCGGCGCCAGCGGGCGGCGCGGCGGTGGGGGCCGCGGGAGCGGCGGTGTTCGCGCCCGGCTTTGCGGCCGGCGCGGCGGGGGTGGCGCCGGGCTTCGCGGCGGGAGCCTGGGGCTCCGCGGCCAGCGCCGCCTGGGCGGAAAGCAGGGTCAGGCACGTCAGGGAGACTGCGAGTCGGTTTGTCATGGTCATGGTGTTTTCCTCGGACTACAGGGAGAGACCATAACGGCGGGTTTGCGATGACAGAAATTGTTTCGTCACCGGGTGCATGTCTGGCTATCGGCCAGCGCGACAGGGTTCGAGGGGGCAGGTCATGAGCGCGCCATTGGTCTTCCTCTGTTCGGGACAGGGGTCGCAGTACCTGCAGATGGGGGTGGACCTGTACCGCCACGACCCGGTGTTCCGGGAGTGGGTGCTGCGGCTGGACCGCGTGGCGACGCCGCTCATCGGCACGTCGGTGGTGGGGCTCTTGTACGGAGACGGCCGCTCCGGCGCGCCGCTGCCGCGCGCGCTGCACAGCAACGCGTCCATCTTCACGGTGGAGTACGCGCTGGCGCGCTCGCTGATGGCGCGGGGGCTGGAGCCGGCGATGACGCTGGGCGTGAGCCTGGGGGAGATCGTCGCGGCGGCCATCGCGGGCATCTACGAGCCGGAGGCCGCGCTGGAGGCGTGCGTCCGGCTGGCCCGGGCGGTGGAGGGCGCGTGCGAGGCGGGCGGGATGCTGGCCGTCCTCCATGATCCGGTGCTGCTGGAGCGCGAGCCCGGCCTCTTCCAGGGCGTGGAGTTCGCGGGGCGCAACGACGCCTTCCAGTTCGTGGTGTCCGGCCGCGTGGAGGCGCTGCGCGCGGTGGAGGCGCGGCTCCAGGCGCGCGGCATCACCACCTTCGAGCTGCCGGTGGCGCACGCGTTCCATTCGTCGTTCATGGACCCCGCGCGGGAGCGCTACCTGGCGGACCTGCGGGGGCTGCCGCAGCGGCCCGCCCGCATCCCGATGGTGTCCGGGCTGGACGGCGGCGTCCGCCGTGAGCTGCCTCCCGAGCACCTGTGGGGCGCCATCCGGGGCCCCATGGCGTTCTCCGACGCCGTTCGCGGACTGGTGGCCCAGGGCGAGTACGCCTTCATCGACGTGGGTCCCTCCAGCTCGCTGGCGAACCTGTTGAAGGCGGGCGTCGCGAAGAGCGGACGCCCCGCGGTGTTCTCCTTGATGACGCCGGCCCACGGCGAGGTGGAGCGCTTGAAGCAGCTGGAGCGCGCGCTCGTGCCTCCTCCCGCCGTGTCCCCACCTCCACTCCAGCATGAGAAGAAGAGCATGATCGCGTACGTCTTCCCGGGGCAGGGCACGCAGCGCAAGGGCATGGGGGCGCGCCTGTTCGAGCCGTACCGGTCGCTCACGGACAAGGCGAGCGACATCCTGGGCTACTCCATCGAGGAGCTGTGCCTCCAGAACCCGGACAACCGGCTGGGGCAGACGCAGTACACGCAGCCGGCGTTGTACGTGGTCAACGCGCTGTCGTACCTGGAGAAGAAGGCGAAGGACGGCGAGCCGGACTTCGTCGCCGGCCACAGCCTGGGTGAGTACAACGCCCTCTTCGCCGCGGGCAGCTTCGACTTCGAGACGGGCCTGCGGCTGGTGAAGCGCCGTGGCGAGATCATGGCAGAGGCCAAGGGCGGCGGCATGGCGGCCGTGGTCGGCCTGTCGCGCGAGCGCATCGAGGAAGTGCTGCGCTCGTCGGAGGAGTTCGGCGCGCTGGACGTGGCGAACTTCAACACGCCGAACCAGGTGGTCATCGCCGGGCCTGCGGACGTGGTGCAGCGCGCGAGCCCGGCCTTCGAGGCGGCGGGGGCGAAGGCGTACGTGCTGCTCAAGGTGAGCGCGGCCTTCCACTCGCGCTACATGGTCGCGGCGTCGGAGACGTTCCGCCGGTTCCTGGCGGGCTTCGACTTCCAGCCGCCCCGCATCCCGGTCATCTCCAACGTGGAGGCGCGGCCCTACGAAGCGGCGCGGTGCCGCGAGCTGCTCGCCATCCAGATCGCCAGGCCGGTGAACTGGGCGGGCACGGTGCGCTACCTGCTCGCGCAGCCGGGGATGAAGATCGTGGAGGTGGGCCCCGGCATCGTGCTCGCCAACATGCTGAGGGACTTCGAGGGAGAGGCTCCGTCCGCGCCCGTCGCGGCGCCGGCACCCACCCAGGCCCCAACGCCATACGTGCCCGAGGCGAGCATGCCTGTGGCACCTCCACCCGCGGCTCCTGAGCCGCGACGCAACGGAGTCCACCGGCACGAGCCGCGCGAGTCCGCTCCGGTGGCACAGGAGGGCTTCTCCGCGGCGTCGCTGGGCAGCGCGGAGTTCCGCGCCGACCACGGCATCAAGTACGCCTACGTGGCGGGCGCGATGTACCGGGGTGTGGCGTCCAAGGAGCTGGTCGTCGCCATGGGCAAGGCCGGCATGCTCGGCTACTTCGGCTCCGGCGGCGTCCCGCTCCGCGACACCGAGGCCGCCATCCTCCACATCCAGCGGGAGCTGTCGCGAGGCCAGGCCTACGGCATCAACCTGCTGAGCAGCCCGCAGAACCCGCAGCTGGAGGAGGACACCGTCGACCTCTTCCTTCGCCACGGCGTGCGCCACATCGAGGCCGCGTCCTACATGGCCGTGACCTCCGCGCTGGTGCGCTACCGGCTGGTGGGGCTGGAGCGGGACGCGCGCGGCAACGTCGTCCCGAAGAACCACATCGTGGCCAAGGTCTCCCGCCCGGAGATCGCCGAGGCCTTCCTGCGTCCCGCGCCGGAGCGGCTGGTGCGGCGCCTGGTGGAGCAGCGGCGCATCACCCCGGAGCAGGCGGAGTGGTCCCAGCGCGTCCCGCTGGCGGACGACCTCTGCGTGGAGGCGGACTCCGGCGGCCACACGGACCAGGGCGTCGCGTACGCCCTCACGCCCGCCATCATCCGCCTGCGCGACCGCATGATGACCCAGTACGGCTACGCGAAGCGCGTGCGCGTGGGCGCGGCCGGAGGCATCGGCACGCCGGAAGCCGCCGCGGCGGCGTTCATGCTGGGCGCGGACTTCATCCTCACCGGCTCCATCAACCAGTGCACGGTGGAGGCGGGCACCAGCAACGAGGTGAAGGAGCTGCTCCAGGGCCTCAACGTCCAGGACTTCGACTACGCCCCGGCAGGAGACCTGTTCGAGCTGGGCGCGCGCGTCCAGGTGGTGAAGAAGGGCCTCTTCTTCTCCGCCCGCGCGAACAAGCTCTACGACCTCTATCGCTTCCACGACTCGCTGGAGCAGATCGACGCGAAGACCCGCGAGCACCTGCAGACCGCCTACTTCCGCAAGAGCTTTGACGCCGTCTACGAGGACGTGAAGGCCTACTACCCGCCCTCGGAGATTGAAAAGGCGGAGGCCCTGCCCAAGTACAAGATGGCGCTCATCTTCAAGTGGTACTTCGGCCACAGCACGCGACTGGCGCTGGGCGGCTCCAAGGAGAGCCGCATCGACTACCAGGTGCACAGCGGGCCGGCGCTCGGCGCCTTCAACCAGTGGGTCAAGGGCACGCCAATGGAGCGCTGGGAGAACCGGCGCGTCGCGGAGATTGGCGAACTCCTCATGCAGCAGACCGCCCAGGTCATCACCGACCGGATGCGCGCCTTCGGTGCGCTCCCGCGCGGCAACGTTCACGCAGCAGCTTGAGCAGGACAGGAACAACGACGATGAGCACGGACCTCTTCCAGGTGATTTCGGAGAACATCCTCAAGGTGCTGCCGGACGTGGACGCGCGGCTGATCACCCCCGAGCGGCAGCTGAAGGAGCTGGGCGCGAACTCCATCGACCGGATGGAGATCGTCATGGGCACGATGGAGGACCTGGGCATCAACGTCCCCGTGACGGAGCTCAGCCAGGCCAAGGACATCGGCTCGCTGCTGGGAATCTTCCAGCGGCACTTCGCCCAGCGCTCCTGAGCCACGAACCGTGAGCGACCGCCGCATCATCATCACCGGCATGGGGGCGCTGACCGCCCAGGGCGTCGGCGTGCCCGCGCTCGCGCGAGGACTGCGCGAGGGCCGCGTCGCCATCCGTGCGCCCCTGCAGCCCGCCCTGGCCGGCCTCCCGGCCGCGGCGGAGCTGGACGGCTTCATGCTCGCGGACGCCCTGAAGTCACTCCCGCAGGCAGCCGGGCCGCTCCTGGAGAAGGCCCGCCGCCTGGCCCAGCGCGCGCCACGTTCCATCGAGTGCGCCACCTTCAGCGCCCTGGAGGCGTGGCTGGACGCGGGGCTGCACACCGCGCCCGTGCCCGCGGAGCGCGTGGGGCTCATCGTCGCGGGCAGCAACCTGTCGCTGCGGCTCCAGCACGACACGGCGAAGAAGTTCGCGGCGGGCCCGGAGTTCATCGACCCGCGCTACGCGATGCGCTTCCTGGACACGGACCACGTCGGCGTCCTCAGCGAGGTGCTGGGCATCCGGGGCGAGGGCTTCACCGTGGGCGGCGCGTCCGCCAGCGGGAACGTGGCCCTGCTCAAGGCGTGGCAGTTGCTCCAGCTGGGTGAGGTGGACGCCTGCGTGGTGGTGGGCCCGCTGGCGGACCTGTCCCCCATGGAGCTGCGGGCGCTGCACCACCTGGGCGCGCTGAGCCCGGGCGGCGGCCGCGAGGCGGACCAGGTGTGCCGGCCCTTCGACGCTGGTCGCGACGGGTTCGTGCTGGGGCAGGGGACGGCCTGTGTCGTCCTGGAGCGCGAGGACTCGGCGCTGAGGCGCGGGGCGCCGATGCACGCGGAACTCGCGGGGGCCAGCCTGGTGCTGTCCGCCAGCCACTCGGCGGCGCCGGACGTCGTGGGCGAGGCCGCGGCGATGCGCAAGGCCCTGTCCCGCGCGGGCGTGGCGCCGGAGGCCGTGGACTACGTCAACGCGCACGCCAGCGCGTCCACCGCCGGTGACGACGCGGAGGTGCAGGCCCTGCGCGAGGTGTTCGGCGGGCACCTGGGCCGGGTGTGGCTCAACGCCACCAAGGGGCTCCTGGGCCACTGCCTGTTCTCCGCGGGCGTCGTGGAGTGCATCGCGACGGTGCTCCAGCTGCGCGGGGGCTTCCTGCACCGCAACGCGAACCTGCGCGAGCCGCTCGCCCGGGACTGCCGCTTCTGCGGCGACGCGGCCACCGCGCAGTCCATCGGTGTGGCGCTCAGCAATTCGTTTGGTTTTGGCGGCATCAACACGAGCGTGGTCATCCGCGGCTCATGAACGGACACGAGGCGCAGCGCATGGAGTTCGGCATCGAGGCGATGAACGCGTACGGCGGTGAGGCCTACCTGGACATCCGCACGCTCTTCGAGAAGCGGGGGCTGGACCTGACCCGCTTCGACAACCTCCTGATGGAGAAGAAGGCCGTCGGCATGCCCTGGGAGGACGCCATCACCAACGGGGTGAACGCCGCCAAGGCGCTGGTGGACGCGCTCACCCCGGAGGAGCAGGCCCGCATCGAGCTGGTCATCGCCTCCACGGAGTCCGGCGTCGACTTCGGCAAGGCCATCAGCACGTACATCCACGACCACCTGGGGCTGCACCGCCGGTGCCGCGTCTTCGAGGTGAAGCAGGCCTGCTACGGCGGCACGGCCGCGCTCCAGATGGCGCTGGGCTTCGTCGCGTCGGGCGTGTCCCCGGGCGCCAAGGCGCTGGTCATCGCCACGGACGAGGCGCGCAACGGCTCGCGCAACACGTACCACGAGCCCTCGCAGGGCACCGGCGCGGTGGCGCTGCTCGTGGGCTCCGACCCGAAGGTCCTGAGCATGGACCTGGGCGCCAACGGCTACTACAGCTACGAGGTCATGGACACGTGCCGGCCCCAGGTCGGCATCGAGGCGGGCGACCCGGACGTGTCGCTCCTGGCCTACCTGGACTGCCTCCAGAACAGCTTCAAGGGCTACGCGGAGCGCGTGGAGGGGGCGGACTTCCGCACGAGCTTCGACTACCTCGCGTTCCACACGCCGTTCGCCGGCATGGTGAAGGGCGCGCACCGCAAGATGATGCGCGCCTTCGGGGGACCGGGCCTGGGCGCCGCGCAGATTGAGGAGGACTTCCAGCGCCGTATCGGCCCGGCCACGCGCTACTGCACGCAGGTGGGCAACATCTACTCGGCCACCGTCTTCCTGGCGCTGTGCGGCCTCATCGACCACGCCAACGCGCAGGACTTCCACCGCGTGGGCCTCTTCTCCTACGGCTCCGGTTGCTCGTCGGAGTTCTACAGCGGCACGTTCGACCGGAACTCGCAGCGGGTCCAGGCGCGCTTCGACATCGGCGGGCACCTGACGCGCCGGCACTCGCTGTCCATGGACGAGTACGAGCGCATCCTCGACCGCAGCATGGAGATCGGCTTCGGCACGAAGGACGCCGAGGTCCAGGTGGGGGACCTCTCCAGCCTCTACGCGCGCCAGTTCGAGGGCCGCAAGCGCCTGCGGCTCGTCCGCGTGAAGGGCTTCCACCGGGAGTACGCATGGACCTGAGCGGCCATGGCGGACTCCAGACGCTGCGCGTGGACGCGGCGGACGGCGTGGTGACGGTGACGCTCCACCGCCCGGAGGCGCGCAACAGCATCAACGCCGTGCTCCTGGAGGAGCTGCACGCGGTGCTGGACGCCGTGGAGGCGGACGCGCGCCAGCAGTTGATCGTGCTCAAGGGCCAGCCGGGCACGTTCTGCACCGGCATGGACTTCGACGAGGTGTCCACGCTGCGCCCGGACGCCACCGCCGCGGAGCAGGAGGTGCTGACCCGTCCGTACATGCGGCTCTTGCGGCGCATGGCGACGATGTCGCGGGTGATCATCTCGCACGTGGACGGCGAGGTGCTGGCGGGGGGCGTGGGCTTCGTCGCCGCCAGCGACCTGGTGGTGGCCACGCCGCGCTCGCGCTTCAGCCTGTCGGAGGTGCTCTGGGGGCTCATGCCCGCCATGGTCATCCCGTACCTCATCCGGCGCGTGGGCTATCAGCCCGCGTACCGCATGGCGCTCACCACGCAGCCGGTGTCCGCCGAAGCGGCCCTGGCGATGAACCTCGTCGACGAGGTGAGCGACTCACCGGAGGCCGCGCTGCGCCGGCTGAAGGCGCGGCTGTCGCGCGTGCAGCCCGCGACGGTGGGGAACCTCAAGCGCTACTTCCGCCAGGTCTGGGTGCTGTCCGACGAGGTGGAGGAACTGGCCGTGTCGGAGATCTCCCGGCTGATGGTCCACGGCGACTTCCAGAAGAACCTGCGGGACTTCGTGGAGCACCAGCTCCTTCCCTGGGAAGCGAAGGACCGCTGAGGCGCGGGAAAGGGGGCGTGTGATGGACGACGTGGTGAAGCTGACGGTGGAGGGGAGCATCGCGGTGGTGCGCATGGAGGAGCGCGCCCAGAAGAACACCTTCTCCCGAGCGCTGGTGGAGGGGCTCCAGGGGGCGTTCGCGCAGGTGGCGCGGCGGCCGGACCTGAAGGTCGTCGTGCTCACGGGCTACGACACCTACTTCTGCTGCGGCGGGAACAAGGAAGAGCTGCTCGCGATGAACGAGGGCCGGATGCGGTTCACCGACATGGCCTTCTACGACCTGCTCTTGCGGTGCGAGCTGCCTGTCGTGTCGGCCATGCAGGGGCACGGCATTGGTGGCGGGCTGGTGTTCGGCTGCACCGCGGACGTCATCGTGATGGCGCTGGAGGCCATCTACTGCACGAACTTCATGCGGTACGGCTTCACGCCGGGGTTCGGCGCCACCTGCGTCATCCCCCGGAAGTTCGGCGACGTGCTCGCCAGCGAGATGCTCTTCACGGCGTCCAACTACACCGGCGCCCAGCTCAAGGAGCGCGGCGCGCCCATGCACATCGTCCCGCGCAAGGACGTGCTCGCGGTGGCGATGGCCAAGGCGGAGGAGCTGGCGGACAAGCCGCTCGTGTCCCTCAAGCTGTTGAAGCAGCGGCTGACGGCGCGGCTGCGCGCGGAGCTGGCGGACGCCGTCGACGCGGAGCTTCGGATGCAGGAGACGACGTTCACCCTCCCCGAGGTCCGGGAGCGCATCGAAGGTTGGTTCTAGGAGGCAGCATGCGCAGCAAGTCTGGTGTGCCAGGGGAGTCGATCGCCATCATCGGGATGGCCTGCCGGTTCCCGGGGGCGAAGGACGTCGAGGCCTATTGGCACAACCTCGTCGCGGGGGTGAGCTCCATCCAGCCCCTGCCGCGCGAGCGCTGGGTGACGAAGCCGTCGAGCCAGGGCCAGTGGAGCGGGCTCGTGGAGCACGTGGACTCGTTCGACGCCGCCGCCTTCGGCATCTCGCCCGCGGAGGCCGACAACATGGACCCCCAGCAGCGCCTGGTGCTGGAGGAGGCCTGGCACTGCTTCGAGGACGCGGCCGTGCCGTTGGAGCGGCTGCGCGAGAAGAAGACGGGCGTCTTCATCGGCACCATGAGCAGCGACTATCTCCAGGAGCTGGGGATGGCGGGCGTCACGGCGAGCCGCTACGCGTCCACGGGCGGCTTCGCGTGCATCGTGGCGAACCGCGTCTCGTACGTGTTCGGCTTCCGGGGGCCCAGCATGGCAGTGGAGGCCGCCTGCACCTCGTCGCTCGTCGCGCTGCACGAGGCGAAGGATGCGCTGCTGCGCGGCGAGTGCGACTACGCGCTCGTGGGCGGCGCCAGCCTGAACCTCCACCCGTGGAAGTTCGACGCCTTCGAACAGCTCCGGCTGTTCAGCCCGGAGGGCAAGAGCAAGACGTACGACGTGGACGCGGACGGCTACGCGCCCGGCGAGGGCATCGGGCTGGTGCTGCTCCAGCGGCTGAGCGACGCGCGGGCCGAGCACAACCGGGTCCTCGCGCTCGTGCGGGGCACGGCGGTGAACCACAACGGGCACGGCCGCGGCCTCACCGCGCCCAGCATGCCGGCCCTGCGTGACGTGACGCTGGCCGCCAGCGAGGACGCGGGCTTCGGCCTGGACACCGTGAGCTACATGGAGTCCCACGGGACGGGCACGTCGCTGGGAGACCCCATCGAGTTCGAGGGCCTCACACAGGCGTTCCGCAAGCACACGCAGGCGCGCAACTTCTGCCAGCTGGGGTCGGTGAAGCCGAACGTCGGCCACCTGGAGCCCGCGTCGGGCGTGGCGAGCCTCATCAAGATTTTGCTGATGCTGAGGCACCGATGGATCGCGCCCAGCATCGACGTGAAGACGGTGAACCCGCTGGTGGACTTCGACGCCAGCCCGTTCCAGTTCGCGCGGGCCTCGGCGCCGTGGAAGAGCGTCCGGGAGGACGTCCCGCTGCGCGCGGGCATGACCTGCTTCGGCTTCGGCGGCGTGAACGCACAGGTGCTGGTGGAGGCCGCGCCGCCGGACACCGCGCACCGTGAACAGGCCGAGCAGGGCCCCCAGGTCTTCACGCTGTCGGCGAACTCCGCGGTCAGCCTCTCCCATCTGGTGGAGGCGTGGAGCACGTTCGCGTCGGGGAAGGACTTCGACGGGCAGCGGCTGGAGGACGTGTGCGGGACGCTCGCGCGGGGACGGCAGTCGCTGCCGTACCGGCTGGGCGTCGTCGTGGAGGCGCGGGACGGCGTCCGCCGGTTCCTGGCGCAGGCCCCTCAGGCGGAGCGCCATGGGCCGCGGTCCTGGTTGCTGCGGGTGGGGTCCGGCGTGGGAGGGCAGGGGGCGGCCTCGCGGCTCGTGCCGGGGGGAGCGCTGCGGCGGTGGGTGGAGGAGGCGCAGCAGGCGGAGGCGCTGGCGACGCCGGAGGGCGGTTTCGTGGCGGCCCATGCCTACGTCGCCGGGCTGCTGGCCACGGGCTTCGTTCCCGAGCGCATCACGGGCCACGGCGATGGCGTGTGGCCGGCCCTGGTCGTCAGCGGGGTCGTGCGGCTGACGGACGCGCTGCGCGTGCTGCGCGGAGAGCTGTCGCCGGGCGCGGTGGAGCTGTCGCGGCCATCGGTGCCCTTCGTCGATCCCGTGGGCGGCGGGGTGTGGATGCGGTACGCGCTGGACGCGGACTACCTGCGCGACCTGGTGGCGCGGGCCCATGGCGTGGGGGACACGCTCGTGCCGTGGGTGGAGAGCGCGCGGCTGCTCATCCGCAAGCAGCACTCCTTCCGCAAGCTCGCGGCCGAGTGGGCTCCCGCCCTGGGCGGGCTGCACGCGGGGCTCACCTCACTGCTGGATGGCACCCATCCGCTGAAGGACGTCGAGGACCGGCACCAGCGGCTGCTGTTCGCGTTCGTGAGCGCGGTGCTGCTGCGGTCGCTCCAGCAGAAGTGGGAGCTGGACACCGCGCTGGAGCGGCTGGACCCCGTCCTGCGGGAGCTGCTGGAGCTGGTGTCCGGCGAGGTGATTCCTCGCAGGGAGCTGGTGGAGTTGCTCGCGGTGGAGCAGCCGGACTTCGAGCGCATCGCCACGCTGGCGCACGCGCGTCAGCGCCGGCTGCGGCCGGGGGCGGTGTGCCCGCTGCTGGAGGGACGCAGCGGGCGGCTGCACGAGGCGGGGGACTTCGCGCAATGGCTGGGTCGCGCGCAGGCGCTCCAGCAGGCGCCCGATGCAGGAGAGGACTTCGCGTGCCTCGCGCTGGGGGAGACGACCCTGGCGCGTCCGGCGGAACTCACCGTGCTGCCCGCCCAGGCGCGCACCCTGGATGACAGCTTCTGGGACACGGCCCTGAAGCTGTGGCTCCGGGGCGTGGACGTGCGCTGGGACGCGCTCTATCCGGACGGCGCCTACGCGAAGGTCGCCCTCCCGCTGTACCCGTTCGTGCGTCGCCGGCACTGGATTGAAGACTCGCCGCTGCGCGCCGAGCGCGAGGGCCGGGTGTCCGTGAACGCTGCCGCTCCGAAGTCTTCCGTGCCTGCCCAGGGAGAGGTGCCCGCCGTGTCGAAGTCCTCGCCTCCTCCTGCCCAGCAGGTCGCATCCGCCGCGCCGTCGCTTCCGGCACCTCGCGCTCCGGCGATTGACGCGCGGGCCTTCACCCGGAAGGTGGAGGCGGAGCTGTTGGCCGCCGGCACGGAGATCCTCCGCGTCGACGCGGGAGCCCTCGGGGCGCACGACAGCCTGGGGGACGTGGGCTTCGACTCGCTGGGGCTCAAGGACTTCGCCGCCCGCATCGAGCGTCAGTTCAAGGTGGACTTCAACCCGTCCCTGTTCTTCTCGCACCCGACCATCGCGAGCATCGCGGAGCACCTCTGGGAGCAGTACGGCGAGGAGCTCGCGCGGGCCCAGGCTCCCGCGAACGTCACGCCCGCCACAGCACCCGCGTCTGGCGCAGCCCCTGCGGAAGCACCCACGGCTGTCGCAGCGCCTGCCTCCGCCGGAGCACCGGCGTCTGCCGCAGCACCCGGGCCTTCAACACACGCGGCGCCCCTGGCCGCCGCGATGGTCGCTACGGAAGCTCCGCGTACGACGGCTACGGCTCCCGAGGCCCGTGGACTCCAGCGGGACATGGGCACGGAGCGGGGCGTCGCGATCATCGGGATGTCCGGTGTGTTCCCCGGCGCCCGGGACGTGGACGAGCTCTGGCGCAGCCTGCGCGCGGGGGAGCACCTCATCTCCGAAGCGCCCACGAACCGGTGGGACTGGAAGGCGTGGGGCGAGGAGGACGGCACCTACCTGCGCTGGGGCGGATTCGCGCCCGGGTTCGACTGCTTCGACGCGTCGTTCTTCGGTGCCTCCCCGCGCGAGGCGGAGCTGATGGACCCGCAGCAGCGCATGCTGCTGCAGAGCACCTGGAAGGCGCTGGAGGACGCGGGGCTGCCGCCCTCGAAGCTGTCGGGGCGCAACGTCGGCGTCTTCATGGGCGTGTGGTCGCAGGACTACCACCACCGCCTGTCGCATCACGGCCTCCTGCACGCGCAGGTGGAGACCGGCAACGCCCTGACGATGCTGGCCAACCGCATCTCCTACTTCTTCAACTTCCGGGGCCCCAGCGAGGTCCACAACGCCGCCTGCGCGAGCAGCGTCGTCGCGCTCCACCGCGCGGTGCAGTCGCTGCGGTCCGGTGAGTGCGACATCGCCATCGCCGGAGGCGTCAACGTGCTGGCCCTGCCGGAGGTGACGCAGAACCTCGCGCAGGTGGGCATCCTCTCCCGCGACGGGCGCTGCAAGACCTTCGACGCGTCGGCGAACGGCTACGTGCGCGGTGAGGGCTCGGTGGTGGTGGTGCTCAAGCGGTTGGATCAGGCGGAGGCGGACGCGGATCCCATCCACGCGGTCGTCCGAGGCTCCCGGCAGAACCACGGCGGCCGGGCCAACTCGCTGACCGCGCCGAACCCGAAGGCCCAGGCGGAGCTCATCCTCGGGTCGCTGGACGACGCGGGCTTCGAGCCGGAGACCGTCACGTACATGGAAGCGCACGGCACGGGCACCGAGCTGGGAGACCCCGTGGAGGTGGAGGGCCTGAAGGCGGCCTTCACCCAGCTCGCGCGGCGGCGCGGCCGGGCGCTGAAGCAGGCGAACTACTGCGGCATCGGGTCCATCAAGACGAACGTCGGGCACCTGGAGTCGGCCGCGGGCCTCGCGGGCGTGGTGAAGGTGCTGATGGCCATGCGCCACGGCGAGCTGCCGGCGAGCCTCCACGTCCAGAAGCTCAACCCGCTGGTCCGGCTGGAGGGCAGCCCCTTCTACATCGTCCACAAGACGCAGCCCTGGACGCGCCTGACGGACGCCGAGGGACGGATGATTCCCCGGCGCGCGGGCGTGAGCTCCTTCGGCTTCGGAGGCGCCAATGCCCATGTGGCGCTCGAGGAGTACGTGACGGCCCGGCCCCAGGGCGTCGCGTCGTCGTCCGGCCCCTGGCTCTTCCCCCTGTCCGCCCGGAGCGCGGACCGGCTGAAGGACCAAGCGGCGCAGTTGATCCGATTCATCGAGGAGCGCCTGGGCATTGCCCCGGCAGGCACTGGCGCGGTGAAGGGGAGCGCGGAGGACATCGTGCTGTCCGCTGCGTCCGCGGTGCTCGGGATTGCCGTGGACGAGCTGCGCCGCGAGGAGGACTGGGGCGCGACGGCGCTGGGGCCCGCGGGGGTGGCGGAGCTGCTGGGTCGGGTGAACGAGGCCTGCGACGTGGAGCTGTCCTCGTCGGTGCTGAGTGGAAGCCTGTCGTTGAAGCCCCTGGTCCAGGCGCTGGAGGCGCGGGGCGTGGGCCGCGCGGCCGCGCAGGCGGCGCAGGGCCCGGTGGCGGAGCTTCCGCTCGCGGACATTGCGTACACGTTGCAGGTCGGCCGTGAGGAGATGGAGGAGCGGCTGGCCATCGTGGCGGGGAGCGCCGCGGAGCTGCTCCAGAGGCTGCGCGCGTTCCTGTCGGGGCGTCAGGACGGGGAGACCTTCGTGGGCAGCGCGAAGGGCGCGGGCCGCCGCAACACTCTCCTGAGCGACGACGAGGACGCGCAGGTGATGCTGAGAAGCTGGGCACGCAAGGGGAAGCTGCCCCGGCTCGCCGAGCTGTGGGTCGGAGGGGCGGGCATCGACTGGGCGGTCCTCCCGCAGGGCGAGGGCTGCCGGCGCATGCCGCTGCCGACGTACCCGTTCGCGCAGGAGCGCTACTGGCTGGATGCGCCGAAGGTGGCCCGGACCTACGTCCCGTCGCCACTGGCACAGGCCGGCATGGCCCCGGAAGCAGCGCCACCGCGCGCTGGGCAGGTGACACCTCCGGCGTTCGAACGCCCCTCGGGCCACGGCCCCGCGCCCGTGTTCGCGCCAGCGACGGTGGCGTCACCGCCCGCGTACGCGCCAGTGCCGCCGACCTCGGCGTTCGCACCCGCGACGATGGCAACGCCGTCGGGGTTCGCGCCAACGACGATGCCTGCGTTCGCGCCCCCCGCAGTCGAGGCTCCGAGAACGGCGTCGGCGCCCGCCTACGGGAAACCTGGTGCAACCGCGCCGGCAAGCACGGCGTCGGCGCGCCCCCCAGCGGCGTCTTCGCCCCGGCCCGTGGCGGCGCAGCCCCCGGTGGACCTGGGCCGGGCGGTCGAGGGTGAAATCGTGCGCCTCGTCGCGGAGATCCTCGGGATGCCGGAGGACCGCATCGACCGCGAGCAGCAGTTCGCGGAGTACGGGATCAACTCCATCATGGGCATCGGTCTGGTCAACAGCCTCAACCGGACCCTGGGCCTGTCCCTGCGCACGACGACCCTCTTCGACTACCCGAACGTCTTCCGCCTCCGGGACTTCCTCCTGAAGACCCACGCAGGCGCCGTGGAGAAGGCCTTCGCCGCGAAGGCGCCGCCGCCGCAGGCCGCGCCTCCCGAGGTCGCGCTCGCGGACCGCCAGGTCTTAGAGGCCCACCTCCCGACGCCCGAGCCCTCACCCGTGGCGTCGTCGGACATCGCCGTCATCGGGCTCGCGGGCCGCTTCCCGGGAGCCCCGAACGCGCGTGCCTTCTGGAAGCTGCTGGAGTCCGGCCGCAGCGCCATCACCGAGGTCCCCGCGAGCCGCTGGGACTGGACCCGGCACTACGATCCGGATCCGATGAAGCGCGACAAGACCCACTGCAAGTGGGGCGGCTTCCTCACCGACATCGACAAGTTCGACGCGCGCTTCTTCGGCATCACCGGCCGAGAAGCCGAGTTGGCCGAACCGCAGCAGCGCGTGTTCCTGGAGGAGTGCTGGAGCGCGCTGGAAGACGCCGGCTACGCCACCGACGAAGCCTCCCGGCTGCGCGTGGGCGTCTTCGCCGGAGTGAACGCGGGCGACTACACCCTCAACCTCCAGCAGGCCGGAGTGCAGACCGAAGCGCAGGCGCTGGCGGGCAACGACTGCTCCGTCATCCCCGCGCGGCTGTCCTACTTCCTCAACCTGAAGGGCCCGAGCATCTCGCTCGACACCGCCTGCTCCTCCTCGCTCACGGCCATCCACCTCGCATGCCGGAGCCTGCTCGCGGGCGACTGTGAGATGGCGGTGGCGGGCGGCGTCTTCATCGCCGTGACGCCGTCGTTCTACATCAAGACCAGCAACGCCGGCATGCTGTCCCCGCGCGGCCAGTGCCGCACGTTCGACGACGGCGCGGACGGCTTCGTCCCCGGAGAAGCCGCGGCGGCGGTCGTCCTCAAGCCGCTGGCGGCGGCCCTGCGCGACCGCGACCACATCTACGGCGTCATCAAGGGCACGGGCGTCAACCAGGACGGCAAGACGAACGGCCTGACCGCGCCCAGCGCCCTGTCGCAGGAGGAACTGGAGCGCTCCGTCTACGAACGGGCCGGCGTGCACCCCGAAACCATCAGCTACGTGGAAGCGCACGGCACGGGCACCCGGCTGGGAGACCCCATCGAAGTGCAGGCCCTGACGAACGCCTTCCGAGCATCCACGGACCGCACGCGCTTCTGCGGCCTGGGTTCGGTGAAGACGAACGTGGGCCACACGGCCGCGGCGGCTGGTGTCACCGGGCTGATCAAGCTGCTCCTGTCATTGGAGCACGGCTCGCTGCCGCCAAGCCTCGGGCTGGAGCGCGAGAACGAGCACATCGACTTCCAGTCGAGCCCCTTCTACGTCGTCCGCCAGCTCCAGCCGTGGCCGCGCCAGGAAGGCCGTCCGCGCAGGGCGGCGCTCAGCTCGTTCGGATTCAGCGGCACCAACGCCCACCTCGTGCTGGAGGAGGCGCCCGTCGAGGCCCGTGCCACGGGAGAGGTGCCGGACTCCCACGCCCTCATCGTCCTGTCGGGCCGGACGGAGGAAGCCCTCCTGCGCCGGATGCGGGACCTGGATGGATGGCTGGAGGCGGAGGGCGCGGTGGCCTCGCTGGAGGACGTCAGCCACACGTTGCTCCTGGGCCGCCGCCACTTCGCGGTGCGGGCCGCCTTTATCGTCCGGAACGTCGCCGAACTGCGCGAGCAGCTGCGGGAGGCCCTGCGGCAGCCGACGGGCGCGCGAGGGACATGGTTCGCGGAGGTGGCCAACGTCACCTCGCGTCCGCCGATGGACGCGGCGGCGGACGAGGCGCGCTGGCGGGAGGCACGCGCCTCGGGAGCGCGCTTCGCGGAGCAGCTCCACGCGCTCGCCACGGCGTGGTTGAAGGGCGGCTCCGTGGAGGGCACGCGCCTGTTCGCGGGTCGTGAGCGCCGTCGCGTATCGCTGCCGACGTATCCCTTCGCCCGGACGCGCCACTGGATTGGCGAGCCCGCGCGCGACGCGCACCTGTTGCTCGGAGCCGTGGAGGCGGGAGGCACGCTGGACACGGGGCTCGTCTTCACGCGGCGCCTTCCCGAGGAGGCCTGGGTGGTGGCGGAGCACCGGGTGCGGGGACACGCCATCCTTCCCGGCGTCGCGTATCTGGAGATGGCGCACGAAGCGGCGCGCCAGGCACTCGGGCCCGGGCAGTACACGCTGCGCCGCGTGGTGTGGTTGCAGAAGCTGGCGGTGGAAGGCGCGGGGCGCGACGTCCGCCTGACGCTGCGCCGGGGCGAGTCCGGCCGGCTGGACTTCCTGGTGCAGAGCCAGGGGACCGAAGGCGATGGCTGGACGACCCACGCGCAGGGAGAAGTCCACACGGGCTCGCAGCCCGAGGTGGGCGCGCACGTGTCGTTGGAGGAGCTGCGGGCGCGGTGTGAGCGGCGGCTCGACGCGCCGGAGCTGTACCAGCGCTACGAGGGAATCGGCCTGCGTTACGGCGAGAGCTTCCGGAGCGTGAGGGAGGTCCGTTGCGGCGCGACGGAGGCCCTGTCGCATCTGGCGGTGAGCGGGAAGCAGCGGGAGGAGTGGAACCAGTGGGGCCTGCCGCCCGGCATGCTGGACGGCGCGATGCAGAGCGTCCTCGGCGTGGTGGAGCAGGCGCCCGGGACCACGGTGATGCCCTTCGCGGTGGAGGAGGTCGTGCTCCGCCGCGCCGTCCCGACCGAGGCCTTCGCCGCCATCAAGCAGCTCGGACGCCTGCGCTACGACGTCGCGATTCTCGACGCGAAGGGAGAGGTCTGCGTCGAGCTGAACGAGGTGACGCTGCGGGAGTGGCGCGACACGAAGCCGCAAGCCGCCGCGAAGCCCGAGCCGTCCGTGAAGGCCGAAGCGCTGCTGTACGCGCCCAGGTGGGAACCCGCACCTGCACCGGTGAGAGCCCGTGAATGGAACGCCGCGACGCAAGGCGCGCGAGTGGTGCTGGTGGGCCACGAAGGCAGCGCCGAGCTGGAAGAGGCAATGGCCCAGGCGCACGCGGCGGAGGGTGTGGTGCGGGTGCGGTTGTCGGAGCGGACGCACCGCCACGGCCCGGGTCAGTGGGAATGGAACCGGCGCGACGAGGCCGGAGCGCAGGAGTGGCTGCAAGAGGCCGGAGGCCTGACGCGGCTGTACTTCCTGGGAGCCGTGGACGCGAAGCTCACGGCTCGCGTGGAGGACGAAGCCGCCCTGGAAGCCAGCCAGGAGCGGGGCGTGGTGGCCCTCTTCAGTCTGGTGAAGGCGCTGAGCGTGCACGGCTGGGCGCTCAAGCCTTTGGAGTTGAGGGTGGTGACGGTGGGAGCGCACCGGGTGGTGGAGGGCGAGAGCCCGCGTCCCTGGGGCGCGAGCGTGCAGGGCTTCGCCAAGGCGGTGGCGAACGAGTACCCGGCGCTGCGGGTGAGCTACGTGGACGTGGGTGTCGAGGACATCGCACGGAGCCAGTGGGTGGAAGGCGTGGTGGGAGAGGAAGGGGACGGCAAGGGAGCGGACGTGGCGCTGAGGCAGGCGCGCCGGTACGTGCGCAGGCTGCTGCCAGTGAAGCGATTGCACCAAGGGCGGGTGCCGCTGAGGCAGCGGGGCGTGTACCTGCTGGTGGGAGGAGGAGGAGGCATCGGGCTGGCGGTGGGCGAGTGGCTGGCGAGGAAGTACGCAGCGCGGTTGGTCATCGTCGGAAGGCGTGCAGCGGAGGGAGACCTCGCGCAGAAGCTGAAGGGGCTGGAGGCCGCCGGAGCCGAAGTGGAGTACGTGCGGGCGGACGTGACGAAGCCGGGTGAAGCGGCGCGAGTCGTGGCGCAGGCGAAGCAGCGCTTCGGCACCGTGCACGGCGTCTTCCACCTCGCCGTGGTGATCGAGGACCAACTCCTGGAGCGGATGACGGAAGGCATGCTGCGCACGGTGCTGGACTCGAAGGTGAAGGCGAGCGTGGCGGTGCACGCGGCGCTGGAGGGAGAGCCGCTGGAGTGCGCGGTCTTCTTCTCCTCGGGCCAGTCCTTCTGGGGCAACGTGGGCGCGTCGAATTACTCGGCGGGCTGCACGTTTCAGGACGCCTACGCGGCGTGGCTGCGCGAGGTGAAGAACGTGCCCGCGTTCGCGCTGAACTGGGGCTCGTGGGGAAGCCTGGGCCTCGTGGCCGACGAGGGGCTGCGCAGGCGGCTGGAGAACCAGGGCATCCTGCCCATGGAAGCCCACGAGGGCATGGAGGGCATGGAGGCGGTGCTCGCGGGGGCGGCGCCGCAGATGATGATCTTCAAGGGCACGCGCCCACTGCTGGAGCGGCTGGGCGTGGACTTCAGCCGGAGCGTGGAGGTGTACGCACCGGCGACCCCTGGCCTCGAAGCCCGAGCGCTCCAGGAGGCGCCGGTCTGGGAACAGCGGGCCGGTGGCCGGCTGCCCGGTGTCGAGGACGCCTATGCCCAGGTGGAGGCCTGGGGCCGCGCGATGCTTCTGGGCGCGTTGAAGCGTCTGGGCGCCGTGGTCCACGCGGGCGAGGAGTGGGACGCCCAGACACGGGCGCGGCAGGTGGGCGTGGTGGAGGACCACGCGCGCCTCTGGCAGGCGATGCTGGGCGTGCTGGAGCGCGGCGGCTACGTGGAGCGCCGTGGCACCTTCATCCGCGTCACGCCCCGCGCGGAGACGTCACCGGACGCGCGCGAGCTGGAGGCCTGGCGGGAGCACCTGCTCGTCACGCATCCGGAGTTCAAGCCGCACCTGGACCTGATGTGGGCGACGCTGTCCCGGGCCCATGAGGTGTTGCGCGGGGAGCTGCTGCCAACGGAGGTGCTGTTCCCGGACTCCTCCAGCGCGCTCGTGGAGGCCTACTACCGGGGCCACCCGCTCGCGGACTACTTCAACCGCCTGGTGGCCATCATGTGCCGCTGGTTCGTGGAGGAGCGCCGCCGCTCCGGGAGCCAGGAGCCCGTCCGCATCCTGGAGGTGGGCGCCGGCACGGGGAGCACGACGGCGTTCGTGCTGGAGGCGCTCAAGGACGTCGGCGCGGTGGAGTTCGTCTTCACCGACGTGGGCCTGGGCTTCGTCAACGCGGCCCGCAAGCAGTTCGGCGCCGCGTATCCCTTCGCCACCTTCCAGGTGCTCGACGTGGAGAAGCGCCCGGAGGCCCAGGGCCTGGTGCCGGGCTCCTTCGACCTCGTGATGGGGACCAACGTGCTCCACGCGACGAAGAACATCCGCAGGACGCTGGAGCAGGTGAAGGTGCTGATGAAGCACCACGGCTGGCTCGCCATCAGCGAGCTCACGGATGTCCCCGAGTACACGACGCTGACGTTCGGCTTCCTCAAGGGCTGGTGGCTCTTCGAGGACGTGGCGGACCGGCTCCCCGACGCGCCCCTCCTGAGCATCCCGGGTTGGAGCGCGGCGCTCCAGGACACGGGCTTCCGGCCGCTCGTGGCCTGCGGACAGCCCGGCGGGCTGGGGCACGGCCTTGCCCAGCACGTGATGCTGGGAGTCAGCGACGGGTGCGTGGGCGCTCCCGCCATGGTGTCCGCGCAGCCGCCGGCTCCCGTGGTGTCCGCGCCCCCGAAGCCTCCCGCGCCGCCGCGTCCGGAGGCACCTCCGGCGCCCGTGCCGAAGCCTCCGGCCGCCACGCCTCGCGTGACGGGCTCCAGCGAGGAGCAGCGCCGGCAGGTGGAGCGGGAGATCATCCAGGTGGCCGCGGTGGTGCTGCGCATCCCGGAGCACGAGCTGCTCCCGGAGCTGCCCTTCGCGGAGCTGGGGGTGGACTCCATCCTCGCGGTGGACCTGTCGGACAAGCTCAACCGGGCCCTGTCCGTCGCGCTGCGCAGCACGGACCTGTTCAACTACGGCTCCGTCCGTCAGCTCGCCAGACACATCCTGGAGCTGCGCGGGAGCGCGCCCTCACGGGCCCCCGTGAATGGCGAGGACGAAATGCTCTCGATGCTCGCGGCGCTCGAATCGGGCGACGTGTCCATCGACGAGGTCGATGACTTCCTGGAGCGCAGACATGGATAGGGAAGCCCTCCGTCGCAGGGACATCCTGGAGAAGGTGGCGCGCAGGGAGCTGTCGCGCGAGGAGGCGATGCGCCTGCTCAAGGAGACCGCGCCTGGCCCCCGGCCCGTCGCCCCCGTCGCGGCGCACGGCGGGACCGGCTCGCGCGACATCGCCATCATCGGCATGTCGGGCCAGTTCCCCGGCGCTCCGGACGTCGAGCGGTTCTGGGAGAACCTGCTGGAAGGCCGGGACTCGGTCACGTCCATCCCGAAGGACCGCTGGGACGGCGACGCCTTCTACGATCCGGATCCGCGCGTGCCCGGCCGCAGCACGTGCAACCGGGGCGGCTTCCTGTCGGACGTGGACCGGTTCGACCGGGAGTTCTTCGGCATCTCTCCGCGCGAAGCGCAGCTCATGGACCCGCAGCAGCGGCTGTTCCTCCAGGAGGCGTGGCGGGCGCTGGAGGACGCGGGCTACTCGGACACGGGGCTGGCGGAGCGCTCCTGCGGCGTCTACGTCGGCTTCGGCTGGAGCGACTACCGGCTGGCGATGGCCGAGCGCGACCTGGTGCCGGAGGGCTACGCCCTGGGCGGCATCTCCGGCGCCATCCTCGCGGCCCGCATCGCGTACTTCCTGAACCTGCGCGGCCCCGCCCTCACGGTGGACACCGCCTGCTCCGCGTCGCTGGTGGCCATCCACCTGGCCTGCGAGAGCCTCTGGAGCGGCACGGTCCGCATGGCGCTGGCGGCGGGCGTGTCCCTCTTCATGACGCCGGACGTGCACGTGCTGGCGTCGAAGATGGGGATGCTCTCCACGGACGGGCGCTGCAAGACCTTCGACGACGAGGCCAACGGCTTCGTCCCCGCGGAGGGCGTGGGCGTCGTCGTGCTCAAGCCGCTGGAGGACGCGCTGGCGGACGGCGACAGCATCCACGCGGTCATCAAGGCCACGGGCATCAACCAGGACGGGAAGACCAACGGCATCACCGCGCCCAGCGCGCCTTCGCAGCTCGCGCTGGAGACGGGGGTCTACACGCGCTTCGGCATCGACCCGGGGACGCTCGGCTACGTGGAGGCCCACGGCACGGGGACGAAGCTGGGAGACCCCATCGAGATCCAGGCGCTCAGCGGCGCGTTCTCGCGGTTCACGGACCGCAAGCAGTTCTGCGCCATCGGCGCGGTGAAGACGAACATCGGTCACTCCATCGCGGCGGCGGGGGTGGCCGGGGTGATCAAGACGGCGCTGTGCCTGAAGCACCGCCGCATCCCGCGCTCGCTGCACTTCCACAAGCCGAACCGGCACATCGACTTCGCGCAGACCCCGTTCTACGTCCCCACGGAGACGCGGGACTGGCCCGCGGAGGCAGGCCGGCCCCGGCGCGCGGCGATCAGCTCGTTCGGCTTCAGCGGCACCAACGCGCACCTGGTGCTGGAGGAGGCCCCGGCGCGCAAGGACGGCCGCCCGTGGCCCGTCCACCTGGCCCTCTTCTCCGCGAAGACGGACTCCGGCCTGCGCCGGGTGCTGGAGCGGTTCCTGGCATGGTTGCCGGAGGGGTTGTCGGAGCGCTCGCTCGAGGACGTCACGTACACCTTGCAGGTGGGCCGCAGCCACTTCCCCGTCCGCTGCGCGCTGGTCGCGCGCGATGCCGCCGAATTGAAGGCCCAGCTCCAGGCCGTCCTCCGGGGCGAGGCGGTGGAGGGAGCGGGCTCGGCCAACCTGGAGTCGAATCCGGTCCCATGGGATGCCGCGCGGCAGTCTCGCGGAGAGGCGCTGCTCGCGGAGACCGCGGCGCTGGCGCCGGACGCGGAGACCGCCTGCCGCAACGGGCTCCTCGCGCTGAAGGACCTCTACCTCCAGGGCTATGCGCTGCCCTGGGAGACGCTCCATCATGGTGGAGGACGCCGTCGCGTGTCCCTGCCCACGTACCCGTTCGAGGGCGAGCGCTACGGCCTGCCCGGCCCGCATCCGTCACCGATGACGGGGAGTGCCGCGCACTCCGTGTCGCCGACGCCGGGGAGTACCCCGGGTGGCCCCATCGCCAGCGCAGGGAAGCCCGTGACGGAGCGCAGCGCGGCGCCTGTGCTCGCCGCGAAGGCCCCACCGGCGGCAGCAGCCCCGAAGGACGATTCAAGGGAGCGCCTGCGCAAGGACCTGGCGCGGCTCGCGGCGGAGGTCCTCAAGCTGGATCCGCGTGAGCTGGACCTTCGCAAGCCGCTGAGCGTCTACGGCTTCGACTCCATCCTGTTCACGGAGCTGGTAAGCACCCTGAAGCGGGTCTACGGCGTTGAGCTCGACGCGACCGTCTTCTTCGAGCACCCGACGCTGCTGTCGTTCGCGGATCACCTGCACGGCCTGCTGCCGGAGTCCGCCCTGCGCGGTGACACACTCCCCGAGCCTCAGGCTGCCATCGCGGAAGCCAGCGCTGAGCCCACGCGTGATGCCGAAGCCACGGACCTGTCTCAGGTGCCCACCGAAGCGCCGACGGATGAGCCCATCGCCATCGTCGGGATGGCGGGCCGGTTCCCACAATCCCTGGAGGTGGACGCGTTCTGGGAGCACCTCCTCGCGGGCGATGACCTGGTGACGGAGGTCCCCGCCGAGCGCTGGGACTGGCGTGCCTACTTCGGCGACCCCGCGAAGGAGCCCGGCAAGACGCGCGTGAAGTGGGGCGGCTTCATTGACGACGTGGACCGGTTCGACGCCCTGTTCTTCGGCATCTCCCCCAAGGAGGCCGAGGTCATGGATCCGCAGCAGCGCCTCTTCCTGGAGACCGCCTGGAAGGCCATCGAGGACTCCGGCCACCGCACCGCGGAGCTGTGGGGCTCCAGGACCGGCGTCTTCGTGGGCATGGCCGCCACGGACTACCCGAGCGTGCTCGCGCGCCAGGGCTCACCCGTCGTGCCGCAGTCGGTGACGGGCTCGTCGCGCTCCATCCTGCCCAACCGCCTCTCGTACCTGCTCAACCTGCGTGGCCCGAGCGAAGCGGTGGACACGGCCTGCTCCAGCGCCCTCGTCGCGCTGCACCGCGCGGTGCAGGCCCTGCGGCGAGGCGAATGTGATCAGGCCCTGGTGGGGGGCGTCCACGTGATGCTCGACCCGGACCTGTTCGTCATCGCGGACAAGGGCGGACTGCTGAGCCCGGATGGACGCTCCAAGACCTTCGACGCGAGCGCCAACGGCTACGTGCGAGGAGAGGGCGTCGCGGTGGTGGTGCTCAAGCCGCTGCGGAAGGCGCGCAAGGACGGCGACACCATCCATGGCCTCATCCGTGGCGTCGCCATCAACCACGGCGGCCGTTCGACGTCGCTGACGGCACCGAACCCCGTGGCCCAGGCGGAGGCCATGGTCGAGGCCTACACCGAGGCACGGATCGATCCCGCCACCGTCACCTACGTCGAAGCGATGGGCACGGGGACGGCGCTGGGAGACCCCATCGAGCTTAACGCGCTGAAGAAGGCGTTCGCGGAGCTGTATCGGCGTTGGGATCATCCGCCCGCGACGCAGCCGCACTGCGGACTCGGTTCGGTGAAGACGAACATCGGCCACCTGGAGCCCGCCTCGGGCATGGCCAGCCTGGTGAAGGTGCTGCTCTCCCTCCGGCACGGAGTCCTCCCGGCCACCCTCCACGTGCGCGACGTGAACCCGCGCATCCAACTGGAAGGCAGCCCCTTCTACTTGAACCGGGAAGCCCGTCCCTGGCAGCGCCTGAGCGACGCGAAGGGGAACGTCGTGCCCCGGCGCGCGGGTGTGAACTCGTTCGGCTACGGCGGCGTGAACGCGCACGTCGTCCTGGAGGAATACCTCCCGCCGCCCCAGCGTGAACCCGCGCGACGGAGCGAACCCGGAGTGCTCGTCCTCTCGGCGAGGGATCCGGAGCGGCTGCGGGCCTACGCGACGCTGTTGCGCGACGCGCTGGGAAGCTCGGCGGTGCCACGGGCTGGAGCGTCTTCCGAAGGCCTGCGGGAGGACGTGGCGGCGCTGTGCGCGGAGTTGCTGGGCGTGGACGCGGCGGAGGTCCTCGCGGACGACTCCATCCTCGGCGCGCTGCTCCAGCGCAACGTCATCGGAAGGTTGGTGGAGCGCATCGAGGAGAAGTGGGACGTCTTCCTGCTGCCCTCGGAGTTCGTGGGCGTGGAAGGACTGGGTGCGCTCGTCGAACGCATCGCCCGGAAGCGTCCGCAGGCCGTGTCAGTGGTCAGGTCCGAAGGTCTCACCCCGGACGACTTCGCGTCGGTGCTCTACACGCTGCAGGTGGGAAGGGATGCCCACGACGAGCGGCTGGCGCTCGTGGCATCAAACGCGAGCGAGGCCCGCGAAGGACTGGACGCCTACCTGCACGGACAGGCGCTGCCGGGCCGACTGTACCAGGGCCACCGCAAGCGAAGCGCGGAGGCACTGAAGGCCCTGGGCGCGAAGGCGGAAGCCCCGGCCCTGGAAGGCCACCTGAAGCACCACCACGCCGCGCCCCTGGCCGAAGCCTGGGCCCTGGGCTCCGAAGTGGACTGGTCCCGCTGGTACGCGGAGGCCCCACCGCGAAGGGTGCCCCTGCCGACCTATCCCTTCGCCCGCACCCGCTACTGGGCCGAAGCCGGAACCCCCCACGCCCCGCCTGCCGTGCTGGGAACGCGCGCCTCCAGCGCGGAAGGAACGCGCTTCACCCACAAGCTGTCGGGGGATGAGTTCTTCGTGCGCGACCACGTCATCCAGGGCCAGCGGCTGCTGCCGGGAGCGGTGTCGCTGGAGCTGGCGCGAGCGGCGGCCGTGGAGCTGCTGGGCACGGCGACCGTGCGGGGGCTGCGTCAGGTGAGCTGGCGCAGGCCGGTGGTGGTCGACGCACCGCGAGAGGTCTCGCTGCGATTCGGTGGCGGAGAAGACGGCCTGGACTTCGAGGTCACCATGGACGGGGAGGGCGCGCGCGAGCACGCCCGAGGCCGGTTGCTCCTCGGCACGCACCGTGCGCCACCCGCGCCCATCGACGTCGCTTCGGTGCTGAGCAGGTGCCATGACCGGAAGCCCGGGACCACATGGTACGAGGCCCTCCGCCAGTCAGGTTCCGACTACGGCCCCAGCCTGAGAGTCATCGAGGAGCTCGCGTGCGGTGATCACGAATCCATCGCGCGGCTGCGTCTGCCCGATTCGCTGAGGGAGCACCGCCAGGACTTCGTGCTGCACCCGGCGCTGATGGATGGTGCGTTCCAGTCGCTCGCCGGCCTGCTCCGGCCCGGAGCGTTCGTCTACGTGCCCGTGACGCTGGAGGAACTGGAGCTGTTCGGCCCGCTGCCCCCCGACTGCTACGTCCGCGCCGAGGAGGTGGCGGCGCCGCCCGCCGACGGCCTCCGGACGTTCCACCTCCAGGTCCTCGATCTGGAAGGCCGTCACGTCGCGCGGCTGCGAGGCCTGTCCGTCAAGCCGCTGGAGCGAGGCCTCGCGCGGCCCGCGGCGCCGTTCTACTGCGAGCGGCGATGGGAGCTGTCGCACGCGCAGACGCCCGAAGCCATCCCGGACACGAAGGGACCGCTGCTCGTCTTCGGTCCGGATGCGGCCTCGGTGGATCGGGTGAGGACGCACCTGGAAGCCCTGGGCGTGGACGGCACGGAGGTCCTCTTCGTGCGGCCCGGCGAGCGGTTCGAGCGCATCGGGCGGGACGTCTTCACGGTGGCGCCAGGACGCGAGGAGGACTTCGACCGGCTGCTGGACGCGCTGGGCGAAGGACGGCTCCCGGGGCGGCTCCTCCACCTCTGGTCCGAGCCTCCCGTGGGCACGGACGCGGAGGACCTGGAGCAGCAGTTGCTCCTCGGCTTCTACTCGGTGGCGTCGCTCTGCCGGGCGTTGGCGAGCCGCAAGCCGAAGCAGCGGATCCAGCTCCTGCATGCCCACGCCTCCGGGCGGGACGGCAGCGAACCGCTCCACGCCGCCGTGGCGGGGCTGCTGCGCACCGCGAGGATGGAGAGTCCGGCCCTCGCGCTCCGGAGCGTGGAACTCGCGGACGCCGAGCGTCCGTCGCTGACCGCCGCGCGGAGTCTGGCGGTCCTCCTACGGGAGCTGGGCAGCGTGGATGGGCAGGACGTGGAGATCCAGTACCGGGAAGGGCGTCGTTACGTGAGCAGCCTGGGCGTGCTGCGGGAGAAGCGCTGAGCCATGTCGGTGACGAGCAACGGTGTCTCGCAGCAGTCCCTGCTCCGTGAGCGAGGGACGTATGTCATCACCGGCGGAGCCGCGGGCATCGGCCGGCTGTTCGCCGGGTTCCTGGCGAAGCAGGTCCATGCGCGGCTGGTGCTCGTGGGCCGCTCCGTCTCGGATGCGCGCACGGCGGAGCTGCTGGAGCGCCTGCGAGGCCTGGGCGGTGAGGCGGAGTACCTCCGCGCGGACGTGTCGGACCGGGCCCAGGTCCAGGGCATGATCCAGCGGGCAAAGGCCCGGTTCGGGCCCCTGCACGGACTCATCCACTCCGCGGGCGTGCTGCGCGACGCGCTGCTGATCAAGAAGACGCGCGAGGACATGCGCGCCGTGCTCGCCCCCAAGGTACAGGGCGTGATGGCGCTCGACGAGGCGCTGAAGGACGAGCCGCTGGACTTCTTCGTCCTCTTCTCGTCGCTGTCGGCGGTCATCGGCAACGTGGGGCAGGCGGACTACGCATACGCGAACGCCTTCCTGGACCGCTTCGCGGAGCGCCGTGAACGGCTCCGCGCCCGGGGCGAGCGCACCGGCAGGACGCTGTCGCTGAACTGGCCGTTCTGGCGCGAGGGCGGCATGACGCTGGATGCCGCGTCCGAGAAGTACATGACGCAGGTCATGGGGCTGAACCCCATCGACACCGCCACCGGCATCCAGGCGTTCATGGACGGGCTGGCTTCGCCGCTGTCCCAGTTCGTGGTCGTGGAAGGAGACCGGCAGAAGGCAGGCCGCACCCTCGGGCTGCCCGGCGCGGAATCCCCCGCACCGCGTGCACCCGTGGAGCCGGAGCCCGCCGCCGGATCCAGTGACCTGCTGGCGCGCACCGAGTCCTTCCTGAAGACGTTGATCGCGCGGGAGACGAAGGTCCCCGTCGAACAGCTGGATCCGACCGAGCCACTCGAGCGCTACGGCGTGGACTCCCTGGTCATCGTCGGAGTCAACACGGCGTTGCAGCAGCACTTCGGTGACATCTCCCGGACGCTGCTGTTCGAGTACCAGACCACGCGCGAGCTGGCCGAGTACTTCGTCCGTCAGCACGGCCCCCGGATGCAGGAGCTGGTGGGCGCCGCCGTCACGGAGGCGCGGACCCCGGCAGCCCCGGTGCAAGAGGCCAAACGCGATGTGCGCCCGGCCGCGTGGGAGCGCGCGGACCCGATGGAGGATGCCATCGCCATCGTGGGCGTGAGCGGGCGCTATCCGATGGCGGACGACCTCTGGGCCTTCTGGGACAACCTGAAGGCGGGGCGAGACTGCATCACGGAGATCCCGCTGGGGCGTTGGGAGTACCCGCCCTATTTCGACGCGGACAAGGACGCGGAGGGCCGGAGCTACTCGAAGTGGGGCGGCTTCCTGTCGGACGTGGCGGCGTTCGACGCGCTCTTCTTCAACATATCCACGCGGGAAGCGGAGGGGATGGATCCGCAGGAGCGCCTCTTCCTGCAGACGGTCTGGTCGCTGTTCGAGGACGCGGGCTACACGCGGCGCACCCTGGCCCCCAAGGCGCCCAGGACGGGCGTGTTCGTCGGAGTGATGTACGGCCAGTACGAATGGCTGGGCGTGGAGGCCGCGCTCCGGGGCCAGGCCTCGCGGGCGCAGTCAGGGCACTGGTCCATCGCCAATCGCATCTCCTACTTCTTCAACTTCCAGGGCCCCAGCCTGGCGGTGGACACGGCCTGTTCGTCGTCGCTCACGGCGATCCACCTGGCCTGCCAGTCCCTGCGTTCGGGCGAGTGTGACGTGGCGGTGGCGGGCGGGGTGAACCTGTCCATCCATCCGCACAAGTACACGCTGCTGAGCCAGGGCCGCTTCGCCTCCAGCGACGGACGGTGCCGTTCGTTCGGAGCAGGGGGCGACGGCTACGTGCCCGGCGAGGGCGTGGGCGCGGTGCTGCTCAAGCCCCTGCGCAAGGCGCTCGCGGACGGGGACCGGGTGTACGCGCTGGTGAAGGGCTCGGCGCTCAACCACGGCGGCAAGACGAATGGCTACACGGTGCCCAACCCGAACGCCCAGGGCGACGTCATCGCCGAGGCGCTGCGCCGTGCGAAGGTCGACGCGCGGGAACTGGGCTACCTGGAGGCGCACGGCACGGGGACGTCGCTCGGGGACCCCATCGAAGTCACCGGGCTGACGCGCGCCTTCGGAGCACCCTCGGCGGATCAGGGGCGCGTGCCCATGGGCTCCGTGAAGTCGAACATCGGCCACCTGGAGGCGGCGGCGGGCATCGCGGGGGTGACGAAGGTCCTGTTGCAGTTGAAGCACGGGCAGCTCGTGCCCTCGCTCCATTCGGAGCCCGCGAATCCGAACATCCGCTTCGCGGACGCGCCCCTCGTCGTGCAGAAGGAACTGGCCCCGTGGCCTGTGAAGGCACACGGCCCGAGAAGGGCGGCCGTTAGCTCCTTCGGCGCGGGAGGCGCGAACGCCCACGTGGTGCTGGAGGAGTTCCGCGAGGAGAAGACCGGGGCACAGGCGCCGGAAGGCCCGTGGTTGTTCCCGCTGTCCGCGAAGGGACCGGACCGGCTGCGGGAAGCCGCGGAGCGACTGGTCCGCTACGTGCGGGAGCGCATGGAGCCGGAAGGCGTCCGTCCCTGCGACGTGGCCTTCACGCTCCAGGTCGGACGCGAGCCGATGGAGGAGCGCCTGGCCATCGTGGCCGACAGCAAGGCGGCGCTGCTCACGAAGCTGGAGGCCTTCCTGGAGGGTCGTGCAGCGGACGGGCTGTATCGGGGCGCGGGCCGCAAGTCCGCGCTGCTGAGCTCGGACGAGGACGCGCGGCGCCTGCTGGAGGGCTGGCAGCAGCGAGGACGACTGTCGAGTCTCGCGGAGGCCTGGGTGGAAGGCGCGGCAATCGATTGGCGCCTGCCGGGGCACGAGGCCTGCCGGCGCGTGTCGCTGCCCACGTATCCCTTCGCGCGCGAGCGGCACTGGGTGGACGCCGCCGCGATGGAGGGAGGCCTGGTGGGGCCGCATCCGCTGCTCGGGCGGTTGAAGCCGGAGGCGAGCCTGGGCAGCGGGCTGGTCTTCCAGCAGCGCCTGTCAGACTCCGCCTGGGTGGTCGCGGAGCACCAGGTCCGAGGCCGCGCCATGTTGCCGGGAGTGGCCTACCTGGAGATGGCCACCGCGGCGGCGCGTCAGGCGCTGGGCCCCGGGAAGTACACGCTGCGGCGGGTGCGCTGGTCACAGCCGCTGGTCGTGGACGGGGCAGGGCGCGAGGTGCGGCTGACGCTCCGCAAGGACGAAGCGGACCGGCTGGAGTTCGAGGTCCGAAGCCAGCAGCCCGGGGCCGCCGAGTGGACGACGCACGCGAGCGGTGAAGTCCTGGCCCAAGGCTTCGAGGAGAGCGACGACGCGGCGGTGTCGCTGGACGAGGTGCGTGGCCGTTGCGCCCGTCATTTAGAAGCCAGCGAGGTGTACGCGCGTTTCGAGGCCCTGGGTCTGCGCTACGGCGAAGGCTTCCAGACGGTGCGTGAGCTGTGGAGCAGTGAGGAAGAGGTCCTCGCGCGCCTGGAAGCCAGCGCCGCGCAGCAAGAGGCCTGGGGCCGCTGGGCGCTGCCCCCCGGCGTCCTGGATGGAGCGTTGCAGAGCATCCTGGGGCTGAGGGCGAGCGACGGTCTCGCGGTGCCCTTCGCGGTGGAAGAGGTCGCGGTGCGCGGCCCTGTGCCACCGGAGGTCTACGTCCACGTCCAGTCATCGGGAGGGCTGCGCTACGACATCACGCTGTTGGACCGCGATGGCGAACCCTGCGTCGAGCTGAAGGAAGTGGCACTGCGCGAGTGGCGAGAGTCCGCGTCGGAAGTGCCAGCCAAGGCCGAAGCACTCCTGTACGTGCCGAAGTGGGAGCCGGCTCCAGCCACACAGAGGGGCGCGTCAGCAGTGCGGCAGGAACGCAGCGCCAAGCCGGAAGAAACGCGGACTTCAGGCCACGTATCGGGCGCGCGTGTGGTGCTGGTAGGCCACGAAGGCAGTGCGGAGCTTGAAGAGGCCCTGGCGCAGGCGCACGCGGCGGAGGGCGTGGTGCGGGTGAAGTTGTCGGAGCGCACGCACCGGCACGGCCCGGGCCAGTGGGAGTGGAACCGGCGTGACGAAGCCGGAGCGCAGGAGTGGCTGCAAGAGGCCGGAGGCCTGACGCGGCTGTACTTCCTGGGAGGCGCGGACGCGAAGCCCACGGCCAGCGTGGAGGACGAAGTTGCACTGGAAGCCAGCCAGGAGCGGGGTGTGGTGGCCCTCTTCAGTCTGGTGAAAGCGCTGAGCGCGCATGGCTGGGCGCTCAAGCCTTTGGAGTTGAGGGTGGTGACGGTGGGAGCGCACCGGGTGGTGGAGGGCGAGAGCCCGCGTCCCTGGGGCGCGAGCGTGCAGGGCTTCGCCAAGGCCGTGGCGAATGAGTACCCGGCGCTGCGGGTGAGCTACGTGGACGTGGGTGTCGAGGACATCGCACGGAGCCAGTGGGTGGAAGGCGTGGTGGGAGAGGAAGGGGACGGCAAGGGAGCGGACGTGGCGCTGAGGCAGGGGCGCCGGTACGCGAGGCGGCTGCTGCCGGTGAAGCGGCTGCAGCAGGGGCGGGTGCCGCTGAGGCAGCGGGGCGTGTACCTGCTGGTGGGAGGAGGAGGAGGCATCGGGCTGGCGGTGGGGGAGTGGCTGGCGAGGAAGTACGCGGCGCGGCTGGTCATCGTGGGACGGCGCGAGGCGGCAGGAGAACTCGCGCAGAAGCTGAAGGGGCTGGAGGCCGCCGGAGCCGAAGTGGAGTACGTGCGGGCGGACGTGACGAAGCCGGGTGAAGCGGCGCGCGTCGTGGCGCAAGCGAAGCAGCGCTTCGGCACCGTGCACGGCGTCTTCCACCTGGCGATGGTCCTCCACGACTGCGCGCTCGAGCGCATGACGGAGGACGTGCTGCGCTCGGTGCTGGACTCGAAGGTGAAGGCGAGCGTGGCGGTGCACGCGGCGCTGGAGGGAGAGCCGCTGGAGTGCGCGGTCTTCTTCTCCTCGGGCCAGTCCATCTGGGGCAACGCGGGGCAGGCGAACTACGCTGCGGGGAGCACGTTCCAGGACGCGTTTGGCGCGTGGGTGCGTGAGGCGAAGGGCCTCCCCGCGTTCGTCCTGAACTGGGGCTACTGGGGCAGCGTGGGCGCGGTGGCCAACGCGCACCATCAGCAGCGGCTGGCCCAGCAAGGCATCCTGCCCATCGAGGTCGCGGAGGGCATGGACGGCATGGAGGCGGTGCTCGCGGGAGCGACGCCGCAGGTCATGCTCTTCAAGGCCACGCGGCCCCTCCTGGAGCGGCTGGGCGTGGACTTCAGCCGGAGCGTGGACGTGTACGCGCCCGGTGCGAAGAGGCTCGATGCAAGAGCGCTGGAGGAGGCAAGCACCTGGGGCCGGCGGGCGGAGTCGAACCTGCGCGGCGCGGCCACGGCCTACGCCGACGTCGAACAGTGGGGCCGGGCGGTGCTGCTGGGCGCGCTGAAGCGCCTGGGCGCCGTGGGCAGCGCGGGTGAGGAGTGGGACCTCCATGCGCAGGCCCGCAAGGTCGGCGTGGTGGAGGAGCACTCCCGCCTCTGGCAGGCGCTGATGGGCGTGCTGGAGCGGGGCGGCTACGTCGAGCGCCAGGGCACCGGCATCCACGTGAGGCCGGAAGCCTCCCAGGCACCCGACGCGAGCGGGCTGGAGACGTGGAAGCAGCGGCTGCTCACCGCGCATCCCGACCTGGGGCACCTCATCTCCCTGCTGGCTCTCTGTCTGGACGCCTACCCGGACGTGCTGACCGGCCGCCGCGAGGCCACCGCGGTGCTCTTCCCGCAGGGGTCCATGGAGAAGGTCGAACGCGTCTACAAGGGCAACCCCATCGCGGACTTCTTCAACGGCCTGGTGGCGAACGCGATCCGCGCGTACGTGCAGGCCCGGGTGGCGGAAGCCCCGACGAGCGTCGTCCGGATCCTCGAAGTGGGAGCCGGAACCGGAGGCACCAGCGAGCACGTCCTGACCGCGCTCCAGGAGCTGGGGCAGCACGTGCGCTACGTCTACACGGACGTCTCTGCGGGGTTCGTCCGGTACGGAGCGGAGAAGTACGGCACGGCGCACGCCTTCCTGGAGCCGAAGGTCCTGAACATCGAAGCGGACCCCGGCGCGCAGGGCATCGAGCCCGGGAGCGTGGACCTGGTGCTCGCCACCAACGTGCTGCACGCGACCCGGAACATGGGCCGCACGCTGGGCCACATCCAGCGCATGCTCCGCAGGGGAGGGCTGGTGGTCATCAACGAGCTCACCCGCGTATGGGACTTCACGACGCTCGTCTTCGGCATGACGCAGGGCTGGTGGCTCTACGAGGAGGGCGAGGGCCGCATCGAGCACTCGCCGCTGCTCGACGGCGCCGGGTGGACCGCGCTGCTGGGCCAGGCGGGCTTCGCGAAGGCCGCCTTCGTCCCGCACGCCACGGGGGCAGGGCAGGACGTGGTGATCGCCCGGAGCACGGGGCAGGTGGTGCACGCCGCCCGGACGGCCCCCGCGCCCGAGCCCACCCGCCGGGAGAAGCCCGTCCCCACGAAGCGGAAGCCGGCCCCCACGCCGGTCCTGGACCTGCGCGCGCGGACGCTGGCTCACGTCACCGGCGTGTTCTCCACGCTCCTGAAGATCGCGCCCGAGCGCTTCGATCCGCAGGCGACCTTCGAGACCTACGGCGTGGACTCGCTGGTGAACCTGTCGGTCATCAAGCAGCTGGAGAAGGACTTCGGGAAGCTGCCGGCCACGCTGCTCTTCGAGAACATGACGCTCGACATGCTGGCCACGTACTTCATGACGGAGCACGCGGAGCGGGTGCGCACCCTGTTCCAGGAAGAAGCCCCGGAGCCCGCCCCTGTCCAGGTGAAGCAGCCTGAGGCCCCAACCCCGGCCCCGCCGCCCCCGCCGGGAGACACCCCGGAGGGCGACCTGGAGCGCATCCGCGCCTATGTGGAGGGCCTGTCCGGAGCGGAGCTGGACGCGGCGCTGGGACAGGTGCTGGGGACGCCCGCGCTCCAGGACCGCTAGAAAAAACAAAGGCTCCATCGTCCGGAACATGCGGGCGATGGAGCCTTGAGTTCAGGGAGCCCGTGGCTCCCAGCAATCACACCTGCGGCGACAGGATCTTCGTGATGGCGCCTTCGAGCCGGCTCTTGGGCACCGCGCCGACGATCTGCTCCACGACCTTGCCGCCCTTGAACACCAGCAGGGTCGGCAGCGAACGGATGCCGTACTCCTGGGACGTGTCCTGGTTGGCGTCGACGTCGAGCTTGGCGATCTTCATCTGACCCTTGTAGCGGGTCGCCAGCTCCGCGACGGCGGGAGCAATGGCCCGGCAGGGAGCGCACCAGGCGGCCGTGAAGTCCACGAGCACGGGAACGTCTGACTCCAAGACTTCCTTCTTGAAATTGGAATCCCCGATATCCAGTACATCCGTGCCAGCCATGTTTCCTCCTGGTACCTTTACGCCCGAGACACATGCAGGGGCCGCGACCATCCTGATCCGGAACCTAAGGGCCACGCAGCGAAAAAGCACGGCTTTGGCGGCCCGGCGGCGGGACCAGTGTCGGAGAGTGGAAGACGACCCCATTCACGGAGCGAAAGGCAGGGCCAGATGCGTGAGGGAAGGGCCATCTTGGGGCGTGTGGTGTGGCGGGAGCTGACGACGCCGGAGCCGGAGAAGGCGAAGGCCTTCTACGCCGACCTCTTCGGTTGGACGTACCAGGAGGCCGCACCGGGGGCGGGGACGACCATCCGGCTGGCGGAGCAGCCCCTGGGGGCCATCCGCCAGGCCCAGCGGGTGGGGTTCGGGACGGGCTGGGTGAGCTTCGTCTCGGTGGACAACGTGGACGCCTCGGTGGTGATCGCCTCCGCGGACGGGGGCGGGGCGCTGCCGGGGCTCAGGGAAGTGCCCGGGCTGGGGAGGGTGGCCCGGGTGGTGGACTACGCGGAGGCGATGCTCGCGGCGGTGAAGAGCCCGCCGGGCACCCCGGTGCCGCCGAAGGCGGAGGTAGGAGCCTTCTGCTGGGAGACGCTGATCACCCCCGACGTCGCCCGGGCGAAGGAGTTCTACGGAAAGGTCTTCGGCTGGAGGCTGCAGTCCTCGGCTGACGGCGGCACCCTCTTCGCGGCGGACAGCACCCCGGCAGGCCAGGTCGCCAGCGCGGAGGAGTCCCCGGACGCAAGGCAGCACTGGCGCACGCACCTCCGGGTGGACAACCTGGACGCAACGCGTGAGCACGCCGTGCGACTGGGCGCGAAGGTCCTGGTCCCACGCAGGGCAGGCCCCGCGGGTGGAAGCCTCGCGGTGCTGACGGATCCGACCGGCGTGGAGTTCGGCCTCCTGGAGCCCGCGCGTTCGAACTGAGCGCGGTGGCCATCTGCGCGGGTGTCCATCCCTCCGACGGGGGATGGGCGCCCCCACGGCGGAGCGCTAATTGAAAGTGACCGGTCGGAATCGCGATCGGAGCGGCCTGCACCGCTCACTTCAAGAAGGCAGCCACCACCATGCAACAGACGGTCATGAACCTCCGCAGGATGGGTGTGCGCTTGGATGGCACCCTGGAGATCAATGGGTCGCACAAGAAGATCGTAGGCTCCGTTCCGTTTTCGGTGTTCCGAACGGCGCTCCTTCACGCAAGCCCGATGGACCTGGAGAGGGCGAGCAAGAAAGCCCGACTGGACGCCAGCTTCGCCCAGCTTGATGAAGTCGAAGCGTTGCGTGAGCAGGTCCAGCGCGAGTTCACGGGCGCCCGTTTGACCAACGTCCAGAAGTACGCGGACTACATCGAGCGGCGAGTGCTCTCCGAGCAGCACTACAGTCTTCCTGCCCAGTCGCTCTACACCCCGGATCCCGTCCTGACGCGCCTCGTGGACGTGGAGAACGGCGGCTATCTGGAGCAGGAGCCGGATGGCTACGGCCCGCTGGGACTCGCGACCGCCTGGATCAACCACGGCTCCATTGTCGTCAACACCGACTCGGAGACCCAGGCCGCTGCGTTGTTCCTCCTGATGCAGCGGATTAGCGAGCGCAGCGCGGGCGCGAGCCGGGTTGGAGACCAGAAGGAGGTGGAGCGGCTCAAGGAGCTGCGCAGGAAGCTGGACTCCATCTCCATCACCTACGAGCTGCACTTCGACGCGACGCTTGCCTGGGCCAAGCACAGCTTCTTCATCCGCAACCGGCGGGGCATCAAGCACTCGGGACAGTCGCTCAACAACCAGGATGATCCGCTGATTGCGACGGTGCAGTCCATCCTGGAGCAGCAGCCCGCCGTCGCGGCCGCACTGGATCCGAAGCGGCGGCAGGCGACCGACGAGAAGCCCCTCACCCTGGGCAGCCTCTCCCAGTTCGCGGCCTGCATCCTCCTGGGCCTCTCCGGCGTCCAGAAGTCCAACATCCCCGACGACATGGACGAGGACGAGTTGGAGCGCCTGCGCGAAAGCGCCACCGAGTGGATGCGGGCGTTGACCGCCACCCTGGGTGAGCAGCTCACCCGTCGCGACAGTGTTGCGTCCACGCCCCAGGTGCTCGCCGCGCTTGGAGCCGTGGGGCATGCCGTCCACCTGGAGTCGGATTCGACGAAGAGGCTGCCGCAGGCCGAAATCCTCAAGCGACTGGGCAGTATTGACTGGTCCAAGGCCAGCGGCCGTTGGAACGGTGTGGCCGGCAAGCTGACGGTTGATGGCGCGTTCTCACAGGCAGGCGGCGTCAAGGAGTGGGCGACGCGCATCTACTCCGCCATCGTCAATCCCGCCTCGCCGTTCTATTTGCAGGTCACGGCGGGTGCGCCGCTCCAGGGACAGCCGCTCTTCGCTGCTCAGTAGTCATGCGCTTACGCGTGACGACTGAGCAGCGAGAGTTCTGGGTACGCGGCCGAGCTACAGGTGGCGCTGGACCAGTGAGCGGAGGGGCTGCTCCGGTCCAGCGATCATGCCTTCCAGCAGGGCCTGGAACTCCTCCAGGAGCCGGGTGATGGCTTCCGCGCCGTGGCGGCTCCGGTAGTAGGAGAGGACCAGCTGTAGCTCCGCGCCGGGGATGACCTCGACGCGCAGCGGGAACTCCGTCTGTGCGACGTCGTAGTTCTCCCGGGCGAGCGGATGCTTGCCCACCCAGCCCTTCCCGACCTCGAGCAGCGCCGGATCCACCGGGTAGTTCTCGAACACGATGATGCTCTCGAAGGGGACGGTGTCCGGAGACATGCCCGCGAGCTGCTGGATGCGCGGCAGGGGCGTGTACTCGTGCTGGCGCGCATCGACCTGACGGGTCTGCAGCTCCTTCAGCCAGGGCACGAGCAGCGTGCCAGGGTCCACCTGGATGCGCAGGGGCAGTGTGTTCATGCACAGCCCGACGACCGTCTCCACGTCGGCCATGTCCGTGGGCCGGCCCGAGGAGGTCACGCCGATGACGACGTCCTTCCCGCCCTGTCCATGGTGGTGCTGCAGGAGGACCCAGGCGCCCTGGACCAGCGTGTTCACCGTGAGCTGGTGCTGTCGGCCCATCGCCTGGAGCGCCGCGGTGGTGGCCGCGGACAGCGTCAGGCTCTGCTTGTCGAACCGGTCCTCCTGAAGGGCCAGCGGGGCAGGGGCGGGCCCGAGGACCAGGGGCTCCGGACCCGAGAAACCGCTCAGCTGCTGCCGCCAGAACTGCTCGGACGCGGCGGCGTCCTTCTGCTGGATCCACCCGATGTAGTCCGCATAGGAGCGCCGCGCCTGGAGCGGCGGGGCCTCGTTCGCCAGGAGCGCCCGGTAGGTGAGGAACACGTCCTTCAGCACGATGGCCCGGGACCAGCCATCCAGCAGCGCGTGGTGGTTGCTCCAGGTGAAGTAGTACGTGCTCGCGTCCACGTGGATGAGCAGCAGCCGCATCAGCGGCGCCTGTGACAGCTCGAACCCGCGCCGCCGGTCCGCCAGCAGCAGCGCCGCCAGCTGCTCCCGCTGCGCGTCCAGGGACAGGTGCCGCCAGTCATGGGCCTCGAGCGGCACGTCCACCGCGCGGCGCACCACCTGCAACGGTTCGTCCAGTCCCTCCCAGACGAAGCCCGTCCGGAGGACCGGGTGGTGCGCCAGCACGCGCTGCCAGGCCTCCCGGAAGCGCTCCACGTGGAGGTCACCCGGGAGCTGCATGCTGGCGTGGACGACGTAGAGCCCTGGGGCATGCGGCCCCCGGTCCCGCGTCAGCATGTTCCGCTGCATGGGGGAGACGGGGTACAGCGCCTCGATGCTGGCGTCCTCCGCGCGCATCCGGTCCGCGACCTGCTGCTGCCGGGCCGTGAGCCGGGGCCCCGAGGCCTCCTCCGCGGGCCGCGCGGCGACGGGCTCCACCACCTCCGCCAGCGCGGCGAGCGTCTGGTGCTGGAAGAGCTGCTTCGGGGTGAGGTGGAGCCCCGCCTGCCTCGCCCGCGCGACCAGCTGCACGCCCAGCACCGAGTCGCCGCCCAGGCTGAAGAAGTTGTCGTGCACGCTGAGCTGCTCGACTCCCAGCAGCGCGCTCCAGATGCCCGCCAGCACCTTCTCCTCGGGCGTGCGCGGCGCCACCACCGGCTGCGCGTCCTGGCGGATCAACTGGGGTGCCGGCAGGTTGCGCCGGTCCACCTTGCCGTTGGGCGTCAGCGGCAGGGCCTCCAGGAAGACGTAGGCCGTGGGCACCATGTACTCGGGGATCTGGGCCTTGAGGGCGGCCCTCACGTCCTCCGCCGTCAGCGCCTGGCCCGCATCGGGCACGACGTAGGCCACCAATCGCTTGGGGCCCGAGCCCTCGGCCCGGGCGACGACGATGACCTCGTCGACGCCGGGGAGCTTGCGCAGGGCGGCTTCAATCTCTCCCAGCTCGATGCGCAGCCCGTTGATCTTCACCTGGTTGTCGATGCGGCCCAGCAGCTCCAGGTTGCCATCCGGACGGTAGCGGGCCAGGTCCCCCGTCTTGTAGAGCCGCCCGCCGGGGCGCGTGCTGAACGGGTGCGGGATGAACTTCGTGGCCGTCAGCTCCGGCCGGTTCAGGTAGCCCCAGGCCACCCCCACGCCGCCCAGGTGCAGCTCGCCTGGCACGCCGATGGGCACCGGCTGCAGCTGCGCGTCCAGCACGTAGCAGAGCTGGTTCGTCATGGGCATGCCGTACGGGATGCTCTTCCACGCGGGGTCGGTCTCCACGACGTCGTAGATGGTGGAGTCCATGGAGATCTCCGTGGCGCCGCCCAGGCTGATGACCCGAGCACCCGCGACCACCGCCTTGAGCCGGTCCGGCAGCGAGACGGGGATCCAGTCGCCACCCAGGAGCACCAGGCGCAGCCAGCGGGGGACTCGCTCGCCGTCGGTGCCCACGCTGGCCAGGAGCATCTCCAGCAGCGCGGGCACGGAGTGCCAGACGGAGACGCGGTGCTGGACCATGAGCTGCGCCCAGTGGGCCGGGTCACGCTCGAGCGCCGCGACGGGCAGCACGATGGTGGAGCCTGCGGCCAGCGTCCCGAAGACGTCATACGCGGACATGTCGAAGCTCAGCGAGGACAGGGCCAGCACGGCGTCCCCGGGGCCCACCTGGAAGCGGCGGTTGAAGTCGGTGAAGTTGTTCACCCGGCCCCGGTGGTCCAGCATCACGCCCTTGGGGTTGCCCGTGGAGCCCGACGTGTAGATGACGTAGACGAGGTCCTCCGGCGTCGCCACGTGGGCCGGGTTCGTGTCCGGCTCCCGGGCAATCTCCGCCCAGTCCGTGTCCAGGCAGAGCACCCGCGAGCGCTGCGCGGGCAGCCGCTCCAGCAGCGGCGACTGCGTGAGCAGCACCGGCGCCTGGACGTCCTCCAGCATGAACTGGAGGCGCTCCTTCGGGTAGGCGGGATCCAGCGGCATGTAGGCGCCACCCGCCTTCACGATGCCCATCAGGCCCACCACGGCGTCCAGCGAGCGCCGCACGCAGATGCCCACCTTGACGTTGGGCCCCACGCCGAGTGCGCGCAGGCGGTGGGCCAGCTGGTTCGCGCGCCGGTTGAGCTCCCGGTAGCTCAGCGCCTCCTCGCCGCACACGGCGGCGACGGCGTCCGGCGCACGGTCCACCCACGCCTCGAACAGCTCATGCAGGCACGCGCGCTCCGGGAACGCCAGGTCCGTGGCGTTCCAGTCCCGCAGGAGCTGCTGCTGCTCGGGCGCGGTGAGCAGCGGCACGCGCGACAGGCGCTGGCCGGGATCCGCGGCCAGGCTGGCGAGGAGCGTGCGGAAGTGCCCCTCCATGCGGTGGATGGTGGCCGCGTCGAAGAGGTCGGTGCTGTACTCCAGCGACACCTGGAGCCGGCCCTCGACCTCCATGAGATAGAGCGTCAGGTCGAACTTCGACGTCCCGCTCTCCACCTCCATGGGCGCCATCGTCAGCTCCGGCAGCGCCAGCGGCTTCGACGGGTCGTTGCGGAACACGAACATGACCTGGAACAGCGGCATGTGGCTGAGGCTCCGCTCCGGCTGGATGAGCTCCACCAGCTGATCGAAGGGGAGGTCCTGGTGCGCGTACGCGCCCAGGCACACGTCCTCGACCTGCTTCAGGAACGCGCGGAAGCTCGGGTCTCCGTCGAGGCTCGTGCGCAGCACCAGCGTGTTGGCGAAGTAGCCGATGAGGCCCTCCAGCTCCGGCTGGGTGCGGTTGGCGATGGGCGTGCCCACCAGCAGGTCCACCTGGCCGTTGTAGCGGTGGAGCAGCAGCTTGAAGGCGGCCAGCATCGTCATGAAGAGCGTGACGCCCTCCTGACGGCTCACGTCCTTGAGCGCCGTCGTGAGGGGCGCATCCAGGTGGAAGAGGTGGTGCGCGCCGCGGAAGGACTGGACCGCCGGGCGGGGCCTGTCCGTGGGCAGCTCCAGCACCGGCAGGCTGCCCGAAAGCCGCGCCTTCCAGTACGCGGCCTGCTTCGCGTACTCCTCACCGCTCAGCCACTCGCGCTGCCACACGGAGTAGTCCGCGTACTGCACGGGCAGCTCCGGCAGGACCGAAGCGCGGCCCGCGGCGAGGCTTGCGTAGAGCGTGCCCATCTCCTGGAGCATCACGCCCATGGACCAGCCGTCGGAGATGATGTGGTGCATGTTCAGGAGCAGCACGTGCTCCCGCTCCGCCAGGCGCAGCAGCGTCGCGCGGACCAGGGGCCCCTTCTGCAAGGCGAACACGTGCCGTGCCTCGGCGAGGGCGTGCCGCTCCACCGCCGCGTCCTGTTCGGCGCGGGGCAGGTCCTGGAGGTCCACCACCGGCAGCGCCAGCGACAGCGCCGGTGCGATGACCTGCACGGCGCGCCCGTCCTGGGACTGGGGCGTGAAGGTCGTGCGGAGGACCTCGTGCCGGCGGACGATCTCATTCAGGCTGCGTCGCAGCACCTCCGCGTCCAGCTTCCCCGTGAGCCGCACGTTGGTGGGGACGTTGTAGAGCGGGCTGTCGGGCTCCAGCTGGTCCAGGAACCAGAGCCGCTGCTGGGCGAAGGAGAGCGGCACGGCCACGTTCGGGGGCCGCCGGGGAACGGCCGGACCCCGGGGGGACTCGGTCTTGTTCTTGAGCTGCCGTGACAGCAGGGCGCGCTTCTCGGGAGGAAGGGCGGCGAGTCGCTTGGAGAGGTCGCTCATGGAGAGGTCCGTCGTGCTCGGGAGGGAGTGACGCCTACGGCTCGGGGTGGGCGGCCGCGTAGCGGGGAAGGGGGAAGCGCCGGGACAGGGCGCGGACCTCCGCGCGGATGCCGGCCTGGAGGGTGGGGTTGAGGCTGTACTCGCGCGGCCCCAGCACCTCGATGCCGGAGAGGACGCGGTGGAAGAGGTCGGCGCACAGCTCCATCTCGCGCGGGCCGTAGCCTCGGCCCGCCAGCGTGTTGGTGCCCAGCCGCACGCCGCTGGCGATCTCCGCCGGGTTCTTGTCGCCCGGGATGGAGTTCTTGTTGACGATGATGCCGCAGGCCTCCAGCGCCTGCTCCGCCAGGATGCCGGTGAGGCCCCGCGCCGCGACGTCCACGAGCACGATGTGGTTGTCCGTGCCGCCGGAGATGATGCGGTAGCCGCGCTCCTGGAGCGCCTGCGCCAGCGCGCGCGCGTCCTCGACGATGCGCTCCGCGGTGGCCTTGAACCCGGGCGTGACGGCGACGGCCAGGGCCCGGGCCTTGGCCGCCATGGCGTTGATGATGGGCGCGCCCTGGAAGTAGGGGAACACCGCGCGGCGCATCAGGTCGGTCAGCGTGTGCTTGCCGTCCGGACCCATCGCCTCATGGTCGCGCCCCAGCAGGATGAGCCCGCCGCGCGGCCCGTAGAGCTGCTTGTGCGTGCACGTGGTGGTGAAGTGGGCGTGGTCGATGGGGTTCGGGTGGAGCCCGGTGATGACCAGCCCGGCGATGTGCGAGATGTCTGCCAGCAGGTAGGCGTTCACCTCGTCGGCGATCTCCCGGAAGCGGCGGAAGTCGACGACGCGCGAGTACGCGGTGGCGCCGCAGATGATGAGCCGGGGCTTGAACTCCCGCGCCATCCGCGCGGCCTGCTCGTAGTCGATGAAGCCGTTCTCATCGACGCCGTAGTGGACGGAGCGGAAGTACTGCCCGGACATGGAGACCTTGGACCCGTGCGTCAGGTGGCCGCCCGCGCGCAGGCCCATGCCCAGGATGGTGTCGCCCGGCGACAGCAGGTGCGACATGACGATGTAGTTAGCCGACGTCGCCGAGTGCGGCTGGGTGTTCGCGTACTGCGCCCCGAAGGCAGCCTTGGCCCGGTCGATGGCCAGCTGCTCGATGCCGTCGATGCGCTCGCAGCCGGCGTGGTAGCGCTTGCCCGGGTAGCCCTCGGCGGTCACGTTGACCGCCACCGAGCCCTGGCACGCGAGCACCGAAGGGTCGGCGATGCTGCACGAGGCGACCATCACGAGCGTGTCCTGCTGACGCTCGTACTCACCTTCGAGCAGCGCGAAGAGCGCGGGATCTTCCTCGGCGAGGAGCTCGGTCCCGCTGCGCATGAGCTCCGAAAGGACGTTCTTGTTCACGGGAGATTCCTCTCGTTGGGATGGATGGGGAAGGAGCGGTGTCACGGCGTTCATGAGGCCTCGCTTTCGGACAGCAGGTCCGCGGCGTCCTCGCTGGACATCGCTTCGATGTCGGCGAGCATCCGGGCCAGGGTGTCGTCATCCACCTGCTCGGCCTGCGCCTCGAGGACGACGTCCGCGATGCTGGCGACGGTGGGGCTTGCCAGCAGACGGCGCAGCGGAAGCTCCACCTTGAAGGTGGCCTTCAGCCGGGTGGTGAGCTGGGTGGCCAGCAGCGAGTGCCCACCCAGCTCGAAGAAGTTGTCGTGGATGCCGACCCGGTCGAGCCCGAGCAGCGTCTGCCACAGGTCCGCGATGGTCTGTTCCAGCTCGCCGCGGGGCGCGACGTACTCGGTGCGCAGCTGCGGACGGGCGTGCGCGAGGTTCGCGCGGGAGGTGGTGCCGCCCGGGACGGCGCCGTCCTCCTGGAACCGGGTCCACCGGTCGAGCCGGGCCTGGAGCGAGCCCGTGGACATGAGCACCTGGGCGACGGGCTCCAGGGCCAGGAGGTGCTCGAAGGCCTTCACGCCTTCGGAGGAAGTGACGGTCAGCTCCTGGAGCGTCGCGCCGAGCGCGTTGTCCCGCACAGGCGGCGCGTCCGTCCGCCAGCCCTCCCAGTTCAGGGAGATCCAGGGGTACGTGGAGGTCCGGCCGTGAGCCTGGGCGAAGACGTCCATGAACCGGTTGGCGGACGCGTACGCGGCGTAGCCGAGTCCACCCAGGACCGACGCCAGCGACGAGCACAGGATGCAGAAGTCGAGCTCGCGTCCCTCCAGCAGCGAGGCCAGCACCTGGAGGCCCCGCACCTTGGGATCGAAGTGCCAGTCACAGTCGGTGGGCGCGGCCTCGTCGATGAGGCGGACGGCCCGGTCACCCGTCGTGCCCGCTGCGTGGATGACGCCATGGAGGGGCCCGAAGCGGGCGGTGGCCGCTTCGAGCGCCGCGGACATCTGCCCCGCGTCCGCCACGTCCGCGCGGAGCACCAGGACCTCGGAGCCCAGGGCCTCCAACTCGTCGAGTGCACGGAGCCGCTCGCGGGTCGGCGCGTCCGCCGTGCTCGCCTCCTCACGGGTCGGCACGCCGGTCCTGCCTAGGAGCACCAGCCGGGCCTGGACGGTGCGCGCCAGGTGTCGCGCAAGCTCGAGGCCGATCTTCCCGAGCCCGCCGGTGATGAGGTAGGTGCCGCGCTGCCGGAGCGGGAGGGCGGCTTCGGTGGAGGGACGCGAGGGAACCTGCTCGAAGGTCCTCACCCAGCGGTGGCTGCCGCGGTAGGCGACCTCCGCGTCCTTCACGTCGGCGAGCACTTCCTTCACGAGCCGGGCCGCGAGCGTGGCGGTGCCCGCCGCATCCATTGGGAGCTCCACGTCGATGCTCCGGCAGGTGAGGTTCTGGTGCTCCTGCGGAATCACGCTGCAGAGGCCCAGGACGGCCGCCTTCGCGGCGTTCAGCGGCTCATGGCCGGTGACCTCCTGCGTCCCATTCGACAGCGCCACGATGCCCAGCGACTCCGAGAGGTGCTGGCTCCCGAGTGCCTGGGTGAGGAACAGCAGGCTGTAGAAGCCGAGGTCCAGGTACCGCTGGAGAACGTCGGCGTCCGGACGCGTGAGTCCCCAACCGTGGAGAATGAGGTCCGGTGGGGATTGGCCGGCGCTCAGCTCACCCAGGAGCCGCCCGTAGTCCGCGCGGTTGCGCGGATCGATGACGAACCCGTGACTGCCCTCGCGTCGGTACTCCGCGCCCATGGAGACGGAGACGACGGAGTGACCGAGTGCTTCGAGGCGCGAGACGAGGGCGGAGGCGAGGCCGAGCGGGTCGACGAAGACGAGGCAGCGGCGGGACGGGGAGACGGATGCAGCGGGAGGAAGCGAGCGCTTCCAGGAGGGCAGATAGAACCAGTCCTCGACGCGGGACTGCTTGCGAAGCGGATCCGCGAGAGCAGTCAGGGAGGCGTGGCCCGGCTCCACCCAGAAGCGCTGCCGCTCATAGGGGTAGGTGGGGAGGAGCGCGCGGCGAGGAGGCGTGGCGTGGACGGCAGGCCAGGAGATGGGGACGCCGGAGAGCCACGCACGGCCAAGAGACGAGAGCAGTACATGCACGTCGTCTGCTTCCTCCTGCGGGTGACGCATGGAAGAGAGGACGAGGGCGTCCGGGTGCGAGCGAGTGGAGAGGTGGGCGAGGCGGGTGAGCGTCTGGCCAGGGCCGACCTCAAGGAAGAGGGGCGAAGGCAGAGAGGCGAGCGCCGTCTGCACACCGGAGGCGAAGCGCACCGTCTGGCGAAGGTGACGGGCCCAGTACTCGGGGCTGGTGGCTTCGCTGGAGGTAATCCAGGTGCCGGAGACGTTGGAGAGGAAGGGAAGCGAAGGAGGCTGAAGGGAGAGGGAGGAGAGGGCGCGGGTGAACTCCGCGAGAAGCGGCTCCACCATGGAGGAGTGTGCAGCGACGTCGATGGCGATTTCGCGGTGCTCGACGGAGGAGGCGCGAAGACGCTCAGCGAGCTGGGCGATGGAGTCGGTAGGGCCGGAGACAACGCAGAGGGAGGGAGCGTTGACGGCGGCCAGGGAGAGCGAGTCACCCAGCAAGGGGAGGACGTCAGCCTCGGAGAGGGCGACGCTGAGCATGGAGCCCGCAGGAAGCTGCTCGAAGAGGCGGCCACGGAGGCAGACGAGGGCGAGCGCGTCTTTCAGTGAGAAGACGCCCGCGAGGCATGCAGCGACGTACTCGCCGAGGGAGTGGCCGATGAGGGCCTGGGGCTTGAGTCCCCAGGCGAGCCATTGCTGGGCCAGCGCGTAGGAGGTGACGAAGAGGGCCGGAAGGCCGAGGCGGGGCTGGCGCAGGAGGGAAGCGCAAGCATCGGCGCGGGAGGCCTCGGGGTAGAGGACGGCGCGCAGGTCCTGGCCGAGAAGAGGCAGCAGGAGGGAGGCGCAGCGGTCGACGGTGTCGCGGAAGAGGGGAAGGGAGGCGTAGAGGGACTGGCCCATGAGGGCGTACTGGGCGCCGCCCCCCGGGAACATGAAGACGACGGGCCTGTCGTCGGACTCGTCGAAGACAGAAGGCAGGGGGGCCTGGAGAAGTTGCGAGGCCTGGAGGGCGTCGGAAGCGACGAGGAAGCGGCGGTGGGGCAGCAGGCGGCGACCGACCTGGAGGGTGAAGGCGACGTCGGCCAGGGGCAGCTCGGGGTGGGCCCGCAGGTGCGAGGCGAGCTGGGCGGTGGCGCTCTCCAGCGCGGACGCCGTCTTCGCCGACAGCACCAGCACCTGCGGTGCGTTCGTGGAAGCAGCGACCTCCCGCGCGGGGGCTTCCTCGAGGATGACGTGGGCGTTGGTGCCGCCGATGCCGAAGGCGCTGACGCCCGCCCTTCGAGGCACACCCGCAGGAGGCTGCCAGTCCTGCAGCGAGGCATTGACGTAGAAGGGGCTGTCCTCCAGGCCAAGCTGCGGGTTGGGCGCGGAGTAGTGAAGGCTGGGGGGCAGCTTGCGGTGGTGAAGCGCGAGCGCCGTCTTGATGAGGCCGGTGACACCCGCCGCGGCATCCAGGTGGCCCAGGTTGGATTTGACGGAACCCAGGGCGCATGTGGCGCGCGAGGACGAACGGAAGGCACGCTTGAGGGCCGCCAGCTCGATGGGGTCGCCCAGGGGTGTGGCGGTGCCGTGCGCTTCGACATAGGAGATGGACGCAGGCTCCACGTCGGCCATGGCGAGCGCTTCGGTGATGGCTTCGGTCTGGCCATCCACGCTGGGAGCCGTGAAGCCGGCCTTGAGAGCGCCATCGTTGTTGATGGCCGAGCCCTTGATGACGGCATAGACGGTGTCGCCGTCGCGCAGGGCATCCGAGAAGCGCTTGAGGAGGACGACACCGACGCCGTTGCCGCTGACGGTGCCCTGGGCCTTGGCATCGAAGGTACGGCAGTGGCCATCCGGCGACAGGATGCCTTCCGGCTCGTAGACGTAGCCGGAGGCCTGCGGAACCTGGACGCAGGCGCCCCCGGCCAGCGCCATGTCGCAGCGGTAGCTGATCAGGTTCTGGCAGGCGACATGGACGGCGACGAGCGAGGTGGAGCAGGCGGTCTGGACGGTAAGGCTGGGGCCGCGCAGGCCGAGCTTGTAGGCCACGCGCGTCGCCACGAAGTCCTTATCGTTCCCCAGCGCGGCCTGGTACCCCGAGGCACCGGCCAGCAGCTCCGGGTGGCCGTACAGGTTGTGCAGGAGATAGGTGTTCATGCTCACACCGGCGAAGACGCCAGTGCGGTTGTCGGCGGCGGGAGCCCCGTGGCCCGCGCGCTCGAGGGCTTCGGCGGCGCACTCCAGGAAGAGGCGCTGCTGGGGATCCATGGTGGCGGCCTCGCGGGGAGCGAGGCCGAAGAACGAGGCATCGAACTGGTCGATCTCCGCGAGCACGCCGCGGGCGGGCACGTAGTCGGGCTGGCCCCGCACGGAAGCGTCGACACCGGCGGCGGCCAGCTCTGCGTCGGAGAAGAAGGAGACGGACTCGGCGCCCGCGCAGAGGTTCTCCCAGAGCGCCTCGATGCTCTGCGCACCGGGGAAGCGCCCGCTCATGCCGATGATGGCAATGGTCTCCATGCCATCCTGGGGACCCTCCTCGACCAGGCTATCCATTCTTCTTCCCTTCCTTCATGCGCATCAGCAGCCGCTTCTGTTGATCCATGACCTGCTTCTGTTTGGTGGCCCGCTCCTGATGCTTCTCGAGCGAGGGCTGCTCGGAGCCGTCACGGCTCAACAGCTTCGCGAGTGAGCGGATGGTGGGAGCCTGGAAGAGCTCGACCAGAGGAACGTCGAGCTTCAAAGCCTCGCGCAGCTGCGCGTGTAGCTGGACCATCAGCAGCGAGTTGCCGCCGAGGTCGAAGAAGTTGTCGTGGACGCCGACCTTGTCGAGGCGAAGGACGGCCTGCCACGCGGAGGCAAGCTGCACCTCCAGAGCGCTCTGCGGAGCGACGAAGCCCGTGTCCAGCGAGGGCCGGGCATCCGGCGCGGGCAGAGCACGCCGGTCCAGCTTGCCGTTGGGCGTGAGCGGAAGCGCGTCCAAGGGCAGCAGGTGCGCAGGCACCATGTAGCCGGGCAGCAGTTGCTGCAAGGCACGGCGCAGCTCACTGACGGAAGGCGCGTCGGGAGCAAGGACGAGGTACGCGACGAGACGCTTGTCGCCGGGCACGTCCTCACGGACGAGGACGGCCACCTCCCGCACCCCAGGCTGGCGGGCCAGCGCGGCCTCAATCTCGCCCAGTTCGATGCGGAAGCCGCGCAGCTTCACCTGGTTGTCATTGCGACCCAGGAACTCCAGCTGGCCATCCGCGCGCCAGCGGGCAAGGTCACCCGTGCGGTAGAGGCGCGCGCCGGGCGAAGTGCTGAAGGGGTTGGGGACGAAGCGCTCCGCAGTGAGCGCAGGCTGGCCGAGGTAGCCACGGGCCAGGCCTTCACCCCCGAGGAAGACTTCGCCCGGGACGCCGAAGGGAGTCGGCTGGCCGAAGCGGTCCAGCAGGTACACCTGGGAGTTGGCGATGGCGCGCCCAATGGGAGGGGTGCCCGTCGCGTCGGCATCGAGGAGGGCCCAGGTGGAATAGG
>NZ_BTTW01000012.1 GCF_036245865.1 Corallococcus caeni | reverse complement strand
GCGCCGCCCGTCTTCGCCAGCACCTTCGTGATGGCCGCCGTCAGCGACGTCTTGCCGTGGTCCACGTGCCCAATCGTTCCGATGTTCACGTGGGGCAGGCTGCGATCGAACTTTTCCTTGGACATGAACCGCTCCTCACGACGCCGCCGGTGCAACCCCGGCGGTATAGGACTTCGAGAGAACTTCCGAAGGGTGCTGCGTGTGCTTCAAAGCCGCTGGAACGTCAACAGAATTCGCCCGGCGGCTCCCCCTTCGGCCGGGGCGTCAGTAGCTCGGGTTGAGCGCTGACTTGGGCGCCGGTGCGTAGTGCTTGAACTGCATGGTGTAGGTCGCCCTTCCCTGGCTCTTGCTGCGCAGGTCGGTCGAGTACCCGAACATGGCGGCCAGGGGCACCTCCGCCTGGATGGCCTGCACGCCGCCAGGCCGGGGCGTCATGCCCAGGATCTTCCCGCGCCGGCCGTTCAGGTCGCCGATGACGTCGCCCATGGCGGCCTCCGGGGTGACGACCTCCGTGGCCATGATGGGCTCCAGGAGCACCGGGTTCGCCGCGCGGACCGCGTCCTTGAAGGCCATGGAGCCGGCGATCTTGAACGCCATCTCCGACGAGTCCACGTCGTGCATGGAGCCGTCGTAGGCCTCCACCTTCACGTCCACCATGGGGTAGCCCGCGACGGGGCCGTTCTGCATGGCCTCCTTCGCGCCGTCGCGCGCGGCGTCCACGAACTCCTTGGAGACGGCGCCGCCGGTGATGCTGTTGACGAACTCGAAGCCCTTGCCGGGCTCGTTCGGGGACACGCGCAGGTTGATGTGGCCGTACTGCCCCTTGCCACCCGCCTGGCGGATGTACTTGCCCTCCGCCTCCTTCGTCGCCGTCACCGTCTCACGGTAGGCCACCTGCGGCTTGCCGATGTTCGCGTCCACCTTGAACTCGCGCAGGAGGCGGTCGACGATGATTTCGAGGTGCAGCTCGCCCATGCCGGCGATGAGCGTCTGGCCCGTCTCCTCGTTGGAGCGCACGCGGAAGGACGGGTCCTCCATGGCCAGCCGCTGCAGGGCCTGGATGATCTTGTCCTGGTCCGCGGTGGACTTCGGCTCGATGGCGATGTCGATGACCGGCTCGGGGAACTCCATGCGCTCCAGGACGATCTGCTGCTTGTCGTCACAGAGCGTGTCGCCCGTGGTCGCGAGCTTCAGCCCCACCACCGCGCAGATGTCGCCGGCGTAGCACTCCGTGAGCTCGTCCTTCTTGTCCGCGCGCATCTGCACGAGCCGGCTGACGCGCTCGCGCTTGCCCTTCACGGAGTTCCACACCGCCGTGCCCGCCTCCAGCTTCCCGGAGTAGACGCGCAGGAACGTCAGCGTCTGCGACGAGAAGGACGGGTCGTTCATGATCTTGAACGCCAGCGCGCTGAAGGGCGCGTCGTCGCGCGTCTCGCGGATGGCGTCCTCGCCCTTGGGCGTCTTGCCGTGGATCGGCGGGATGTCCAGCGGGCTGGGCAGGTAGTCCACCACCGCGTCCAGCAGCGGCTGCACGCCCTTGTGGCGGAACGCCGAGCCGCAGAACACCGGGAACAGCTTCAGCCCCACACAGCCCTTGCGGATGGCGCCGCGCACCTCCTCCTCGGTGAGGTCCTCGCCGTTGAGGAACTTCTCCGTGAGCGCGTCGTCCTGCTCCGCCGCGGCCTCCAGCAGCTCCCCGCGCGCGGCGGTGGCGGCCTCCTGGTAGTCCTCCGGGATGTCCACGACGTCGAAGCGGCTGCCCTGCTCCGCGTCCTGGAACACCAGCGCCTTCATGCGCACCAGGTCGATGACGCCCTTGAGCTTGTCCTCGCTGCCCAGGGGCAGCTGCATGCGCACGGGACGCGCGCCGAGCTTCTCCTTGATGGTGCCAACGGACATCTCGAAGTCCGCGCCCACGCGGTCCATCTTGTTGATGAAGCAGATGCGCGGGACCTTGTAGCGGTCCGCCTGGCGCCACACCGTCTCCGACTGCGGCTCCACGCCGTTGACCGCGTCGAACACCGCGATGGCACCGTCGAGCACACGCAGCGAGCGCTCCACCTCGATGGTGAAGTCCACGTGGCCCGGCGTGTCGATGATGTTCACGCGGTAGCGCTGGCCGGTCCGCTCCCAGAAGGCGCTGATGGCCGCGGAGGTGATGGTGATGCCGCGCTCGCGCTCCTGGACCATCCAGTCCGTGGTGGTGGTGCCTTCGTGCACCTCGCCCATCTTGTGGATGGCGCCTGTGTAGAACAGGATCCGCTCGGTGGTGGTCGTCTTGCCGGCATCGATGTGCGCCATGATGCCGATGTTGCGGTAGCGCTCGAGGGGGAACTCACGGGCCATGACTCGGTTCCTTCCGGACGTCTCTTGGACTGCTGCCAGGGCTGACAAACAAAACCGCCCGGACGCTGGCAGCGCATCCGGGCGGCAACCGCGAAGCCCCTTTCGGGACCTACCAGCGGTAGTGAGCGAAGGCCTTGTTGGCTTCCGCCATCTTGTGCGTGTCTTCACGCTTCTTCACCGCGTTCCCGCGGTTGTTGGCGGCGTCCATGATCTCGCCGGCCAGCTTCTCCTGCATGGTCTTCTCACCACGCGCCTTGGCGTAGGAGATGATCCAGCGCATGCCCAGCGCGACGCGGCGGTCCTGACGGACTTCCACGGGCACCTGGTAGGTGGCGCCACCGACGCGGCGGCTCTTCACCTCGAGGACGGGCTTGACGTTGTCCAGGGCCTTCTTGAACGTCTTGAGGGGGTCTTCCTTCGCGCGCTCCTCCATGAGGGCGAAGGCGCCGTAGCACACGCCCTCCGCGATGGACTTCTTCCCCTTGCGCATCAGGTCGTTGACGAACTTGGTGACGAGCCGGTCCTGGAACTTCGGATCCGGGAGAATCTTCCGCTTGGCGACTACGCGACGACGAGGCATCTCTTCCCTTACGCCCCACTCTCCTCGCTTTTGAGGAAAGCCTTGTTCAGGGGGCTTCAAGAACGACTGCTTGGAACTTCCAGGGACACTCCCCAGGGTGTGGGGCCAGCGTCCAACACTGCTTCAGGTACCGCGAAGGTGTTCCGCGCCAACGACGCGCGGGAGAACCGGACTAGCTGGGGCGCTTGGCGCCGTACTTGGAGCGGCTCTGCTTGCGACCGGCAACGCCCACGGAGTCCAGCGTGCCGCGGATGATGTGGTAGCGAACGCCCGGGAGGTCCTTCACACGGCCACCGCGGATCATGACCACCGAGTGCTCCTGGAGGTTGTGACCCACGCCGGGGATGTAGGAGGTGACCTCGATGCCGTTGGTGAGACGCACGCGGGCCACCTTGCGGAGGGCCGAGTTCGGCTTCTTCGGGGTCGTGGTGTAGACGCGCGTGCACACACCGCGCTTCTGGGGGCACTCCTTCAGGGCAGGGCTCTTGCCCTTGATGTTGAGCTTCTCGCGGCCCTTGCGGACGAGCTGGCTGATGGTCGGCACTGAAACCTCTTCTTCGATGGGGACCCCGCTTCCGGCTACACGGAGCGGAGCATATCTACCTACAGGCTACACAAAAGGCCCGCGAGTATAGGGAGGGCCCCCCGGGTGTCAAGCATGGCTTGCCCCTGGGCCAGAACCGGCCAGAGGACCCGGGTGCATTCCCCTCACACCCGAAAAACCTGGGACTGCGACGACGGCCGGACGCTCTACTCCCTTACGCCCCTAGAAGTCGAGGACCATCACGATCGCGTCCTCGCCCTCGTCCACGTAGTAGTTCGGGCGGATGCCGACCGGCCGGAAGCCCAGCGAGCGGTAGAGGTTGAGGGCGGACTCGTTGCCCCGGCGCACCTCCAGCGTGGCCAGGGAGCACCGCCGCGCCACGCCCCGGCGGAGCACCTCCTCCATCACGACGCGCGCGACGCCCCGGCGGCGGTGCACGGGGGCGGTGGCGACATTGAGGACGTGGACCTCGTCGTGGACGATCCAGAAGATGGCCAGGCCCAGCAGCTCCACGCCGCCCTCGGGGCGCGGCTCCTCCACGAGGAGGATGGTGGACCAGTCATGCTGGAGTTCGCGCCCGAGCAGCTCCGTGGACCAGGGGTTCTTGAAGGACGCCTTCTCCAGCGCCATCACCGCCGGCATGTCATCCACGGTCATCTGCCGGATGAGGAAGCCCTTCCCCTTGTCGGGCGTGCCGTCCTCCCGCAGCCGTCTCATCGCCGTGCCTCCCGTGCGAAGGGCGCCACCCGCCGCACCTGCGCCGACCTGCGTACTTCAGCCAGGGCCTGGGCCGCCAGCTCTCCGTAGCGCGCCCGCACCAGCTCCTCGCGGATGGCCGTGCGCGCCGCCTGGTCGAACTCACCGGGGTACAGGTCCCGGTGCGCGTCATAGTGGTGACGAACCTCCGCCTCGCTCACCTGTGCCTTCAACCGAACCCGACTGTCGAGGATTCGCTCCGCCCGCAGCCCCCGTGCCAGCACGGCCACCAGGGCGTCGCGGTCCACGCCGTGCCGGTCCAGGAAGCGCTGGAGCGACGCCTCTCCGCCCAGCCGCGCTCGGAAGGCGTCCAGTCGGGCCTCCACCTCCGCCGGTTCGGCCGGGAAGGCCTGCAGGCGGTCCGCGCTCAGGACCTGGAGGCGCTGGTTGATGGACAGCTCCAGGGCCCCCCGGAGCGTCTGCTCATCCAGCGGCAGGGCGGCGGCCTGCACGGCCCCCCGCTGGATCAGCGCCACCCGGGCCTCCATCTCCAGCTCGCTCTGGGTGAGCACTTGGCCCTCGATGACCGCCACCACACGGTCCACCACCCTGCCCTCTTCCACGGCCGGAGCGGGCGGCGGGGGGGCGGCATGGGCGGTCGCCCAGGACCCCAGGGCAACCCCCAGAGCCACGGGAAGCAGCCCGCACGCCAGCCACAAGGGGGCCGTCCGGCGGGGGCGCGGTGCTGGCATGGCCTTCCTCATGTTCCGGCGACTGTAACCATCGCGGCCCTGTCCGGACATCCCGTGCTGGCGCTCACCGCCCCGCTGGTTACGTTCTCCCTTGTCGGGTACTGCACCACCCTCAAAAACCTATGGCTGACGACTACTACCAGATTCTGGGCGTGCCACGGACGGCCTCGGCGGACGACCTCAAGAAGGCCTTCCGCAAGCTCGCGCGCCAGCATCACCCCGACGTCAATCCTGGCGACAAGGGCGCGGAGGAGAAGTTCAAGCGCATCAACACCGCCTTCGAGGTGCTGGGCGACCCGAAGAAGCGCGCGCTCTACGACGAGTTCGGCGAGGACGCGGAGAAGATTGGCTTCGACGAGAAGAAGGCCGCGGCCTACCGCCAGTACCGCGCGGCCCAGGCGGCCGGGGGCAGCGGGGGCGGCGGCATCCCCTTCAGCACCGAGGGCGTGGACCTGGGGGACCTCTTCAACGACATCTTCGGGCGCGCGGGGGCTGGCGGAGGCGGCGCGGGCGGGTTCGACATCAACGACCTCTTCGGCCGGGGTCGGGGCGGCAGCCGCTCCACGGCGGCCGAGCGCGGCGACGACCTGACGACCCGCGTGCAGGTGTCCCTCGCGGAGGCCGTCACCGGCACCGAGCGCACCCTGTCCCTCCAGCGCCCGGGCCGCTGCTCCAAGTGCCACGGCGAGGGGAACACGGGGAAGCTCGTGACGTGCCCCACGTGCAACGGCACGGGCCGGGCGCGCCGGGGCGGGGCCGTGTTCGGCGGGTCCGGCGTGTGCCCCACCTGCCGCGGCAGCGGGAAGGCCCCGGAGCCCTGCTCCCAGTGCGGCGGCAGCGGCATCAAGGAGGAGACGACCCGGCTGACGGTGAAGATTCCGGCGGGCGTCGTCACCGGCTCCAAGGTGCGGCTGGCGGGCCAGGGCGCGGCGGGCATCCAGGGGGGGCCTCCGGGGGACCTCTACATCGAGACGGAGGTGGCCGAGCACCCGCTGGTCCGCCGCGAGGGTGACGACCTCTACCTGGACCTGCCGGTGACGGTGTCGGAGGCGCTGCTGGGCGGCGAGGTGCGCGTGCCCACGTTCCAGGGCGAGGTCACGCTGAAGGTCCCGGCGGGTTCGCAGTCCGGCCGGAAGATGCGCCTCAAGGGGCGCGGCGTCCCGTCGCTCCGGGGAGGTACCCCGGGCGACATGTACCTGCTGCTCCAGGTGAAGGTCCCCGAGGAGGCCACGGACGAGGTCCGGGCCGCCGCGGAGACGCTGGCGCGGGCCTACCGGGGCGACGTGCGCCGGGAGCTTTCGTTGTAGTTGTCTTGCCTCTTGTCCTGGAAGGCGCACCGTCCTACATGGCGCCTCCACCTTCCGAATCCGGAGCGGGTACGTACCTATGGGTCTCTTCGATTTCCTCACGGGCGGCTCGGGCCCCGAAAAAGCCCTCAAGCTCAAGTCCAAGGTGACCCAGAAGTACGGGGAGCCGTCCACGCGGCAGAAGGCCCTGCAGCAGCTGGGGGAGATGAAGTACCCCGAGGCCGTCACGGTGCTGCTCAGCCGGTTCACCGTCACCGTGGACCCGCTCACCACCGACGCGGACGAGAAGGAGCACACCTTCGAGCTCATCAAGCACTTCGGCCAGGACGCCGTCGCGCCCGTGAGCGCCTTCCTCAAGACGAGCGATCAGGCGACGTCCTGGGCGCTGCGCATCCTCCAGGAGCTGCTCTCCGAGGACGCGCTCATGGGCGTCATCGCCGACACGCTCCAACACCTGTCCTCCCGCTACACGCGCGACCCGGAGAAGAAGGTCGTGCTGCTCCACCACGTGCTGGGCAAGCAGGACCCGCGCGTGGCCCCGGCCGTCCTCCCCTTCCTGGAGGACATGTCCGACGACGTGAAGATCGCCGCCATCAACGTCCTGGGGCCCCTGAAGTACGAGCCGGCGCGCGAGCCCCTGCTCCAGCTGCTCACCAACGAGGACACCGCGCGCCGCGTGCAGACCGTGGCGCTGGCGGCCCTGGCGGAGAGCGGCTTCGGCGTGCAGGGCTATCAGGACAAGGTGCAGGCCGCCCTCGTGGAGCCCTACAGCCTGGACAAGGACGGCCGCGTCCAGCGCCGGCCGTGAGCAGGCGCCCGGCCGTCCCAGGCATGTAGGCCCGGACGGCGGGGCTGGGAGGCTGTCGGACACCTGACACGCTCGGCGTTGGTGGAAGGCGCCGGGCTCCGGTGAGGTTCCCTCCCACGCGTGACATGAAGCAGGATTCACGCGTGCCATCGAAGAAGAAGGGTCCGCAGCTCGCAGAGGTGGTTCAGCTGCGCCCCGCCACCACCGCGAAGAAGGCTCCCCCGAAGCGGACGGCCAAGCCGCCTCCGCCCGTGGATACCGACACCGCCGCCCAGGCGTTGCTGGAGATGGGCCGGCAGCTCACCGACAACGCGGGCCCCACGGAGGCCCTGCGCGCGCAGCTGCAGACACTCCACACGCTGCTCAAGCCGAAGGTCTGCTACGTCGCGCGCCACTTCCCGTCGCGCAACCAGCTGCACGTGGAGCACGTGCGCGGACGCTACGACGAGCGCGTCACCGCCGCCGTCCCGGGCGAGGGCGTGGTGGGCCGGTGCTTCACCGAAAAGTTGCTCCTGCGCGAGGACGACACCGTCGCCGTACCCCTGGAAGGGCCGCAGGGCGTGACGGGCGTGCTGGTGGTGCTGGGCGCGCGCCGCAAGGCGTCCGACGTCCTGATGCAGTCGCTGGCGTCGCAGCTCACCGCCGCCTACGAGGTGGCCCGGCTGCGCGACGACAGCGCCCGGCGCAACAAGGACCTGCAGACGGCCATCGCGGGCCTCAAGAGCCTGGAGCAGAACCGCGAGGAGCTGCTCGGCAACGTGTCCCACGACTTGAAGAACCCGCTCACCACCATCAAGGCCTACCTGGCCATGTTGGGCCGGGAGAAGCTGGGCGCGCTGACGGACGGCCAGCGCCGCGCGGTGCAGATCTGCGACCGGAACGCGGACCGGCTGCTCCAGCAGGTGAACGACCTGGTGCTGATGTCCCGGCTGTCGTCCGGGAAGATGCAGCTCAACCAGCGCCCCTTCGGCCTCAAGGCCGTGGCGGAAGAGGTGGTGCGCGGGCTGGGCGCCGTCGCGGAGCACAGCCGCGTGCGCGTGGTGATTCCCCCCTGCCCGGAGGTGTTCGTCCGCGGCGACCGCGAGCGCATCTCCGAGGCCATCCACAACCTCGTGGAGAACGGCATCCACCACAGCGAGACGGACGACGTCGTCGAGGTGAGCGTGTCGTCCAGCGAGGGCCTGGGCATCCTCACCGTGAAGGACTCCGGCCAGGGCATGACGGCCGAGGCGCTGGAGCACGTCTTCGACTCGTTCTACCGCGCGCAGCCGGGCATGCCCCGTCCGCCGGGCGCGGGCCTGGGCCTGCCGCTCGTCGCCAAGATCGTCGCGCTGCACGGCGGCCGCGTGGACGCGTCCAGCGTGCTGGGCGAGGGGAGCACGTTCCAGATGGTCCTGCCCCTGTTCGCGAGCGCCGTGAGCGTCCCGGACGTGAACCAGGCCGCGCCCAAGGCGGGCGGCATCCTCCTGGTGGAGGACGACGTGGACTGCCGCGAGGTGCTGGAGCAGGTGCTGGAGCAGGAGGGCTACCGGGTGATGGCCACGTCCGGCGCCGCCGAGGCTCGCTCCATCCTGTCCCACATCCGGCCGGCCATGGTGCTGCTGGACCTGCGGCTGTCCGGGGAGGACGGCCGCTCCGTGCTCCACTACATCCGCACCACGGAGTCGCTGGCGGACGTGGTCGTCTACATCATCTCAGGCGCGAGCGACGTGGCGTCCCTCACCTCGGGTGAAGGGCCGGACCGCATCGACGGGTACTTCGAGAAGCCGCTGAAGCTGCCCAAGCTGCTGGACACCGTGGCCTCGGTGGTGCGCCCCAAGAGCCGCGGCCCCGCCGTGACCTGAACGACGCTCCGGCGCCTTCCCCACAGAAGAGGTGGCTGGAAGGCGCCCCGCCTTGGGTAGTATCCGCGCGGTCCATGAGCACTTCCGTCTATAGCCGCTACCGCGCAGCGTTCGCCCAGGCCCTGGCCGGGGCCCTGGGTGTCCCCGCAGCCGACATCGAGCCCCAGGTCAAGCCCGCGGATCCCGCGCACGGCGACCTGAGCTTCGCCACCTTCCCCCTCGCCAAGGCGCAGAAGAAGGCGCCCCCCGCCATCGCCGCGCAGCTCGCGCAGACGCTCCAGGTCCCGGGCCTGGAGGTGAAGGCCGTGGGCCCGTACGTCAACGCGCGCTTCCTTCCCCTCCCCTTCACCCAGGAGGTCATCGACGGCGTGCGCCTGGCGGGCGTGGCCTACGGCAGCGACGCGGAGGACGGCAAGGGCAAGACGGTGGTCATCGACTACTCGTCGCCCAACATCGCCAAGCCCATTGGCTTCCACCACATCCGCACCACGTTCCTGGGCCACTGCATCGCGAACCTGTACCGCGCGCTGGGCTGGCGCGTGGAGGGCGTCAACTACCTGGGTGACTGGGGCAAGCAGTTCGGCCTGGTGGCCGTGGGCTTCCAGGAGTACGGCGACCCGGCGCGCATCGACGACATGGCGCACCTGGTCCAGGTGTACGTCCAGGCCAACAAGCGCGCCGGCGAGGACCCCGCCTTCGACGAGAAGGCCCGCGAGTTCTTCCGCCGCATGGAGGCCAACGAGCCGGAGGCGATGAAGCTCTGGAACCAGTTCCGGGAGACGAGCCTCAAGGGCTTCAAGCGCGTCTACGCGCGCATGGGCATCGACTTCGAGCACATCGAGGGCGAGAGCCGCTACCAGGGCAAGATGGACGCGGTCATCGAGCAGATCGCGAAGAAGCCCGGCACGAAGGAGTCCCAGGGCGCCATCATCGTGGACATGCCCTACGCGGACGGCGAGCCGCCCGTGCTCCTCAAGAAGAACGACGGCAGCACGCTCTACGCCACGCGCGACCTGGCCGCCGCCGAGGACCGCTACGCGCGCTTCAACTTCGACAAGTCGCTCTACGTCGTCGCGCAGGACCAGGCGCTGCACTTCCGCCAGGTGTTCCGCACCCTGAAGGAGATGGGGCAGCCGTGGGCGGACAAGTGCGTGCACGTGCCGTTCGGCCGCATCCACGGCATGAGCACGCGCAAGGGCCAGGTGGTGGAGCTGGATCAGGTCCTGGACGAGGCGAAGGAGCGCGTGCTCCAGCGCGTGAAGGAGAACGTCGCGCAGGGCAACCTGGAGACGTCGGACGCGGACGCGCTGTCGGAGCAGATCGGCCTGGGCGCCATCGTCTTCGGCGACCTGAAGCACAACCGCGCCAGCGACTACACGTTCGACTGGGACGAGGTGACGAGCCTGGAGGGGCACACGGGGCCCTATCTCCAGTACGCGCACGCCCGGAGCGCGAACGTGCTGCGCAAGGGCGGCGGCGTGCCCACGGCGTACGACCCCGCGCTGCTCACGCTCCCGGAGGAGCAGGCCCTGGTGCGCGAATTGATGCGGCTGCCGGACACGGTGAAGGCGGCGGCGGAGCAGTACGAGCCCAGCCTGGTGGCGCGGCTGCTCCTGGACGTGGCGGCGGCGTACAGCCGCTACTACACGGCCGGCAACAAGGACCGCGACAAGCGCATCCTCGTGGAGGGGAATGACGCGATGCGCGCGGCCCGGCTGGCGCTCACGGACGCAACGCGCATCACGCTGGCGGCGGGGCTCACCTTGCTGGGCATCCCGACGCCGGAAAACATGTAGCCTGGGGGGCTGCGATGGACACCGCGCTGGCGCAGACCGCGACGCAAGGAGAAGCCTTGAAGGAGGAATTCGGTCCCATGTCCCGGGTGCTCGGGGCGCGGTACTTCGACGGGGTGCACTTCCCCCCCGAGGCCGAGAACGAGCTGCGCGCGCTCAGCGCCCGGGGTTTCGTGGTGCACGTCATGCGCACCACCGCGTGGATCAACTTCCTCTACATCGCGTGGGCCATGGTCCGCCGGGCCATGCCGCCCATCCGCGCGGTGGTGAACCTACGTCCGTGGTTCACCCGGCCCTGGCGCCAGACGGCGCAGGACGGCGCGGTGGAGGAGCGCTTCCGCTACGCCCGCGAGCAGGGCGGCAGCGGCCTGGTGTTCCTGCGCCGCACGGCGCTCCTGCACGCCTCCGGCAAGGAGACGCGCGAGGACCCCTTCCCCGAGCTGGTCCGGCTGGCGCGCGGCTCCGAGCGGCCGGTGTTCCTGGTGCCGGAGCTGTTCGTCTGGGAGAAGCGCGCCGCGAAGCTCAAGCCGGGCTGGCGCGACGTGGTGTTCGGAAGCCCCGAGGCGCCGGGCTTCGTGCACTCCATGGTGGCCTTCTTCCGCAACTACAAGCGCGCGCAGTTCCGCGTGGGAGAGCCCATCGACCTGCGCCGCTTCATCGAGGAGAACCCGGGCGTCAGCGACGAGGTGCTGGCGCGCAAGGTGCGCAGCACGCTGCACGTGTACCTGGCGCGTGAGACGCGCGCGGTGTTCGGCCCGCCGCAGAAGCCGACGGACCGGCTCATCGAGGAGACGCTGCGCGACCGGCAGCTGCGCAAGGTGCTGGACGAGCACGCCGCCGCCACGGGCCGCAAGCCCGCGAGCGTGCAGCGCGAGGCGAAGCGCAACCTGGAGGCCATCGCGTCCAGGCCCAACCCGTCCGTGCTGGCGCTCATCGCGCCGATGCTGGAGTGGGTGTTCAACCGCATCTACGACGGCATCGGCGTGGACGAGGCGGGGCTGCACCGCGCGCTCAAGGCCGCGGGCAAGGCGCCGGTGGTGCTCTGCCCCAGCCACAAGAGCCACGTGGACTACCTGGTGATGAGCTGGGTGCTGTGGAACCGGGGCTACACCGCGCCGCTGGTCGCTGCGGGCGCGAACCTGTCCTTCTGGCCGCTGGGCCCGCTGTTCCGCCGCTGCGGCGCGTTCTTCCTGCGCCGGTCGTTCAAGGGCGACAAGGTCTACGCCGCGTCCTTCAAGGCGTACATCAAGAAGCTGGTGCACGACGGCATCCACCAGGAGTTCTTCCCCGAGGGCGGCCGCTCGCGCACGGGCAAGCTGCTCACGCCCAAGCTGGGCATGCTCACGTGGCAGGTGGAGGCGGTGCTGGACGGCGCGCGCAATGACCTCTACTTCGTGCCCGTCTCCATCGACTACGAGAAGGTCGTGGAGTCCGGCAGCTACTCCAAGGAGCTGGCCGGCGGGGAGAAGAAGCCGGAGGACCTGAAGGCGCTCTTGAGCGCGCCCAAGGTGCTGGCGGCGCGCTACGGCCGCATCCACCTCACCTTCGACGAGCCGCTGTCGCTGGTGGAGTTCATGAAGGCGCGTGGCCTGTCGCCGCAGGAGCCGGTGACGGACGAGCAGAAGAAGGGCCTGGTGCGCGCGCTGGGCAACCGCGTGATGTACGGCATCAGCAAGGTGTCCACCGTCACGCCGCACGCGCTGGTGAGCGCGTCGCTGCTGGCCCACCGCCGCCGCGGCCTCACCCAGCGCGAACTCACGGACCGGATCAGCCTGCTGCGCCGCATCGCCTCCGAGGACGGCGCGCGGCTGTCCAAGGAGCTGGCCAACGCGCCGAGCAACCCGGAGACGCTGGGCCCCATCCAGGACGCGATGCGCGAGTTCATCTCCGACGAGATGGTGCGCACCAAGGAGGCGCGCGGCGAGGTCAGCTACCAGGTGGAGGATGCGCGCCGCCCGGAGATGTCCTTCTACAAGAACACGCTGATGAACCTGGTGGCCGCGCGCAGCCTGGTGGCCAACGCGCTGCTCGCGGGCACGCCCGCGCCGTACGACACCGTGAAGGCCCGCGCGCTGTTCCTGTCGCGCCTCTTCAAGGTGGAGTTCATCTACCGGGTGGGCGCGTCGTTCGACACCATCTTCGCCGAGTGCGTCGAGCAGCTCGTGCGCATGGGCCTGGTCATCCACGAGGGCGACACGCTCACGCGCGCGCCGGAGGCCCACGCGCAGCCGGACCTGGAGTTCCTCGCGGACCTGCTGCGCGACTTCCTGGAGGCCTACCTGCTGACCGCCATGACGTTGCCGGACGTGGCCGCGGGCGTGGCCACCGACCGCAAGACGTTCGTCAAGCTGGCGCTGGAGACGGGGCGCCTCGAGTACAACGCCGGCCGCATCACCGCCGCCGAGTCGCTGGCGAAGACGACGCTGGAGAACGCGGTGGAGTACCTGTTGGATCAGCGCATCCTCGTGGAAGAGGACAAGAAGCTGCGGCTGGGCGACCCGGCCGCGGCGGCGGAGCTGCCCCGGAAGAACCCGCTCGCGGAGCAGATCCGCGGCTATCTCCACCGGGCCTGAGAGCAGCTCCCCCAGCGCCTCGAAGCGAACGCGGCACCCCACCCCTCTTTCCGCCTGGCGGAAAAAAGAGGGGGCAGGAGACGACACGGTGGACGAAGCCTCCCCTTCCAGCGACCCGCGGCCGGCGGAGGCCCCCGCGCCGCTGTCGCCGCCCCACCCCGTGCTCGCCGCGGCCCTGGCCTTCGGCCTCTTCGTGACGCTGGGGGCGCTGACCCAGCTGCTCAACCCCGCCTTCGGCGTGTGGTTCACGGAGGTGTTCCTCTTCCTGGGCCTCGCGTGGATCATGCTGCGCCGCTCGGGGTACCGGCCCGCCGCGTACGTGGGCCTCACGCCCTTCCTGGGCCCTGCCGCGCTGTTCGGCTTCCTGCTGGGCGTGGCCAACTTCTTCGCCGTGGTGGTGCCCGTGCAGTTCCTCGCGCAGCGGGTGGCCCCCGCGTGGCTGCGCGAGCTGTTCGACGCCTCGCGCCTCTTCGAGGGCCAGACGCCGGTGGAGCTGGCGCTGCTGCTGGGCGGTGTGTCCGTGGCCGCGCCGCTGTGCGAGGAGATCTTCTTCCGGGGCCTCTTCCAGCGGGCCCTGACGCCGCCCGCCCCGGCCTCGCCGTGGCGAGCGCTGATCATCACGTCGGTCGTGTTCAGCGCGTTCCACCTGGATCCGGTGGGCTTCCTCGCGCGGGCGGAGCTGGGGCTGCTGTTCGGCTGGCTCTTCCTGCGCACCGGCTCGCTGTGGCCGGGCATCGCGGCGCACGCGGCCAACAACATCGTGTCGTCGGTGCTGTTCCTCGTCGCCACGCACTCGGGGCTCGCGAAGGACGCGACGACGGATGACGTGACGGACTGGCGCGCCGTGCTGGGGCTGGCGCTGGTGGGATGGACGGCGCTGCTGGGCCTGCGCGCCGCGTCCCGGCACTTCCCCTCGGTCTGGGGACGCGGAACCCTGCCCGATGACGAGGCGGTGCGCGCCACGAAGCCCGTGCCCCTCTTCGCCGTGCAGCTGCTGCCCTGGGTGACGGTGGCCACGCTGTCCCTGGTGGCCCTGGGGCTCCTGGATGGGCGCGGCGTGTCCCTGAGCGTCTACGACGTCCAGCACCCGGTGGAGCCGCTGGGCAAGGACGCGGATCCGGCGCTCCAGGCCGAGCGCAAGGCCCTGCGACAGCTTCGCGACGCCGCGCGCCGGGGCGAGGTGCCCATGGAGGCCTACGAGGAGGAGCGGCTCCGGCAGTCGGAGGCACATGGCCCCGGCAAGGGCAAGCCCCGGCGCTGAGGGGCGAACGGCGGCGATTCCCGGGGGGCCCTGGCACTGGTGGGCCATGGCCTTCTATCGTCCCCGCCCGCCATGCTCACCCCCGACCATCTCCACGCTTCGCTGGCCGATCCGCTCCTGGACGTGATGAACTTCCTGAACGAGATCGCGATCCGCTTCCCGGCGGCGATCTCCTTCGCGCCCGGCAGGCCGAACGAGAAGTTCTACGACTCCCGGCAGATCGCCACGTACCTGGACGCCTACCAGCGCTACCTGCGCGAGGAGCGGGGCCTCAGCGAGGCGAAGGTCACCAGCCTCCTGTTCCAGTACGGCCGGACCAACGGCCATATCGGAGAGCTGCTCGCGCGGATGCTGGAGAAGGACGAGGGCATCCTCGTGGCGCCGGAGTCCATCGTCGTCACCGTCGGTTGCCAGGAGGGCATGTTCCTCTCCCTGCGCGCGCTGTTCTCCCGGCCGGAGGACGTGCTGCTGGTGGGCATGCCCTGCTACATCGGCATCACCGGCGCGGCGCGGCTGCTGGACATCACGGTCGCCCCGGTGCCTGAGCGCGAGGACGGGCTGGACCTGGACGCGCTCGAGGCGAAGGTCCAGGCGCTGCGCGCGGAGGGCAAGCGGCCCCGCGCGCTCTACCTCGTGGCGGACTTCGCCAACCCGTCCGGCCGCAGCCTCCCGGAGGCGTCACGTCAGCGCCTGCTGGACCTCGCCGCGCGCGAGCAGTTCCTCATCCTGGAGGACAACCCCTACGGCTTCTTCTCGCGCGAGGGCTCGCGCAAGCCCACCCTCAAGTCGATGGATGAGCGCCAGCAGGTCATCTACCTGGGCTCGTTCTCCAAGTCCGCGTTCCCCGGCCTGCGCCTGGGCTACGCGGTGGTGGATCAACGCGTCACGGGCAAGGACGGCAAGACGCACCTGCTCGCGGACGAGTTCTCCAAGATCAAGAGCCTGCTGACCGTGAACACGTCGTCGCTGTGCCAGGCCATCGTGGGCGGCATGCTGGTGCTGAACGGCGGCGGGCTCCTGGAGGCGAACCAGGAGGCCATCCGGTTCTACAAGGACAACATGGACGCGACGCTCCAGGCGCTGGAGCGTTACTTCCCCCGGAGCGAGGCCTGGGCGCGCGACGTGACGTGGAACGTGCCGGACGGGGGCTTCTTCCTCGTCATGAAGCTCCCCATCGAAGTGGACGAGGCGCTGCTGGAGGAGTCCGCGCGCGACTTCCAGGTGCTCTGGACGCCCATGCGCTACTTCTACCTGGGCGAAGGCGGCGAGCACGAGCTGCGGCTGTCGTGCAGCTACCTCACGCCGGAGCAGATCGACGTGGGCATCTCCCGCCTGGCCCGCCACCTCCAGAAGGCCGTGACGGAGCGGCGGTCCGCGCGCCGGGCCCTCGCGGGGTGAGGCCCTCGCGGGGCGCTCACCCCGGGCGCCCCCTCAGTCCGCCTTGTACGAGGTGACGTGGAACACCGGCCCCACCATGGCGGCGGTGAGGGTGTCGCGCTGGATGTCGCCCTCGGCGGAGATGCGCTGACCGTCCTTCTTGATCTTCCGGTCGCCGCCCGCCAGCTGGTACGTCCGGCCGTCGTCGGCCTTGAGGACCCACACGCCGCCCTCCAGGTCCTGGTACTGCACCGTGCCGGAGAGCTTCACGCGTCCTCCCGCTTGAGCATCGCGCGAGCGATGACGAGGCACACCACCGTGTTGAAGCCCAGCCACGGCTTCGCCAGGAAGGTGAAGGGCATCCACGCCAGCGCCGGAGCGCCCGCCCACGCCGCGTAGGCCAGGAAGCCCGCGAAGCCCAACGCCAGGCCGCCCACCGCCGGCCGGAAGCCCCGCCACGGGATGGCCAGCAGCGACAGCCCCAGCGGGATGAGCGCGCTGTAGAACAGCGGGTTCACCGTGCCGCGGCCGAAGATGATGCGCTGCCAGTCCGGGATGGGCAGCGACGCCACGCTCACCACATCCTGTGCCGCGCCCGCCGCGCCCGCGAACCAGGTGCGCAGGAAGAAGAAGCCCACCGTGGAGAGGACCAGCGGCACGAGGAACGCCGGACGGAAGAACACGTTGAGGTAGCCCGGACGCTCGCGGCCGCGCAGCGTGAGCAGCACCAGCGCGAGCAGCGCCGCGGCCCAGGCCAGCGGCTGCCAGTGGGGAGAGGCGCCCTTGTTGAAGGCCTGCAGCGACGCGCTGGCGTTGAGGACGCCGTGGCCGTACTCCTCCGACCAGGCCTGGTTCTCCGCCACCTTCGCGCCGGCGTAGAGCGCCTGCTCCACCTCGTCCGGCGTGGTGGCGCCCGCGCCGTAGAGCATGGCGGCGACGGCGGCCACGTGCGGGGCGGCCATGCTGGTGCCCTGGTACCAGGCGTAGACGGAGCGCGACGGGTCGCGCGGGTCGATGGTGTTCTGCAGGATGCCGCCGGAGTCGCCCTGGCGCTTGTCGCCACCGGGCGCCGCGATGTCCAGCTCCTTGCCGTAGGACGAGTACGGCGCGCGCGTGCCGGACGGGCCCACCGCGCTCACCGCCACCGCGCCCGGGTACGCCGCGGGGAACTCCACCCGGCCGCGCCCGGTGTTGCCCGCCGCGGCCACCACGGTGACGCCCTTCTTGCGCGCGTAGTCCACCGCGCTGGCCATGACCTGCGAGTACAGGCCCCCGCCCAGCGACATGTTGATGACCTTCGCGTCGTGGTCCGCCGCGAAGCGGATGGCGTCCGCGATGTCCGCGGAGGTGCCGCTGCCGAAGTGGTTCAGCACCTTGAGCGGCATCAGCGTCGCGTCGAACGCCACGCCCGCCACGCCCTCGCCGTTGTTGGTGGCCTGCGCGATGGTGCCCGCCACGTGCGTGCCGTGGCCGTGGTCGTCGTTGGCGTGCTCGTCGTCGTTGACGAAGTCATAGCCCTTCACGAACGACACGCCCTTCAGGTCCGGCACCTGCTTGAAATCGTCGTGGTCCTCGTAGGCGATGCCCGTGTCGATGACCGCCACCACCACGCCCTTGCCCCGGTTGCCGTCCCAGGCCTTCGGCATGTCGATCATCCGGAGGTTCCACTGGGCTTCGTACTGGGGGTCGTTCGGCGTGTAGCTGGTGCGCACCTGCATCAGCGGCTCGGCGGACTCCACCGCCGGGTTCTGGCGGATGCGCTGGAGCACGTCCTCCACGTCGTCCACGCCCACCGCCAGCGTGACGCCCGTCTCGGGGCCTTCCAGGGAGTTGAACTCCAGGTCCACGCCCCACGCCTGCTCCCAGGCGTCGAACTGTTCCTTCGTGGTGCCGTCCTTGAAGTCCACCACGATGGCGCCGGACACCACGTCATCCGAGCCCTGCGCCACCGCCTGGGCCACCTCCGCCTCCGCGGCCGCCAGGTCCTGCCCGGCCGGGGCCTCCGGCTCCCGCGACGCGGAAGCACACGCCGAGGCCGACAGGGCCAGCGCCGCGAGAACCACGTTCCATCGCCTCATCCGCATCGGGACACTCCTTGAACGAAGACGCCTCGAAGACCCACTACGAACGCACGGCGGGACGATTGGGTCTGCACTTCCAGTCTGTCCGCCCCCCGGCCGGCCGTGCAAGGCGCCGGGGATGAAGAAACGTGAAGAAGTCCAACGGTTTGCACGCCCCCGCCCTACCCGCCCGCCAGCCGCTGGAGCCACGCCGCCGCCGCCCGGCCCACCTGGGGAAGGTTGCGATGGAAGGTCGCCCCGGCATCGTCGATGACCTCTAAATCCCCCCCGGCCTCGGCGACAGCGGCGGCCAGCGCCGCCCGGGGCACCCGGGTGTCCTCCGCCCCCACAATCACCAGCAGCGGACATGACAGTCGCACGAGCGACAGCGGATCCACATCCGGCGCCACCAGACACAGTCCGCCCACCGCCGGGTGCCGCTCCTGGAGCGCCAGCGCCACCCGGGCCCCACCGTGCAGCGACGCCACCGCGAGCGCGGACGTGCCCGCGTTCTCCAGCGCCACCCGCATCGCGGCCTCCGCGTCCTCCACCAGCGCCCCGCCGGTGCCCCGGACGCCCTGGCTGGCCCCCACGCCCCGGTGGTTGAAGCGCAGGGTGGGAAAGCCCGCCCGCGCCACCGCGAAGGCCAGCTCCGCCGCCACGACGTGATCCATCCCGCCCCCCTCCTCCGGCCGGGGCGGGAGGATGAGCAGCGGCGGCGACCTCTGCCCCCGGTGCACCGTGCCCTCCATCACCGCTCCGTCCGAACCCACCGGGATGAGCGTGGAGCGCTCCAGGAACTGACCTTTCTGGACCATGCCCCCACCTTAACCGCCCCCTCCCGCCCCACCCTGGCCAGACGCGCGCAACGCAGCGCGTTGCACACATTCCGTGACCTGCTCGCAACTTTTCGGCGCTTCGGGTGAGAATGGATCAACGCAACAAGCTTTCCCTTCCCCCTTCAAAAATCCGCAGGAGCCTCAAGCCATGGGAACCATCGGGCGCACCTCCAACAACAACATCGCGCGCACCACCACGACGGGGACGACCAACACGGCCCCCACGGCCAAGCCGGTCGCCCCCGCGACGGCGAAGCCGGCCAACACCGTGAAGGACGGCTTCGACGCGAAGGCGACGAACAGCGCGGTGCGCACCGCGGCCCCCGCGGCCGTGTTCACCGCCCCGGCGGGTGCGAAGGACAAGGCCTATGACGGCAAGATCATGGGCAAGGGCGGCCAGGCGTTCGACGCGAGCACCCCGCTGAGCCAGATCCCGGCCTACGAGCCCAAGGGCGGCGTGAAGAGCCCCGGCACCATCATCTACGTGAACGGGATGATGACGGACAAGGCGGGCCAGGAGACCACGATGCAGGCCATCGCGGACAAGACGGGCCAGAAGACCATCGGCATCCACAACTCCACCGAGGGCTTCTTCAAGGACCTGGGCCAGTGCGTGACGGACAAGCTGGACAAGGGCAAGAACCCGGCCGTGGACACGCTGGCGGACTCGCTCTACACCGAGCTGAAGGCCGGCCGTGACGTGCACCTGATGGCGCACAGCCAGGGTGGCCTCATCACCAGCCGCGCGCTGAACGACGTGGCCAAGCGGCTGCGCATCGAAGACGGGATGTCCCCCGCGCAGGTGCAGGAGAAGCTGGGCAAGGTCTCCGTGGAGACCTTCGGCGCCGCGGCGGCGACCTACCCGGACGGCCCCAAGTACGTCCACTACGTCAACGACAAGGACCCCGTGCCGGGCCTCTTCGGTCTGGGCACCAGCGGCAAGGGCCCCCTGGACCTGCTCAAGCACGCGGGCAAGGACGCGAAGATCCGCTACTTCTCCGAGAAGAGCATCTTCTCGGGCGCGCACAACATCAACGACACGTACCTCAACCAGCGCGTCCCGTTCGACCAGGCCCGCGCCGGCTAGTTCTCATCCCGGGTCCGGACTGGTATGACTGCACGTATGACGCTCGAAGAAGCCCAGCGACTGGTGCAGTCATTCATCCGGGCCCACGGAGGCGATGCGCAGGCCTCCGGGCTGAACGCGAAGGGATTTGGCGGCGCCGCGCTTGGCGACGCGCAGGTCTACTTCGAGCATGTGAAGGACTCGGGGGCGCTGAAGTGCAGCGCCCTCATCTACCGCTTCCGCGACGCGCCCCGGCCGGGCGTCATCGACGGCTTCCGTGACGAAGAGAAGAAGGGCACGGACGCCGGCGGCGGCAAGGTGGACTACGAGACCGAGAACAAGTCCCTCTTCCTGAGCCGCACGTACGGCGTGGTGCCGTCGGAGCAGCAGTTCAAGGAAGACGTCGACCGGCTCGTGGAAGCCAGCCTCGTGTGGGGCGACGAAGTGTTCAACCGCGTCGCGGACCGCGTCATCCCCGCGAAGTGATCAGCTCCTTTACCAGCAAGCTGCAGTGGCTCCTGTCCACCATGGGCATGGCGCGTCCGGCGCCGCCCGCGGGCGGACCGATGACGCGCGACGCGGCCCGGCAGCTGGTGAAGTGGTACCTCCAGTCCCAGGGCGCCGGCGTCAGCGAAGGCCTCAACGAACAGGGACTGGGCGGCATGCTCAACGGCGAGGGCCAGTACGCCTTCGAGCACGTCGAGTCCCCGCCCGCGCTCAAGTGCAGCGCGCTCATCTACCGGTTCCGTGAACCGCCCAAGCCCGGCATCATCGAGGGCTTCCGGCAGCAGCAGGAAGAGGGCACGGACACCGGCGGCGGCAACGTCGACTTCGAGCCCGGCAGCGGCAGCCTCTTCCTGACCCGCACCTACGAAGTCGTGCCGGACGGCCGCGAGTTCACCCGCGACCTGGACCGGCTGGGCAAGGCCAGCGTCGTCTGGGGCAAGGACGTGCTGGACCGCGTGGCCCACAAGGTCTTCGGCACCTGAGCGGCCCCCGTTGTCCCCTGGAGGCGCGCCTCATGACAGGCGCGCCCCGGCTCCGGGCGGTCCGCTACACGGACTGCATCACGTAGAACTTGAGGTACTTCCCTTCCGGGAACTGCAGGCGCACGGGGTGGTCCGGCGGCTGGTAGCGCTCCTCCACCAGCGCCAGGTCCACGCCGGCCTTGAAGCCTGCCTCGCGCACGGCGCCCATGAACATGTCCCCCGTCACGCGCGCGGAGCACGACGCGGTGGCCAGCAGGCCGCCGGGACGCAAGAGCGCCAGGGCCTGCCGGTTGAGCGACGCATAACCGTCCACGGCCGCCTCCACCGCGCGCTGGCTCTTCGCGAAGGCGGGCGGGTCCAGGATGATGAGGTCGAACGTGCGCCCCTCCTCCTTGAACGACTGGATGAGCGCGAACACGTCCGCCGCCAGGAAGTCGTGCTTCGCCGCCGGCAGCCCGTTGCGGGTGAAGTTCTCCCGCGCCAGGGCGATGGCCTCCGGATCCTGATCCACGGAGAAGACGCTGTTGGCGCCGCCCAGCGCCGCGTTCACGGAGAAGCCGCCGCTGAAGCTGAAGCAGTTGAGCACGTCCCTCCCCTGCCCCAGCCGGCGGATGAGGTGGCGGTTCTCCCGCTGATCCAGGAAGAACCCCGTCTTCTGCCCCTTCCACGCGTCCACCAGGAAGATGGCGCCGCGCTCGCGGATGGGGATGAGCTCCGGGGCCTCCTCGCCCCACAGCATCTTCCCGCTGCCGCGCCCGTCGTCCTCCTCCACGTCGTCGCGCCCCACCTCGTCACGGCCGAGGATGCCCTTGAGGCCCGGGACGCCCGCCTTCAGCGCCTCCACGATGAGGGGGCGGTAGGGGGTGAGGCCCGCGGAGTACAGCTTCATCACCGCCCAGCCCGCGTACAGGTCCACCACGACGCCGGGCAGGCCGTCGCCCTCGCCGTGGATGAGGCGGTAGCTGTCCGTGTCCTTCAGGTCGATGAGCGCCGTGCGCGCGGCCAGGGCGCGCTGCACGCGCTGGGTGATGAAGCGCGAGTCCACCGTCTCGCGCGAGTCGCGCGTGAGCACGCGGACAGCGATGGCCGAGTGCGGGTCATAGTACCCGCGCGCGACGAACTTCCCGTTCTCCGTCAGGTCCACCACGCTGCCGGCGGGGATGCGCGGCATGTGCTCCAGGGCCTTGCGGAACACCCACGGGTGCCCCGCGCGCAGGTGACGCCCCAGGCCCCGGGCCAGCTCCAGCTTCACGACATTCACGTTGAAACTCCTCGACTGCGGACCGTCCGGCGGCGGGCGAGGAGGGCACGCGCCAGCTCCTCGAAGCCCCGCCCCTCGGGCGCCCGGGTGATGAAGGCCGGCGGCGCATCGATGCGGTCCAGCACCGCGCGCACGTTGGCCACGCCCACGCCCAGCTTGAACGCCTGGAACATCGGAGCGTCGTTGAAAGAATCCCCCGCATAGACGTACCGGCCGTCCGCGGGCTCCAGCTTCTCGCCCCACGCCACCCTGGCGAAACGCCGCGACGCGGAGAGCTTGTCGAAGCGGCCCAGCCAGCAGTTGACGTGGACGGACGAACGCACCGCCGTCACGCCCCGCGCCTGGAGCAGCGACTCGATGCGGGACGCGCCCGCGTCGCCCAGCCGGGCCTCCTCGTTGTAATCCACGGCGAGGTCCACTTCCGTGTAGCGGCTGTCCACGGACAGGCGCGCGCCGGGCACCTGGGCGAGCACGCGCTGGACCTCCTTCTCCAGGCGCTGGCGGTTCGCCACCCGCTGGGCCGGCGGCTCCAGGTACACCTTGCGCAGCTTCCCCCTGACGTCCTTGAGGAAGAACAGCCCGCCGTTCTCAACGACGACGCCGTCCACGGGGAGCTGCCGGGCCCACGCCTCGCCCCAGCCCGCCGGCCGGCCGCTCACCAGCACCACGCGCAGGCCGGACGCGGACAGCTGCTCCAGGGCGCGCACCGTCTGGCTGCGCAGCTTGTGGCCCGTCGTCAGCGTGCCGTCCACATCGGTGAAGACGCCCTGCACGCCGGACAGGTCCGCCTGCCGCAGGGGGCGCGGCTCCGCGACCTTCGCTCTGACGGTCGTCACATCACGTCCAGTTGCGCGAGCTGGGCCTGGAAGGACTCGATGGTGGAGAGCAGCTCCGGCCCCGTGAGCGTGGCGAGCTTCAGCTTGCGCGCCTTGCGCAGGAACGCGTCCATGGTCGCGTCCCGGCCATAGAGCGACTGCGCGCTGGCCGCGGCCTCCGCCAGCGCCTTGGCGGACGCGACCGGGTCCTTCTTCGACTGGGACAGCGCGCGCTCCAGGCGCACGCCGCACGCGGCCCACACCTCGCGGTCGTGGAGGACGAGCAGCTGGCGCTGGTTCACCGCGGAAAGGCTCCGCACCAGCGCGTCCAGGCCTTCCGTCACCGCCAGCAGCCGTCCCTGCTCCGGGGCGGACTCGAGCGCGAGCGCGCCGATCTCCGCGCGGGCCTCGACGATGTGGCGCTTGTCCTGCGCGCGCAGGTTCCGGTACGCGGCGGTGCGGCCGAAGGCGTCCAGCTCCGTCTGGAGCTGCTGCGCGTTCCACAGCACCTCCTCCGGCTTCGCGTCACGCACCTTGTTGAGCCGCGCCGCGACGATGCGCGACAGGTCGGACGTGATGGCGCGCACGGTGACGGCCGCCTTCACCTCCGCCTCGTAGCCGGGCACCACCTGGGCGCGCGACACCTCGCCGAAGGTGCTCGCGGACTCGAAGACGAGCTGGCTCATCTGTTCGCGGTATTCGGACCGGAAACGTTGGATTTCCGCCAGCAGCTGCCAGCGGTCGCTCACCACGGACGGGTTGCGCATGGCCTCGCCCAGCTGGGTGATGCTCTGGGCCAGTTTCGCCATGCCCTCCTGGAGCATGCCGGGCACGTCCCCGGGGCCCTTGCTGGACACGGACGCCTGGGGCGCGCCGGGGAACTGCTCCCGGATGACGTTGAGCAGCGCGTTGACGTCCATCACCGTGTCGCGGATGACGGGCGCCATCTCCTCCCAGAGCGACAGGTCGGGGCTGGCGTCGACGACGGGCGTCTCGTACTTCACCAGGTCCAGGTCGCTCAGCCGGGAGATGGCCTGGGCCGCGGCGAGATACACCGCGCGCAGCCGCGCCGCGAAGGCGCGGTCGGGCAGCGACTGGAGGATTTGTTCGAGCCTCGGGGTCAGGGAGGCCGGCGGGGGATTCTCGGCGGCAGCGGACACGTTGCCCCCACTCTACCGCTCGACATCGCGTCCGGGGAGTTCTAGCAAGCGTCCCGGGCCCGACAGGTGGGCCGGGGAGTCCACGGAAATGATCCAGGTCTGTCTGTGGGAGGACGGCAGGGCTGTCTCGGGGGGTGAGGAGCTGCTCGACCGGCCAGGGCCCAAGTGGATCGACGTCCTGGAGCCGGACGCGGAGGTGATGGGCCGGCTGGCCGAGCGCTTCCAGCTGCACCGCCTGGCGGTGGAGGACTGCCTGCACCTGGACCAGCGGCCCAAGCTGGAGGAGTACCCGCACCACCAGTTCATCGTGATGCAGGGCTTCAGCTGCGGGTCGGACGTCACGGAGCTCACGCTGCACGAGCAGCACTTCTTCCTCGCGCAGGACTGGCTCATCAGCGTGCACGCGCTGAAGCTGCCCAGCCATGAGGCCGTCGTTCGGCGCGTGCGGGACGACCCCGCCGGCACGCTGGGCCGGGGCGTGGACGTCATCCTCTACCTGCTCACGGACGCGCTCGTGGACGCGCAGTTCCCCATCATGGACGACTTCAGCGACCGGCTGGACGACCTGGAGGACGCCATCTTCGCCCAGCCGGAGCCAGAGCAGCTCCAGCGCATCTTCCAGCTCAAGCGCGCGCTGGTGACGCTGCGCCGCGTGCTGTCCCCGCAGCGGGACGTGGTGGGCATGCTGTCGCGCCGGGGCATCCCGCAGATTCAGGAGAAGACGACGCTGTACTTCCGCGACGTCTACGACCACCTCGTCCGGCTGTACGAACAGATCGACTCCAGCCGCGACGTGGTGGGCAACGTGATGGACGGCTACCTGTCCATGGTGGCCAACCGCACCAACGACATCAGCAAGCAGCTCACCATCTTCGCCACCCTCTTCCTGCCCCTGTCCTTCATCGTGGGGTTCTTCGGGCAGAACTTCGAACAGTTGACGCACCCGGGTTGGTACGCCGCCATGTGGGTGACGATGGTGGGCTTCCCGGTGGGGCTGGTGGGCTGGTTCAAGTACAAGAAGTGGATCTGACGCCGCACCCGGACGGCCTCGAGGGTCCGAGGGGAGGACGCATGCTGACGGTCGCCATGGATGGGGTTTCGCTGCACTACCGGGACGTGGGCCAGGGGTTGCCGGTGCTGCTCCTGCACGCCTTCCCGCTGGATGGCTCCGCGTTCGACCGGCAGGTGGCCGCGCTGTCCGGGCGCTACCGCTTCCTCGTGCCGGACCTGCGCGGCTTCGGGCAGAGCCAGCGGGGTGAAGGCCCCACGGAGATGCGGATGCTGGCGCAGGACGCGCTCGCGCTGCTGGACGCGCTGAACATCGACGCGGCGGTGGTGGGCGGCGTGTCCATGGGTGGCTACGCGGCCCTGGCGCTCCTGCGCGAGGACCCGGGCCGGGTGCGCGGGCTGGTGCTGGCGGACACGCAGTGCACCGCGGACGACGCCGCCGGTCGGGACAAGCGAGAGGCCACCGCCCAGCAGGCGCTGAAGGAAGGCACCGCCTCCGTCGTCCAGGGGCTGGTCCCCAAGCTGGTCCACGCGGGGCCGGAGTCCCCGGTGGGCCGCGAGGTGACGAAGCTGGGACTGGCCGTGGCGCCGGAGTCCATCGCCGCCGCGCAGCGGGGCATGGCGCTGCGGCTGGACAGCAAGGACCTGCTCGCGCGCTACGCGGGGCCCGCGCTCGTCGTGGTGGGCGAGCACGACACCGTGACGCCCCTGGCGAAGGCGAAGCAGATGGCGGACCTGGTCCAGGGCGCGCGGCTGGAGGTCATCCCCGGCGCGGCGCACCTGCCCAACCAGGAACAGCCGGACGCCTTCAACACGGTGCTGGACAGCTTCCTCGCGTCACTGGCCTGATGGCCGTCCCCGTCCAAAGCCAGGGAAGTGCGCGATGAGGAAGTCCCCCGCCCCGGAAGCCATGTACCTGCCCGACGTCGAGTCGCACGAGTCCGACGGGCACTACGGGAAGCTGATCGCCATGGCCCGCGCCGGGGGCATGACGCCGCCGGGCATCTGGCACCTGTTCGCGTTCAAGCCGCGCATGACGGACGCGCTGTCCGCCTTCACCCACGAGGTGATGCGCGGCCCGTCCCCGCTGTCCGCCGGGCTGCGGGAGCTCATCGCCGCGTACACGTCGCGGCGCAACGCCTGCGTGTTTTGAACGGGCTCCCACGCCGCGGTCGCGGCGGAATTGCTGGGCAGCACGGAGCATGTCCAGGCAGTGCTGGACGATGTGAGCACGGCCCCCATCCCGGAGGCCGAGAAGGCGCTGTTCGCCTTCGTGGACCGACTCAACGACGCGCCCGGAGACGTGCGCCGCGAGGACGTGGAGCGCCTGAAGGCGGCCGGCTGGACGGACGAGGCCGTCTACGACGCGGTCTCCGTCTGCGCGCTGTTCAACTTCTACAACCGGTGGATTGACGGCACCGGCGTCCAGGGCCTCTCACCGGCCATGTACGAGCGGTCCGCGAAGCGCATGGCCGCGGGCGGCTACCTGCCCGCGCCGCCCCCCGGCGCCCCACCGCCATCCTCCAGCGGGGAACCGGAGCGCTGAAGTCAGGGCTGGCAGACGGCCTGCCCGTCCTGCACGGCGCAGGACGAGCAATCCGCCGTCTTCACCAGCACGCCCTGCCGGCACGTGAGGAGCGCGGCGCTGTTCGGGCTGCACACGCCCTTGCCCTCCGCGTCCGTGGCGCAGCCGTCGTTCTCCTGGTTGAGGGACGTGTCGCACCGTACGCTGTCCGCCAGCTCGCGGCACCCCAGCGGTCCACGGCACGCCAGCGGACGCCAGACGCCGTTGCGGCACTCCAGCGCCTGCGCGTCGTCCTGGCACACGTAGTCGCCGCCGTCACACGAGTCGCCCGAGCCCGGCCCGCCACAGCCGGAAAGGAGGAAGAAACCGACGAGGGACAGGAGCGCGAGGGGAAGACGGTTCATGGGTGGCGGCGACTCTTTTCGACAGGTATTTCGCTGTCAACCGCCGCCGAGCGTCTCGCGGAAGTAACGCCGGAAGTTGCCACCCATCACACGTTCCACCCAGGACTCCGGGTGTCGTTTGAGCAGTGCCTCCGTGAGGCGGGGCAGGTCCGTCACGTCCCGCATGCCCCGGGGCAGCGCCACCATGCCGTCGTAGTCCGAGCCCACGCCCACCCCCTCCTCCCCCATCACGTCCACCGCGTGCTCCACGTGGCGGACCACGTCGTCCCACGTGTCGCCGCCCAGGTACACCGGCGCCAGGATGATGCCCACCACGCCGCCGCGCCGGGCGATGGTGCGCAGCGCCGCGTCGGACAGGTTGCGCCAGCCGCCGCCCGCCTCGCGCACGCCGGTGTGCGAGCAGAAGTAGCGCACCGTGGGGTGCGCGAAGAGGTCCGTGAGCGTCTGTTCGGACGCGTGCGCCACGTCCACGCTCATCCCCAGGCGGGCCATCTCCTCCATCACCTGGTGCCCCAGCGGCGTCAGCCCCCGGTTGCCCATCATGGGAAAGGACGAACCGCCCAGGTCGTTGTTGGACAGGTGCGTGAGCCCCATGAAGCGCACGCCGCGCCGGTGCAGCTCCGCGAGCCGCTCCACCTGGCCTTCAATCGCGTGGCCGCCCTCCACGCCCAGCACCGCCGACAGCCGCCCGTTCGCGAGGTTGTCCTCCAGCCCCGCCCCGGTGGTGGCGACGCGCACGGTGTCCCCGGAGCGGGTGCAGAAGGCGTCCAGTTGCTCAATCTGCCAGAGCGCGCGGGACCACTCGCCGCCGCGCGCCTCGCGGGGCCACTTGCGCCACGCGGCGAACAGCGGGAAGCCGCCAATGAACGGGAAGCCCCGGGTCACCAGCGTGAAGCACTGCAGCTTCACCCCCGCCTCGCGCAGGCGGGGGAAGTCCACGTGCCCCTCCGTCGACCGCTCGCACAGGTCGCGGTTCCACATCAGCGAATCCGCGTGCCCGTCCGCGATGCACCACCGGCGGTGCAGCTCCTTCACGTCACCCATGCCAGCAGTCTTCGCCACGGCCTCCCGCGATGACAAGCACCCCGGGGCGTCCGGAAGGGGGCCTCACGTCCAGTCCGCGCCGTCGTCGTCGCAGCCGTCCCAGAGGTCGTCCTCCAGCGGCAGCCCGGCTTCCGCCTCTCCCAGGGGGCCCACGAGCGCGTCGGTGCGCACCTCCGCCACCTCGCGCAGCGCTTCAGGGGGGCCATAGGGCCGTCCCTCCGCGTTCAGCTGGCCCCGGAGCGCGTCCCGCAGCTCCGCGCCCGTCTGGAAGCGCAGGTCGCGGTCGCGCTGGAGCACCCGCTGGAGCACCGCCCGCATGCCCGGCGACAGGCCTCGCGTGGCCTGCTCCACGTGGGCGGGCGTCAGGCACGCCATGCGCGCGGCCATCAGGGGCGCGGGGAGCCAGCTGGGCGTCTCCGCGCACAGCCCGCGCGTCCCGGGCAGGGGCTGGGCCTGCTGCGCGGCGCGCTCCACGTCCTCCAGGTCCAGCAGGTGCAGGCCGGTGAGCAGCTCCAGGAGCACCATCCCCAGGGAGAACAGGTCCGCGCGGCCATCCAGCGGCTGGCCCTCCAGCGCCTCCGGCGAGGCATAGGCCACGTCCCCGCGCACGAGCCCCGGCTCCGTCACCACGCGCCCGGGCAGCCGCGACCACGCGAGCGCGAAGTCCGCCAGCCGCACCCGCCCGTGCACGTCCACGCGCACGGAGCGGGGGCTGACGTCGCGGTGCACCACCCCCACGGGCAGGCCGCGCGAGTCCTCCAGCGCATGGGCGTGGTGGAGCGCGTCCGCCACCTCCGCGCCCACGTACGCGGCGAACGCCTCCGAGAAGGGCCGCCGCCGCAGCGCCGCGAAGCTGGACAGCGTCTCCAGGCACGGCCCGTCCACGTACTCCGTCACCAGGTGGGGCGCCCCGTCGTGGACCCGCACCAGGTACACCGGCGCGATGGCCGGGTGGGACAGCCGCATGAGCAGCTTCACCTCCTCGCGCAGCCGCGCCCGCGCCACGTCATCCGTCACGTCGCGCAGGCGCTTGATGAGCACCAGTCCGCCCGGCGTGCGCGCGTAGTGCCGGCGGGCGAGCAGCAGCTCCCCTCCGGCGCGCGACCCCAGGTAGCGCACCAGCTCATAGGACGTGGCCCCGGTGGTGAAGAGGATGAAGGGCCGGGACGCGGAATACGCGGGGGGATGGGTGGCCATCGTGGCTGACGCTCCTGACGGGAAAGCGCTTCCCGGGGGCGGGAAGGCATGAGGAAGACCTCACGCCCGCGTCCTACCACCCGGGTCAGACATCCCCATCCGACCCCACCGGGTGTTTCCCCGACTAAAAAGGAAACGGCCCCCACCGCGAGGGTGGGAGCCGCCGCCTTCAAGTATTTCCCCAGTCCGTGTTGGACAGGTGCGCGTGAGGCGCGGGGATTACTTGTCCATCTTCTTCACGGCCGCCACCAGGGTGACGTCGCGAGCGACCATGTCCTTGCCGTCCATCACGTAGGAGGCGCGCACCTGCGAGCCTTCCTTGATGTCGTCCAGCTTCACCGCGCGGCTGCCGTTGTCCATCAGCGCGGTCTTGTCGTTGGTCTTGATCTTCAGTTCCTTGTTGCTGCTGTCCACCAGCGTCAGCGTGTCGCCGGACTTGGAAATCACGCGGCCGTTGACGGTGGTCGCCGCGGCGGCGGCGGTGGTGCCGGCCATGCCGGAGCCGCCCGCGGCCAGGTCCTCATTCCGGTTGGCGCGGTCCTCGGCCAGGTCCTCGTTGCGGTTGGCCTGCGCCTCGGCCAGGTCCTTCTCCTCGTCACGGACGTCCTCGTTGGCGCTGGCGATCTTCTCGTTCGCGTCCTGGCGCGCCTCCGCGACGTCCTCGTTGGCGTTCTGCTGCGCGGACGCCAGCTCCTTGCTCTCGTCCTGACGCGCCTCCGCCGTCTCCTGCGCCGCTTCCTGACGGGCCTCGGCGACGTCCTCGCGCTGCTCCTGGACGTCATCCTTCTTGCAGCCGGTGACCATCGTCAGCCCCGCCACCGCCGTGACCGCAATCATGAGCTTCCGCATGTGACTGCCCCCTGTGAGTGTGTTCTGAAGGCCGGTGGTTTTTGTTCCCCGGCGTTGGGCAGAAACTGGTCGCTCCCCTCGTACCTGCACAGCGCTTGTCGCCACGCGAAGGCATGAACAGGGGCGGCCAGCGCATGAGGCAGGGCCTGGCCCCCTGCCTGCTGGGGAAGCGGAACAAAACGCAATCGGGCGCGAAAAATCCGTCTTGGTGCGCTGTAGCAGGCCTGTTGCGTGGGGGAGGCTGTGCGTTGACAGGGCAGAACCGCCCTTGTACTGGCACCGGCGGGTCCCGTCCGAAGGGGGCCGGAAGGAGCCGTGAGGCCGTGAACGTGTGGGTCAACGGAGAAGCGCGGACGCTGCCGGAGGGCAGCACCCTTTCGTCCCTGCTGGCGCTGCTGGAGCTGGGCAGCGGCCCGGGGGTGGCGGTGGAGGTGAACGCGGAGGTGGTACGCCGCGCCCGTCACCCCGAGCACCGGCTCCAGGACGGGGACCGGGTGGAGATCGTCACCTTCGTCGGTGGCGGGTGAGCGCAGGCCCTGGAGAGGAGACGGTCATGAGCGGCATCGCGGACAAGCCTTTCACGCTGGCGGGGGTGACGTTCACCTCGCGGCTCATCGTCGGGACGGGGAAGTACCCCAGCCACGAGGTGATGAAGCAGTGCCACGAAGCGTCGGGCGCGGAGCTCGTCACGGTGGCGGTGCGCCGGTTGGATTTGAAGGCGACGGGCGAGGCGTCGCTGATGAACTGGATCGACCGCAACAAGATGCGCCTCCTGCCCAACACGGCGCTCTGCTACACGGCGGAGGACGCGGTGCGCACCTGCCGGCTGGCGGAAGAGCTGGGCATGAGCAAGTGGGTGAAGCTGGAGGTGCTGGGCGACGAGAAGACGCTCTACCCCGACGTCGAGGAGACGGTGAAGGCGGCGCGCATCCTGGTGAAGGAGGGCTTCACGGTGCTGCCGTACACCAGCGACGACCCCATCACGGCGCGCAAGCTGGAGGACGCGGGCTGCGCGGCGGTGATGCCGCTGGCGGCGCCCATCGGCAGCGGACTGGGCATCCGCAACCCGCACAACCTGCGGCTCATCCGCGAGGTGGTGAAGGTGCCGGTCATCGTGGACGCGGGCGTGGGCACGGCCTCCGACGCGGCCATCGCGATGGAGCTGGGCGTGGACGCGCTGCTCATGAACACCGCCATCGCGGGCGCGAAGGATCCGGTGCGCATGGCCGTGGCGATGAAGAAGGCGGTGGAGGCCGGCCGCGACGCGTTCCTGGCGGGCCGCATCCCGCGCAAGGCGTACGGCTCCGCGTCCAGCCCCATCGAAGGGCTCGTGGAGTAGCGGTGACTGCCCTGCCCCGCCTCGTGGTCATCACGGACTGGCGGCTGCCCCGGGCGCGGCTGTTGACCGCGCTGGAGCAGGCGCTGGAGGCGGGGCCGGAGGTCGCCGTGCAACACCGTCATCCGGAGGCCTCCGGGCGGGTGTTCCTGGAGGAGGCGCGGCTTCTGGCGGAGGTGTGCCGGGGCCGGGCGCTGTTCGTGAACGGGCGGTTGGATGTCGCGCTGCTCGTGGGCGCGCATCTGCACCTGCCGGCGTCGGGCCCTTCGCCCCGCGACGTGCGCCCGTTCCTGCCGGAGGGCCGGCTCGTGAGCGTGGCGGTGCACGACGCTCGCGAGGCGGAAGCCGCGGTGGGGGCGGACCTGGCGCTGGTGAGCCCCGTGTTCGCGCCTGGCTCCAAGCCGGGGGACACGCGCGACACGTTGGGGCCCCGTGGGTTCAGGGCGCTTTCGGAGCGGCTGCCCTGCCCTGCCCTGGCGCTGGGCGGGATGACGGCGGAGCGCGCTCGGGAGGTGCCGGGGGCCTGGGGCGTCGCGGTCATCTCCGCCGTGCTGGAGGCGGAGGATCCGCGCGCCGCGGCCCGGGCGCTGCTGGACACATGCGTGCCGCCTCGCGGCTGAGTGCGAGGACTTCGAAGCCCGAGCCCTGCCCTGAGTCGCGAGCCGGGCCGGGCATGGCTCGTGATGGATGAGCCCGGGCGGTGAAGGCGGCGCTATGCTGCGCGGCCGTGACGCCCTCCCCGACCTCCGTTGAGCTGCGCCCCCTCGCCATCGGAGAAATCATCGACCGTGCGGCGACGTTCTGGCGCGCGCACCTGAAGCCCCTGTTCGTGCTGTGCCTGGGGTTCGACCTGCTCAACTACATCGCGGTCAAGGCGTTCACCGTCGCGATGACGCGCACGGTGGGCGTGCTGCCCGGACTGGGCAAGGCTCCCGCGGGCACGGACCCCACGCAGGCGCTGACCCAGTCCGGCGTCGCGCTGGGGTTGATGATCGTGCTGTATGTGTTCCTGGTCTGGAACTTCTGGATCGCCACCACGGCGGCGGCCCGGTACGTGATTCCCTCGCAGCTGGGGGAGCCCGTGCGGCCTTCGGACGGTCTGCGCCGGGCGGTGTCGCGCCTGGGGACGCTGACCGGGACGTACCTCCTGTCGATTCTGTGGTCCGTGGGTGTGACGGCCCTGCTGTGTCTGCCCGGCTCCATCGTCATGGGGCTGGGGGTGGTCGCGGCCGTCACCGGCAAGGGCTCTGGCGGCGGCACGGCGTTGAGCATCGCGCTGATCATCATCGGCGCCATCGTGCTGGGCCTGGGCGCGCTGGCGGCGGTGCTCTGGTACTTCCTGCGCTTCATGCTCCTGCCGCCAGTGCTGGCCATGGAGGACGTGGGCGCGTGGGCAGCCTTCAAGCGCTCCGGGGCCCTGCTGAAGGGCCGCGTCGAGCCGGGGTTCTTTGGCCGGGGCGCGGTGCGGGCCATGGTGCTGTCCACGGTGGTGGGCGGCATCCTCATCGCGGTGAGCCTGGTGTCGGGCCTGCCCGCGTGGATCGTCCGGCTCGCCTATGGCGGCAACCTGTTGGATCCAGCGGCGCAGGCGGCGATCCCGCAGGCGCTGCTCGTCCCCGCGGAGCTGTTGCAGGTGGTGGGACAGTCGTTCTTCACGCCGCTGAGCTTCGTGGTGTCGGCGTTCTTCTACGTGGACATGCGCGTGCGCCGCGAGGGCCTGGACCTGGAGCGGCGGATCGCGACCTCGGAGCCGGTGACGCAGTCCCCCTGACGCCCCGTGCCCGCCCTGCCCCTGCTCCTCCTGCTGGCCGCCCTGCCCCCGTGCGCTGACCGGGAGGCCGTGTCGCGCCGGCTCGAGGACACGGCGCGCTCCCGGCCCCAGGAGCTGGACGCGGAGGTGAACCGGCTGGTGGAAGCCCTGGACGGCGTGCCCCTGCCGCCCGGGACCTCCGGACAGACGGCGCCGGACCGGGCCCGGCAGCTCACGGTGTACCTGAAGGCCGTGTGCGCCCTGGACGCGGAACCGGCCGTGGCGACCGACGCGACGAGCGAGCCCGAGCGGCTGCGCGCCATCCTCGACCGGCCGGAGTTCGCGAGGGCCCGGCAGCGCAACAGCGACCTGCTGACACGCTTGCTGCGCGAGTTGCAGACCTGGCTGGAAGGCCTCTTCGAATCCAGGGGTGCGCAGGGCTTCGCGGTGGCCACGCGCGCGGTGATGTTGGGCGTGGCGCTGGCGGTGGTGCTGTTCGGCGTGCTGCGGGTGCGGTGGCGCCGGAGCAGGAAGCCCGTCGCCGCGCCGGGAGCGGAAGGAGAAGCCGCGCCCCTGGAGCTGGACACGCCCGGAGAACACCTGGGCCGGGCGCGCACCGCGCTGGAGACGGAGGACGCGCGCGAGGCCATCCGCGAGGGCCTGCTGGGCCTGCTGTCCACGCTGGAGCAGCGCAAGCTGGCTCGGCCGGACCGCGTGAAGACGAACCGCGAACTCGCCGCGGAGCTGCCCACGCGAGGAGCCCCGGCGCGAGTGACGAGCGAGGTGGAACGGCTGGTGGGTTGGTACGACCAGGCCTTCTATTCGCTGGAGCCGGTGTCGCGGGAGGAAGCCGCGCGCTTCGTGGAGTCCGTGGAGCAGCTGCACGGCACGCTCGCGGAGGGCCAGCCGTGAGGAACGCGCGCGTCGCGGTCGTCCTGGGGCTGATGATCGCCGTGGCGCTGGCGGTGGGCCTTGCCTCGCATGAGGCCCCGCCGGACTCTCCCGTGCCTTCCATCACGAACCCGGGCCCCCTGGGCCTCAAGGCCCTCTTCGTCTACCTCCAGGAACGCGGACGCGACGTCAGCGCGCAGGCCTCCTCGCTGGAGTCGCTCCCCTCCGGCACGCGCACGCTGATCATCGCCGCGCCGCAAGCCCGGCCGGTGACGAAGGAGGAGGTCGCCGCGCTGGAGCGCTTCGTCCGGGGCGGCGGCACGCTCGTGTATCTGTCTCCGCACGCGCTGGGCGAATACCAGCCGGGCATGGAGGAGTGGCTCCGGATCGCCACGGGCGCGCTGCCCGGCACCAACCACCAGGGCCTTGCCTCCGAATGGGTGGACCCCGCCGGCGTCACCGTGGACGTGTGGCTTCCCGCGGGCGCGCTGCGCGACCTGTCACTCCTCCGCGTGGCCCGGGACCGGAGCCTGCGGGTGGAACACGAGGACGCGGTGCCGCTCGCGGGGCTGGGCGCCGCGGGCGTGGTGTGGCGCTGGGGCCTGGGCCAGGGCGAGGTCTACGTCGTCGCGGGCCCGGACCTCGCGGAGAACCGGCGCCTGGAGCTGCTCGACAACCTGCGCTTCTGGGATTCGCTCGCCGCGCGCGGCCCCCTGCGCTTCGACGAGTTCCACCACGCCGTCATCACGCGCCCGCCCCTGTCCCAGGGCCTCTGGGTCTTCATCGCGCAGAGCCTCGCCGTGGGGCTCGTCTACGTCGTCTCCCGGGGCACGCGCTTCGGCGCGCCGCGCCCCGTGCGCGTGGAGCGGCACCGTTCTTCGCGCGAATACGTGCGCTCCCTGGGCTGGCTCATGCGCCGCGCGAAGGTGGAGGCGGAGCTGCTGCCGGAGCTGGACACCGCCCTGCGCCGCCTGATGCACGAGCGCCTGGGCATCGCCCCCTCCCTGCCGGACGCCGAGGCCGCGCGCCTGCTGGAGGAGACCTGCGGCGTGCCCGCGCGTGACTACCTGGACGCGAAGGAGGACCTGGTGCGCACGCGGGAGCGCACGCCCATCCGCCCCGCTGACTACACCCGCCTTGCCCGCCGCTACGCCCTGCTGGAGCGCCGCGTGACGGGCCGCGCGGACGACCCGCGTGAATGACGAAGGCGCGATGCCCGGTGCGCTGACACGCCCCGGACCCGCGCCCCCTTGTCGCCCGGTACCGGACCGGACCTACAGCTTCTTGCCCGCCGCGAGCATCGCCTCACCCACGTGCTGGCGGATCTCCGCGACGCGCGCTTCCCAGCTCTCGTGGAAGATCTTCTCCGCGCGCTCCCGGTTCGGGCCCGGGTTGTCCGCCAGCGCCGCGTTGACCTGCTTCACGTAGTCCTCGGGCGTGGTGGCGATGCGGCACAGCCCCACCTTGCGGACCTCCGGCAAATCAGACGACACCACCGGAAGGCCGGACGCCAGGTACTCGCGCACCTTCAGCGGGTTGGAGTTGAGCGTCAGCTCGTTGATGACGAACGGGTTGAGCGCCACGTCGAACGCCTTGTTGTAGCCCGGCAGGTCCGCGTACGGCTTGCGCCCTAGCATGTGGATGTTGGGAACGGCGCGCAGGCGGCTGTCGTCGCAGTCCGGCGTCGTCTTGCCCACGATGACCACCGAGCCCTCCGGGTGCGCCTTTGCGCACGCGATGATGGCGTCCTGATCAATCCAGTCCGCCACCAGGCCGAAGAAGCCGATGATGGGCTTGGGCAGCTTCGCGATGTCCTCCGGAATCTTCGTCTCCGGGTCGCACGCCTTCACGAAGTGCGAGAAGTCCGTGCCGTGGCGCACCAGCACCGTGCGCGGGTTCATGCGCTTCTTGTTCTCGTACAGGCGCTCCGCGGACGTGATGCACATGTCCGCGCGGCGCAAGAGGCGCTCCTCCAGCTCCGCGATGTGCTTGCCGTTCGTGTCGCTGAACGCGGAGAACTCGTCCACGCAGTGGTACACGACGAAGTCCTCGCCCAGCGTACCGGACACCGGCGCGGACGCGGGCAGGAAGCTCCAGGAGATGGGGCGCTCGAACTTCAGCTGCTTCATCGCGCGCAGCACCTGGAGCCGCAGCAGGTGGCGGTTCGCCTGGCGCACCGTCTCCGAGCCGTAGAAGGGAATGGCCAGCGGCGCCAGCACGTGCAGGTTGGGCTCCACCTCGCGGATGCCCTGGGTGAACGTCTTCAGCTTCTTGATGATCCGCTGCGCGTCGTGCGCGTTCGCCTTGGGCGCGCGGTTGCCGATGCTGTTCACCCACAGCACGCGGTTGTCCCGCGAGAGGATCCGCATGATGTGGACCTTCGACAGGGGGTCGCCGTCCCAGTCGTTGGAGAACACCACCAGGTCCCGCCCGCGAAGGGCCCGCTTCGACAAGTCCATCTCTTCACTGCGCCGCATCGTCCACTCCTGAAGTCAAAAGTTCAGTGCTGAAGTCCCTGAAGCGCGCCCCGTCCCCGAAGGCGCCCCAACCCCGTCCCACTCCGTCACGCCGCGTTCACGGTTCCTGCACCTGCCATGCCGGACGGCAGCAACTCCGCGTACACGTCCAGCATCACCGGCCCCGCATCCGGGGCCATCACCTTCGCCGGGCCCGCCGTCAGCGCGTCGCGCACCGCCTGCGCCAACGCCCGCTCGTCCCCGGCCTTGAACAGCCGCGTGCCCTCCGGCCGCGCGCACACGTCGCTGGCCACGCACGGCACGCCCAGCGCCAGCGCCTCGCGCACGGAGAGGGAGTCCCCGTCGTGCGTGGTGGGCCGGATGAAGACGTCGCTCTGGGACAGGAGCCCCAGCGCCTTCGCGTGCTCCAGCTCGCCCAGGTCCTCCAGGAAGCCCGCCACGCCCAGCTCACGCGCGTCACGGATGAACTCCTCGGCGCGCGTGCCCGGGCCGAACAGCGCCAGGCCCACGCCCGGGTGCGTCTCCGCGACGAGCTTCAACGCGCGGAACATCTGCTTGCGCCCGTACACGGGCGACGGGTGGTGCGCCATCGCGAGCAGCGGACGGCGCCGCTCGCGCGCGGCCTCCACCTCCGGCGTCACCGGGCCGGGCAGCACCTGGGACGCGCAGAAGGCCGGATGCACCAGGACCTTCTCCGCCGGCACACCGCACGCGACCACCGCGTCGCGCACCGCCGGGGACACGGCCACCACCCGCGCGTAGCCCGCCAGCGCCGTGCGCGCGAACACGCGCCGGGCCTGCGACTCCGCCAGGTAGTCAGGAATCAGCCCCGAGTGCAGCGTGATGACGCGCGGCGAACGAGGCCCGGGCATGCTGCCCACCAGCGCCGCCAGCACCCACGCCTTCGGGTTGTTGCCGCTGGTGTGCAGGTGGACCGTCCAGCCCGCGGAGGTGAATCCCGCGAGCCGCAGGCCGAAGGCGGCGGCGCCTTGCACGGGGAGGACGTCCGGAGCCGGCCGGCCACCCTTCCCGATGTCGAGCACCTTCGCCTCGACCCCGCGGTCGCGAAGGAATTGATGGAGTTGACGGACGTGGATGGCCACGCCCCCGTACGGCGGCGGGTAGTCCCCGACGAGCAGCACGCGCATGAAGGAAGCCCTCTTCTCCGAAGTAGCCAGTGCCTAGCGCGCGGAAGCCTGCGCGGAGGGCCGGGGAACCTGGGTGAGCTTCGGCGGCGTCCGCGCGGGCAGGAGGCCCATCTCACGCTGGTACGTGGTGAGCGGATCCGGGTCCTGGCGAATGACCTTCGCCGGCACGCCCGCCACCACCGCACCCGAGGGCACGTCCTTCACCACCACCGCGTTGGCGCCAATCACCGCGAAGTCGCCCACGTGGATGTTGCCCAGCACCTTGGCTCCCGCGCCGATGCGCACGTAGTCGCCAATCACCGGCGCGCCCTCCAGCCCGGAGCGCCCGCCAATGGTGACCTGCTGGGAGATGAGGACGTGGCGGCCCACCTTCGCCGCCTTGTGGATGACCACGCCGATGCCGCCGTAGCCCAGCTGCGTCCCCTCGCCCAGCTCCGCGTCCTCGGGGATGTACGAGCTGTGGAGGTAGTAGATGGCCTTGCGCAACACCGCCGGCAGCAACGGCACCCCGCGCTGCTTGAGACCATGTGCCAGCCGGTACAACGTCATCGCGTCGAATCCCATCACGCCTCTCCTCGCCCGCCCGTACTCCGTGACGCCTGGAAGGTAGGTACCCACGCGTGGGGAGGGAAGTGCCCCCCACGCGTTCAATTCCCGACCGTGGATCAGACCGCCCGGCGGGGACGCAGCGACTGCAGCGCACTCCACGGGCGAACGCCCTGCGCGTACAGGCCCACCACGTACCCCACGACGAAGAGCAGCCCCGCCACCGCCAGCGGCAGCACCCGCCACAGGAAGCCCGTGGGCAGGTTCATCCACGTGTCGTGCACGCCGGTGCGCAGGAGGAAGATGCTCCCGCCCGCCGCGACCGCCGCCAGCGACGCCTGCCCCAGCTCCCGCCACGGGATGACGTCCTTCAAGCCCAGCTTGCGCTCCGGCGTGGACAGCGCCTGGGGCACGCGCATGAGCAGCATCCCCTTGCCCACCACCTCCGCCAGCGCCCAAGACGCGATGCCGCCCATCATCCCGAAGTGCTTCACGCCGAACCACAGCAGCGGCACCGTCACCACCGCCTTCACCAGGTACGACGCGAAGATGGCGCGCGTCTGCCCCCGGGCCCGGAGCGTCCCGTCCATGGGGAGGATGGCCAGCACCACGCCCATCACGCTCACCCGGAAGATGGGGACCGCGGGCAGGAACTTCTGGCCGAACATGGCCCCCACGAACTCCGGCGCCGCCGCGAAGAGGAACGCCGCGAAGGGCAGGAACACGTACGCCAGCTTGCCGGCCGCTTCCCGGAAGGCCTCCACGCCCTCCTCCAGCCGGCCCTCGCGCTCCAGCTCCCCCAGGCGCACCATCAGCACCTCGCTGGTGGGCGTGTAGAGCAGGTCCACCACCGGCAGCTGGAAGCAGCCCACCCGGTAGAGCGCGTACACCGCGGGGGCCACCACGCCCGCCACCGCGTACATGTGCGCGTTCTGCTGGGGGATGGCCAGGCACATCGCGGCACCGAACGGCGCCGCGTACACCAGCTGCTCCTTGAACAGCTTCCAGTCCACCAGCGGACCCGTGGACCCGCGCAGCGACACCACCCACGTGGCCACGTAGCGAAGCCCCGCGAAGCAGGCCACCGCGATCATCATCCCGTGCAGGGAGAAGCCCAAGAGCGGAGGCAGCACCATCACGCCGGAGCGCACCGCGTCCGACGCCAGGTACACCACCGCGGACGCCTTCGTCTTCCCCTGGCTGGTGAGCGAAATCTCCAGCGGGTAGCTGCCCAGGAAGAACGCCGTGTAGAGCGCCAGCGCCGCGCGGTGGTCCATCAGCGCGGGGTTGTTGAAGTAGGCCGCCACGTGGCCCAGGAAGGCCCACACCAGCCCCGCCGCCACGATGCCCGCGCCCGTGACGAAGAGCAGCGCGTGCCCCAGGTAGGGCCGCTTCGCCTCCGCGCGGGGCAGGAAGTAGTAGAGGCTCTGCGCCACGCCGAACGGCAGCACGTACGACAGCGTCGTGGCGATGAGGAACAGCTGGTAGTAGGTCCCGTACTCGTCCAGGCGAAGCACCCGGGCGAGCACGAGGGGAATGGACAGCGTCAGCCCGGCGGTGAACAACCGGGCCAACACCAACGGGCCAGCCCGCCCCAGGAACGACGGGGACGGGGCCGGCTTGGGTGACGCACTCACTGGAGCTCCTCCGGCTGCGCCGCCTCCGAGGCAAGGGCCACGTTCGGCGCCACCACGACCTGCGCACCCGCCGTGCCCGGCGCAACCGCTGGATCAGACGCAATCACCGGCGCTGTCACGTCCACGACGTCCACCGGCGTCGCCTTCGCGAGCGCGGCGTCCAGCTCCTCGACGAGCACGTTGGAGGTGTTCATCGGGGCCAGGATGTGCGGGCGGTGGCCCAGCACCGGGTGGCTCATGCCCAGCACGCCGAAGCAGTCATCGAACTGGCACACCGTGAGCGTGGACGAGTAGTCCCCCATCATCCCCAGGCTGAAGTTCTCCCACATCACCTTGCGCTTGAAGGCGAACGGGTCGCCGCCCACGCGGTTGGGCAGGTCCTCCGTGGTGACGCCGGAGCGGAAGCCGTTCTGCTTGAGCACGCGGATCATCTCATCCGAGTACCAGCCGTTGCAGTACGCGAAGTCCTTCACCTGGACGCCGACCTCGCGCTCGATGGTCTGCTTGGACTCGACGATCTCCTTCTCCACCACCTCCGTGGGCTCCAGCGTCAGCACCGTGTGGCCCAGCGTGTGCGCGCCGAACTCGAAGCCGTCGCGCGCCATCTGGCGCACCTCGTCCCAGTTCATGACGTCGCCCTGCTCCGGCACCAGGTCCGCGCCGCCGCCCAGCTGCTGCTCCAGCGAGTCGATGATGCCCGTGAGCACGCGCGTCGGGTGCTCGCCGATGAAGTCGTCCAGCGCCGCGGACGCCGTCTTGCGCCCGGTGAGGATGGGCCCCAACAGCTGCACCGACGGGGTGGGCATGGTGTCGTAGTCCGGGCGGAACTTCCGCTCCTGCACGCAGCGCAGCAGGTGGAACAGCCGGTCGTGGTTGAAGCGCTTGTCCGTGTTGATGAACGCCGTGGGCAGGTAGGTGATGGCCGGCACCCCCATCTGCTTGAGCACCGGGTACGCGTACCGGTACACGTCGCGGTAGCCGTCGTCGAACGTCACCACGAACAGGTCCTTCTTCGCGGTGCGCCGGCCCTCCATCACGTCCACCGCGTCACCGATGCTCGCCAGCTCGTAGCCCGCGGCGTTCGCCTCCTCCAGGTGACGGCGGAACGTCTCCTGGGAGATGAGCAGGCCCGGGATGGAGCGCTGCAGCTCCCCCGTGAAGTCGCTCACCACGCGGTGGTAGCTCACGATGAGGATGCGCCGGCCCCCCGACTGCGAACGGCGGTACGCCGCCATCGCCTTGCGCACCCCGCTGTAGTGGAAGAAACCCGCCGCCGCCGCCTTCGCCGCCCGCCGCAACACCTTCCCAGCCATCACGCCTCCCTCGCGGCTTTCGCCGTCTGCCCGCTCCCCCCTGTGGACCGGGCCCCGCCCGCGTGTGTGCATGCTGGATGCCAGGGCAGGAAGGTGATGGAAATCCCCCGTAACCCCGTGAAACCCCGCGTCCCCGGGGGCATGTACGCCCCTGGAGGGGTCCTACCTGGGTGTACCAGGGCAGTCGCGCGCCCACCCGTGGCGAAAACCTTTCAGTCCCCCGGCGAAAGCGAAGGAAGAAGCAGGCGTAAAAACTTCTTGTCCTCCGGCGGGCGACCCCAGGGGTTTCACTGGTGAACAGAGGCTTTTAAGGCTACGAAACGACCCGCCGATGCCCCCTCCCCCCTCTGGATCAGCGCCCGCGCTCGCCCTCCACGACGTGAGCAAGCGCTATGGGCGAAGGTGGGCGCTGGCGCGGCTCACCTACGCGCTGCCCGCCGGCCGTTCGCTGCTGCTCACCGGCCACAACGGCTCCGGGAAGACGACGCTCCTGCGCCTCGTGGCCACCGCGCTGGGGCCCACCGCGGGCCGGGTGGAGGTGCTGGGCCGGGACGCCGTCCTGGATCGCGAGGCGGTGCGCCGCGACGTGGCGCTCCTGTCCCACGCCAGCTTCCTCTACGAGGACCTCACCGCGCAGCAGAACCTGATGGTGCTGGGGCGCCTCTTGGGCGTGGACGCGCCGCAGGACGTCGCGGACGCGCTGCTCAACAAGGTGGGCCTCACCCGCCGCACGGACAGCCCGGTGCGCGGCTTCAGCGCGGGCATGCGCAAGCGCCTGGCCATCGCGCGGCTCCTGATGAAGGCCCCGGCCCTGGCGCTGCTGGATGAACCCTTCGGCGAACTGGACCCCGCCGGCATCCAGGACATGGAGGGCGTCATCGCGGAATTGAAGGCGGGCGGCACCACCGTGGTGCTGGCCACGCACCTCATCGAACAGGGCCTGAGCCTCTGCGAGGAACGGCTGCACCTGCAGGACGGCCGGGCGGTGGCGGCATGAGCCCCACGAACCCCAAGCGTCCCCCGGGTCTGCTGGCGACGACGCTCGTCCTGTTGCGCAAGGACCTGCTCATCGAATGGCGCACCCGCGCGCGGCTCAACGCGCTGGTGTTCTTCGCCATGGCCACGCTGCTGCTCTTCTCCTTCGCGCTGGGCCCGGACACGAAGCTGTTGGAGCGCAACGCGGGCGGCTACCTGTGGCTGGCCATCCTCTTCGCCAGCGTCCTGTCCCTGGGCGAGTCCTTCCGCGTGGAGACGGAGAACGCCTGCCTGGACGGCGTGCGGCTGGCCCCCGCGGACGCGCGCGCCATCTTCCTCTCCAAGGCGCTGGGCAACGCCCTGCTGCTGCTGGCGCTGGCGGTGGTGCTGGTGCCCGTGATGGTGGCCCTGTACGGGGTGCGCATCGTCACGGGGGTCGGTGACCTGGCGGGCATCCTGGTCCTGGGCAGCCTGGCGCTCAGCGCCCCGGGGACCGTCTACGCGGCCATCTCCAGCAATGCGCGAGCCCGGGATGTTCTGCTGCCTCTGCTATTGTTCCCGCTCGTCATCCCGGCCCTCCTCTCCGCTGCCAAGGGCACCACGCTCGTACTCCAGGGTGACCCGATGCAGCAGCTGGGCTCTTGGCAGGGGCTGCTGCTGGGGTTCAATCTGATTTACTGGGGCGTGGGCTTCGTGCTGTTTCCCCGGGTCATCGAGGACTGAAGGATGAACAAGTTCGTCAAGTTTGGCCTGCCGGCGCTGACGCTGGCGCTCTTGGGCGCGGGCTGGTGGCTGGGCCTTGCGTGGGCGCCGCCCGACCGTGAGATGGGCGAGGTGCAGCGCATCATGTACGTCCACGTGCCGCTCCAGTGGATGGCCATGATGGCCATGTTCATCAACTTCGTGGCCGCGGTGACGTACCTGCTGCGTCAGTCGTGGAAGACGGACGCGATGGCGGAGGCCTCCGCGGAGGTCGGCCTGCTCTTCGGCACGCTGGGCATGATTACGGGCTCCATCTGGGGCCGCCCCACCTGGGGCGTGTACTGGTCCTGGGACCCGCGCCTGACGTCGGAGGCCATCCTGCTGGTGTCCTACACGGGCTACCTGGTGCTGCGGCGCTTCGTGGAGGACCCGGAGAAGCGCGCGGTGTGGAGCGCGGTGGTGGCCATCATCGGGGCCATCAACCTGCCCATCGTGTGGTTCTCCGTGCGCTGGTGGCGCAGCCTCCACCAGGTGCAGTCCAGCCCCAAGACGGTGGACCCGCAGATGGTGCTGCCCCTGCGCGTGTCGGCGTTCGGCATGCTGGCGCTGCTCATCGTCTTCATGGTGCACCGCTACCGCATCGCGCTCGCGGAGCGGCAGGCGGAGGTGGCGCTGCCGGAGGCGCTGCCCACGGACGACCCCGCGCTGCGCGCGACCCATTCCTCGAAGGTGGCCTGAACATGACCTCGCTGACGTCGCTGATGCTGCTGGCCCAGGTGGGCAGTGGCCGTGTCCAGGGTGGTTGGGGGTACGTGGGCGCGTGCTACGGCATCTCCGTGGCCGCCTTCGTGCTCTACTCGGTGTCCCTCTGGGCGCGCCGTCCGCGCGCCGCCGCCGCTTCGAAGGAGTGAGCCCATGACGCCCGTCAACCGCAACCGTCTCATCGCGCTGGGAGCCCTGCTCTTCGCCGGCGCCGGCCTTGGCTTCATCGCCTTCGGCAACATCGGCGACAACCTCGTCTATTACTGGAGCCCGTCGGAGCTGATCTCCAACGGCGACAAGGCCTACACGGCCACCATCCGCCTGGGCGGCGTGGTGCAGCCGGGCAGCATTCAGTGGAACGAGGGCCACACCACGCTGGACTTCCGCGTGGCGGACGGCCCGAGCGCGGACGCGAAGAGCGTGCACGTGCGCTCGCTGGAGACGCCCCCGCAGATGTTCCGCGAGAAGATCGGCGTCGTGGTGGAGGGCACCTACGACAAGTCCGGCGTCTTCACGTCCAACCGGCTGATGGTGAACCACTCCAACGAGTACCGCGCTCCCAAGGAGGGCGAGTCCCCGCGCAAGTGGCAGGACACGCTGGCCGAGGGCGCCACCACCGCCACCGTGACGCCGCCGGGGGCGCCGTGAACGGAATGCTGGGCTATGGGCTGGTCCTCGCGGGCCTGGCCTTCGCGGCGTTCGGCGCGATCCTGGGGCTGGTGGGCGGCATGCGCCGCAACGACGCCAGCTACCCCTGGGTGCTGCGCGCGGTGTGGGGCTTCGCCGCGTGCATGGTGGGCAGCAACCTGGTGATGGTGGAAGCGCTCATCAACCACGACTTCAGCGTGAAGTACGTGGCCCAGGTGGGCAGCCGCGCGACGCCGCTCATCTACACCATCGTGTCGCTGTGGAGCGCGCTGGAGGGGTCCATCCTCTTCTGGGGCCTCATCATGGGCGTGTACGTGGCGGCGTTCGCCTTCGTGCACCGCAAGGAGCACGCGCGCTACATGCAGCTGGCGCTGGGCACCATGCTGGCCGTGGGCGTCTTCTTCGCCTTCCTCATCGCGGGCCCGGCCAACCCCTGGGGCGCCGTGTCGCCGGTGCCGGCGGACGGCCCGGGGCCCAACCCGCTCCTGCAGAACCACTTCCTGATGATCATCCACCCGCCCATGCTGTACGCGGGCTACGTGGGCATGACGGTGCCCTTCGGCGTCGCCGTGGCGGGCCTCTTGCGCGGGGAGATTGGTGAAGCGTGGATGGCGCCCCTGCGGCGCTGGACGCTCATCGCGTGGATGTTCCTCACGCTGGGCATCGTGCTGGGGTCCTGGTGGGCGTACGCGGTGCTGGGCTGGGGCGGCTACTGGGCGTGGGACCCGGTGGAGAACGCGTCCTTCCTGCCGTGGCTGACCGCGACGGCGTTCATGCACTCCACCATGGTGCAGGAGCGCAAGCGGATGCTGAAGCTGTGGACGCTGAGCCTCGCGCTGGCGTCGTTCGTGCTCACCATCCTGGGCACGTTCATGACCCGCTCCGGCATCTTCAACTCGGTGCACTCGTTCACCCAGTCGGACATCGGGCCCACGTTCCTGGTGTTCATCGCCATCCTGCTGGTGGTGTGCATTGGCCTGCTGGCCACGCGCGGCCACCTGCTGGCGCCGGAGGGCCGGCTCACGTCGCTGGTGTCGCGCGAGGCGAGCATCCTGGTGAACAACCTGGTGTTCGTGGCCATCACCTTCACGGTGCTGCTGGGCACGCTCTACCCGCTGGTGTCGGAGGCCGTGCGCGGCATCCGCGTGAGCGTGGGCGAGCCGTACTTCAACAAGATGGCGGTGCCGGGCGGCATCGCGGTGCTCTTCCTCATGGGCGTGGGCCCGGTGCTGCCCTGGGGCACGCCGGACAAGGCCGCGCTGCGCCGGCAGTTCCTCATCCCCGCGGCGGTGGGCATCGTCGTCACCATCGCCTGCTACGCGGCGGGCCTCCGCGGCGTGTACCCGCTGCTCACGTTCGGCCTGGGCGGCTTCGTCACCGTCATCACGCTGCGCGAGCTGGCGGTGCCGGTGCGCGTGCGCATGACGGAGCGCAAGGAAGGCTTCGTCACCGCGCTGACCACCGCGACGGGCAAGGCGCGCCGGCGCTTCGGCGGCTACGTGGTGCACCTGGGCATCGTGCTCATCATCGTCGCCGTGGCGGCCTCCAGCGCGTACGTGAAGCACACGTCCGGCACGCTGAAGAAGGACGGCACGATGATGCTGGACGGCTACCAGCTGAAGTACGTGGGCCTGTCCAGCGGCGAGGAGCCCCACCGCACCTTCGTCGCCGCGCGCCTGGAAGTCACGGCGCCCAACGGCAAGGTGTCGGAGCTGCGCCCGCGCATGAACTACTACGAGCGCAGCACGGACCCCGTGGGCACGCCCGCGGTGCGTGAGTCGCCGAAGGAGGACCTGTACGTGTCGCTGATGGCCTTCAGCGAGACGACGGGCACGGCGAGCTTCAACGTCTGGGTGTTCCCGCTGGTGGGATGGATCTGGTACAGCCTGCCGCTGCTGCTGCTGGGCACGCTCATCGCCGTATGGCCTTCCCGCCGGGCGGCGGTGCTGCGCACGGACGCGGCGCCGGTGGGCGCGGCGCCTCCCCTGCCGGGCACGGACGCCGAGCGGGGTGCGGCATGAAGCGCTGGCGGCTTCCCCTGGTGTTCACCGCCGTCGGGGCGGCGCTGCTCTTCGTCCTCTTCCAGGGCTTCGGGCGCGACCCGCACGAGGTGCCCTTCATGTTGAAGGGCGCGCCCGCGCCGGACTTCGTGCTCAAGCCGCTGGACGGCGGCGACCCCGTGAAGCTCGCGGACCTCAAGGGCCGCCCGGTGGTCATCAACTTCTGGGCGTCGTGGTGTGGCCCCTGCAAGTACGAGCACCCGGTGCTCGAGTGGGGCGCGCGCGAGCTGGGCGCCCAGGCCGTGTTCATGGGCGTCGTCTTCGAGGACACGGAGCCCAACGCGCTCGACTTCCTGCGCCGCATGGGCGCCAGCTTCCCGCAGCTGATGGACGAGCGCTCGCGCATGGCGGTGGACTACGGCGTCGCGGGCGTGCCGGAGACGTACTTCATCGACGCGCAGGGCATCATCCGCGGCAAGCACGTGGGTCCCATTGATCCGCAGACGCTGGCCACCCGGGTGAAGGAGCTGAACCAGCCCGTGGCCGGCCCCACCGCGGAAGCCGCGCGGCAGCCCTGAGTCAACGCCGCCCGCTTGGAAGGCAGGCACCCGGGAGCCGGCGTCGGAGCCGCATCCCCGGGGCCGCCTCGCGGGGGGCCTGGAATCCGTAGTAAGTCCCTGCTGTCGGCGTCGTTCGCAGGGGCCTCCCCCTCCCCTGCGCCAGCGAGGTGGGCTCCCCATGCAGTGCCCCGAGTGCGGTGAGAGCGCGGCGGACGTCCGCTTGAGTTACTGCGAGAACTGCGGCGCGAAGATGCCGGCCCGCCCGGCCCCGCCGCCGCGTGCCAGCAGCGCGAAGAGCCAGCGCCCCAGCCGCCCCATGAGCGAGCCGGCCTATGCGGCGGAGATTTTGGATGAGGAGGAGGACGCCCGGCAGCAGGGCCGCGCCGGCGCCGCGCCTCCGCGTGGCGCCAGGGCGCAGCCTCCGCCGGACGCGTACGAGGATCCGTACACCGGCCCGCGCTGGCTGAAGGACGTGCCGGGCCACTCGCAGAGCGTGGTGGGCGTGGGGCTGGTGACGTTCTCGCTGGTGCTGTCCATCCTCCCCTTCTTCCCCAGCGTGGGCGTGCTGGGCACGCTGCTGACGCTCGTGGGGAGCGTGGCACTGGTCGCGCGCGAGCTGCGCCGCGACGGCAACGCGCCGGGCTGGGTGGACCACGTGCCGCTGGTGCTGATGCGGCCGGAGGTCCCCGCCGCGTTCACGCTGCTGCTCCTGGCCCTGACGCTGCGGCTCCTGTCGGGCTTCAACCTGCTGCTGCCCCTGTGGGCGGTGGGGACGGTGCTGATCGCCGTGGAGCAGTACCGGCTGGTCATCGCGGAGCCGGACGGCGTGGGCCGCGACTTCGACCTCCGCTCGCTGCTGGGCTTTCCCCGGGTGCTGGCGCTGGCGGGGGTGGTGGTGTGCGTGGTGGCGCTGTTCCTTCCCTGGGGGAAGGTGATGGCGGACGGGTCGAGCCTGCCGGACAACGCGCCGGTGCCGGGGAGCGTGCGTGGCGCGCCGCCGGAGCTGCGCGTGCTGCCCACGACGCGGCCCTCGGATGACTCGCTCTACAGCCAGGGGGGCGGCGTCGCGTCGCGCTCGGGCTGGGACCTGCCGCTGTCGGAGCTGCCGCTCCTGGCGCTCCTGTCGCTGCTCGTGCTCGCGGCGCTGCGGCCGGACGTGGAGCGCCCGGCCTTGCTGCGGTGGGTGCCGGTGGGCGCGGTGAGCGTGAGCCTGCTCTGGGCGCTCGCGGGGGTGAAGCTCGCGGTGGGGCCGTTCGCGTTCCTCGTCGGCCTGGGGGCGGTGGGCTTCCATGCCGTGCGCCACGCGCTGGGCCGCGACGAGCCGCCAGGGTTGCTGCCCCCGGAGGACGACCCCTACGACCCGGACCAGGACCTGGAGACCGAGCCCGACTCGGGCTACCGGAGCTAGGCCTCTCAGCGACACACGGAAGGGCTGCCCGGGTGGCGGGCGGGCGGCCCAGGTTTCCCTGTGCAATACCCGTCAGGGGGCGGTAGTTAGGGACGGCCCCCGCTGGAGCCCCCGATGAATGCCGTCCTCGTCTCGTTGACCCTCGCCCTGAGCCTTGCCACGGGGCAGTTTGCGCCGCAGCAGGCCGCGAGTGATCCGCTCGCGCCGGTCCAGGAGGCGCGGGTGCAGCAGCTGGCGAAGAAGCTGCGCTGCGCGGTGTGCCAGGGCCTGTCGGTGGCGGACAGCCCGTCGTCCATGGCGCGCGCGCAGTTGGACAAGGTGCGCGAGCTGGTCGCGGACGGCAAGACGGACACGGAGATCGTCGACTACTTCGTGGCGCGCTACGGCGAGTGGGTGCTGCTGGAGCCGCGCGCGGAGGGCTTCAACTGGTTCGTCTGGCTGGGGCCCGTCGCGCTGGTGCTGGGCGGCCTCTTCGTCATCCTGAAGCAGCGTCAGCCCCTGCCCGAGGGCGCCGCGCCAGCGGAAGCCGCGCCGGCCCCCTCCCCTTCCACTCCCGCGCCGTCCACCGACGACGCGGACCCCTATCTCCAGGCCGTGCGCCGGGAGCTGGAGCGCTAAGCCATGCAGCCCGAGCCCACCAACTGGTTGCCCGGAATCATCGTCCTGTCGGTCGCCTTCGTGCTGGCGGCCGCGTGGCTCCTCTACATGAAGATGAAGACGGGGAGCGCACTGCCGGACCCGTCGCCGAAGGCGGACGGCACGGTGGACGACCTGGCGCAGCGGGCGCAGTCGCTCATCGAGCAGCTGCGCACGCTGGAGGCGGAGAAGCACCACTTCACCGCGGAGCACTACACGGCGGAGAAGGCGCGGCTGGAGAAGGAAGCGGCCGCCGCGTTGCGCGCGAAGGACGAGCACCAGAAGCGGCAGGCGGCGGGAGACAAGGCGCCCGCGCGCAACGTGCCAGCGCCCACGGGCTGGGCGTCGCGCAACCCGCAGATGGTGGGCGCGATGTGGGGCGCGGGCGTGGTCGTCTTCTTCGGCGGGCTGGGCTACCTGCTGGTGTCGGAGCAGAAGCCGCGCGAGGAGGGCCAGATGGGCACGGGAGTGACGCCGCCGGGCATGGCCCAGATGCAGCAGCAGCAGCAGGAGATGCCCCAGCAGGACGACGAGCTGGAGCAGGCGCGTCAGCGGCTGGCGTCGAACCCGGGCGACGTGGAGGCCGCGTCGATGCTGAGCCACGAGCTCATCCGCCAGCAGCAGTTCGAGGAAGCGCTGAAGGTGACGCTGAAGGGCCTGGCGGTGGATCCGTTCAACGTGGAGCTGCGGGTGCACCGGGGCGTGCTGCGCGCGGCGTCGCAGGGCGACCTCCAGGGCGCGGAGCAGGAACTCACGGAGCTGGTGGACACGTGGCCGGACGCGCAGGAGGCGCTCATCTTCCTGGGCAGCCTGTCGCTGCGCCGGGGCGACAAGGCAGGAGCACTGGCGCACTTTGAACGCTTCACGGTGGAAGTGCCCAAGAACATGCAGCCGCCACAGCTGGCCCCCGCCATCGCCCAGCTGCGCGCGGAGGTCGCGCAGCCGTAGCGGTAGGCTGTACGTCGTGAGGGGCCGGACCACCGGCCCGCGAGGTGTGTCACCCCTGGAGGTGGGCCATGGGTGCATCAGGCTTCTGGAAGGCCGCTGTCGCGCTGTGCGGCGTCGCGTTGTCATCCGCCTGCGCGACAGGCGGTTCCGCGACGTATGTGGAGGGCGCCCTGCGCCCCCGTCACTTCGTCTTTCATGACGTGGTGAAGTGGAACGGCAAGGACTCCGGCGGCTGGCGGGCAGCGTGCCTCCACGTCGGCATCGCCCGCGATACGGGGGAAATGTTCCTCTGCAGGTTCGGCGTGGAAATGCCCATCGCCAATGACGATCAGGGATTCATCTCTACTGAACAGGCGCGAAGCCTTTCGGCGAGCTGTGCCAATCAAGCCGCAAGGGCAACCCTTTCCGCGGCCACGCCAGCCACTCCCATCAGCGTGGCCTGCGAAGAGTTCAGGACCTTCTACGAAATCACGCTCAACGCCGCCATCACGGGCGCTCGTGTCCCAAAGGCGTGCGCCTCGGGCATCAAGCCCGTGGTGGTGACACCTACGGGGCCAACCACCCGTGGAGGTCTGTAGCCCATGGTTCCATCCATTGAGAAACTGCTGGAGATTGCGCGGACCTATTGGCCCTCGCAGGAAGACCCCAATCAGGAACTTTCGCCCGAGGAACAGCGGCTCCATGAGCTCTGGCAGACGAAGTTGGAAGAGCCTGGCGCTTGGGACGTCCTGATCGAACAACTCAGAACAACGTTTCCAGAGAACGGCGTCGGGAACATCACCACTTCCAGGGACGCATCCTTTTGGTGCGCTATCTATCCCAGGCGTACTCCCGAGCGCTCTGGCGTGCACTGGGTCTACGTCGGCTGCGCAAGCATCATCGCGCCCGTCTACACCGTGTACCGGGTCCAGTTTGAGTACGGCGAGCGCCGGATCTTCCGACAGCTCGACCTGGAGCCTCCTGCGGTAGAGCCAGCGGTCACGATTGCGAGGCTCATGGAGTCCACGATGGATTTGAGCCTGCTGCCCCCTGACATCGCCAACCATCCAGCGCCCGTTTTCGTGGGCCGGAAGTCGCCTCCGAAGACAACGCTCTTCGATGCGCTCTTCACCAGCTATCCAGACAATCTCCCCTGAGCCTCACCCCAGCCTGCGGATGGGCGCGCCATCGAGGAATGCGCGGAGGTCCTCCACGGCTTCACGGAAGTACGTCGCGTAGTTCCCCTGGGACACGTAGCCCAGGTGCGGCGTCGCGAGCAGGTTCGGCAGCGTCCTCAAGACATCATCCGCGGGCACCGGCTCCGTTTCAAAGACATCCACCGCGGCGCCCGCGATGACACCCTGCTGGAGCGCTTCCACGAGCGCCGCCTGCTCCACGATGGCCGCGCGGGACGTGTTGATGAGGTACGCCGTGGGCCGCATCCTCGCGAGCTCCGCGCGCCCCACCAGCCCTCTGGAGCGCTCCCCCAGCACCAGGTGGATGGACACGAAGTCGCTCGTCTCCAGGAGCGCCTCCTTCGACGGGGCCCGCGTCACCCCGACTTCAGCGGCCCTCGCATCCGTGAGGTTCGGGCTCCACGCGACCACGTCCATCCCGAACGCGGCGCCCACGCGCGCCACCCGGCTCCCAATCTTCCCCAGGCCCAGCAGCCCCAGCCGCTTCCCATGCAGGTCCACGCCCACGGAGTGCTGCCACGGGCCGCCCTGCCGGAACGCCGTGCTCTCCCCCACCACGTTCCGCGCGAGCGCCAAGATCAACGCCCACGTCAGCTCCACGGGAGGCTCCGTCGCGCTCGCTGTTCCGCACACCGTCACGCCGCGCGCCGTGGCCGCCGCCAGGTCGATGGACGCGTTCCGCATCCCCGACGTCACCAGCAATCGCAGCCGTGGCAATCGTTCAATCAGCGCCTTCGGGAACGGCGTGCGCTCCCGCATCACGACCAGGATGTCGAACGGCGACAGCGCCGCGACCAACTCCCCCTCACCGGAGAAGTGCTCGCGGAACACCGTCACCTCGACCTGGGCGCTCACGGACGACCAGTCCGCGAGCCTCATCGAAACGCCCTGATAATCATCCAGGATGGCGCAGCGCAGCTTCTCCATGGCACCCGCCAGGATCCGCTGGTGCGCCTCCGGGCGTCAATCCACCGCGGCCTTGCGACGGCGGAAGCGGCGCACCTTCTCCACCAGCTCGTCCGACAGCACGCCCTTCACCGCGTTGCGCGTCTGACGGGCCCACTCCTCGGAGCGGGTGAACCACTCGCCCGCGAAGCCCGCGCCGTGGGCGCGCAGCGACACCGTCTGGCGCTGCTTCGTCACCCAGTCGGACTTGTACGTCTCCGTGCCTCGCAGGAAGTCGTACTCTGTCAGGCCCATCTCGATGGCGTCCTTGAACGTCTCGCCCACCAGCACCAGGCCCACGCTGCGGTTGCGCCACGCCGGGTCATACCCGGACTGGAAGTACACGAACGTCTGGCCATGCAGGATGCCGTAGACGGACGCCACCGCCTGGCCGCCCACCTTCATCGTGTACATCCGCAGCCGGCCCCGCTCCGCCAGCCACTGCGTCGCGTCCCGGTGGAAGGCCTCCACGCCGGCGCCCTTGATGCCCTGGGAGCCACCGTCCGAGGACCAGCGCAGCGCGTGCAGCCGGAAGAAGTCCGTCATCGGCCCGGCAAGCTGGCCCGGCGCGTCCGTGCGCTCGATGCGGTAGCCGTCCTGCTTCTCCAGCCACTTGCGCCGGCGCAGGTAGTTGTCCCGGCGGCCCGTGCGCTTGAGGAACGCGTCGAACGGCTCTCCCGGCACCAGCGTCTCGTACGGGCACACGTAGCGCTCCGACACGCGCACGTCGCCAAACACCTCGCGCGCCACGCCGAGCGTCGTCGAGCCCTCGCGCAGGTCCGTCAGGTCCAGCACGTCCCACTCATCGCGCAGCCCCTGGAGCACGTTGAAGAACGCCCGGGCCACCTCCGCCTCGCGGCCCTTGCGCGCCACCACGTCCAGGTAGTCGCTGCCCACGTGCGTCTCACCCAGGAAGCCCAGGCGCCGCACGCGCATGCCGTTCACCCAGCGGTGCTCCAGCCCCAGCGGCAAGAGGCCCACCAGCGTGCCCAGCCTGTCGCGGGCCGTCAGCACCAGCGGCCGCACCTCGGGCGCGATGCGCCGGCACCACGGGTACAGCCACTCCCAGGCGTTGAACGGACCGGCGTTGCTCGCGTCCAGCAGCGAGTTCCACTCCGCCCGCATCCCCGCCAGCTGCGAGGCACTGCCCACCGCCGCCACGTCCAGCCGCGGCGTCAACCTTGGACCCGACGTCAACTCGTCTTCGCGGATCACCGCGTCACCCCGATGCCTTTCCCGAAGCACTGCTCCGGCCCCCGGGGACCACTGCAACCCGGGAGCCAGCTCCTGTTCCCTCACGACGCGCGCTTGCTCGGACGGCGCTCGGACTTGAGCGCCTCCCGGACCACCTCCGCCACCTGCCCCATCACCTCCGGCGACAGGTCCTGGTGGCAGGGGATCTCCAGGATGGTGCGCCGCAGCTGCGCCACCTCCGGGAACTCCGTCGGGTCGCACGCGGGATGGAAGCGCTTCCAGAAGTCGATGGCGTCGATGCCCTTCTCGCGCAGCTTCGCCAGCAGCGTCTCCTTGTCCTGCACCACCATCGGGTAGAACAGGGGGCTGACGCCCGCGGGCAGCTGGTTGAAGAGCGGCGGAGACACGTCGCGCAGCCGACCCAGCAGGAGGAAGTAGTTGCGGCGCCGCGCCTCGACGATGCCCTCCAGGTCCTGCGCCAGGGCAATCCGCTTCGTCAGCGGGCTCATGCCCAGGTCCACGTGCCGCCGGTCGAAGTGCTGCGTGCCCGTGGCCACGCGCTCGATGCTCGCGGCCTTCACCGTGCCGTGCCCCACCGAGCGCACCAGGCCGCGCAGGCCGCGGCCCACCGCCCCGCCGCGCAGCTCCAGGTTCTGGAGGAGCGCGGAGATGGTGTGGCTGAAGGTGGACGCCACCGGCGGCGCGGGCGGCTCCGGCAGGCTGTACGAGCGCTTGCCGTTGACGACCAGCGCACCCCCATTGGGTACCGGCAGGGTCTTGTAGAGGCAGAAGATGCCCACGTCGCCCGTGGTGCCCAGCGGCGTCGCGCCGTCGGACGACAGCAGGGACAGCGCGCAGTCCTCGATCAGCGGGATGCCGTGCTCGTCCGCCAGCTTGCGCATGGCGTCCACCGGCCCCGGGAAGCCCGCGTAGTGGATGAGGTAGAGCGCGCGCGTCTTCGGAGTGATCCGCTTCGCCACGTCCGCCACGTCCACGTCCCAGCGGCTGCCCACGCGGTAGAAGCGCGGCGTCGCGCCCGCGTCCACCACGGCCTCCACCTCCACGCCGTGGTGGTAGGCGGGCATCAGCACCTCGCCGCCGTCCAGGCGCAGCATCTTCATGGTCAGCCAGACGGCGTTGCGCGCGAAGTAGAAGTACCGCGCGTTGGGCGACGAGAACGGCGGCAGCGCCCCCGGGCGCGGCGGGGCCATCAGCATGCCCGGCCACAGCGTGGGCAGGGACGGAACGAACAGCTTGTCGGACGTCTTCACCGCTTCCATCTCGCCACCACCTCTTTCGCAGCCGGTACCCACCGGAACTTCGCCGCGCACAGGGCCCGGCCGAAGGCGGTGTCGTTGAACACGTAGAGCCAGGTGTGCCTGCGGACCTGATCCGTCCAGTCGCGCTTCCACACCATGTCCGGCCCCAGGAAATCGAACTCGGTCAGCCCGCGCTCCAGGCAGTGCCCCAGCACCTCCTCCATGAGGAGCTGCCCCGGGCTGCACTCCTTCAGGCTCTCGTCGTAGCCGGGCTTCAAGAGGAAGTAGCGCCCGCCGTATTCCAGGCCGTACTGGAACGCCACCGCGCGCCCGTCCAGGCGCAGGAAGTACAGCGCCAGCCGCTCGCGGTAGGCCGAGTCCCGCGCCAGCTCCGTGTAGAAGCCCCGCGTCTTCGCGTCCTGCGCCATGGCCGTGCCATTGGCGCCCTTCCAGCCGCTCTGCTCCAGCAGCAGCCCCTCCTCCAGGGTGCCCTCCAGGTCCAGCCCGCCGGAGACCCGCTCGAAGGTGACCTTCCCCTTCTCCTCCAGCTTGCGGCGGCGGCGGCGGCAGTTGGCCTTGAACTTGGACGGCAGCGACGCGAAGTACGCGTCCTTCTTCGCGGGCAGCGGCACGTACGGCGACTGCAGGGACTCCCACTCGCCCACAGGCAGGCCGCCCTGCTTCGCGGCCTCCAGCAGGCGGAAGCCCACGCCGCCGTCCGGCACGTCCGTCAGCCGCAGCACGTCCCAGCCGCCCGTCTGACGCAGGTGCGACAGGAAGGCCCGCGCCGCGGCGTCCGGCTCACGCGCCAGCACGTCGAAGCGGCAGGAGTGCGCGTTGGCCGCGGAGGTGAGCTGGCGCACCGGCACGCCGTACAGGGAGGTGCGCTCCTCCACCAGCGGCAGCGCGCCGGTGAGCGTTCCGTCCTCGCCGCGCAGCAGCAGCACGCGCATGCGCGCCCCGGCGGCGAAGTTGTCCAGCCACAGCCGCAGGAACTCGTGCCGGTAGAACAGCTCGTTGGAGGTCGTCTCCACCAGCTGGTTCCACTCGGCTTCCAGGGTCATGAAGGCCGCCCGGTCGTTGACTTCCACGACCTGCGGGCCGGCTTGCAGTTTGATGGCTTCCATATTCGCGGGCCCCAAGGTGGTGATGGCCAGGGCGGCCTACAACCCGCTGCGCGCCATCTTCAGCAGGCAGGCGGCGACCTTGCGGCTGTCGTGTCGGATCTTGGACCCCTCCTTGAGCAGGTCCGCCTGCACCGGAATCACGCCGGAGGACAAGAGCTCCCGCGTCTCCGCCGTGACCATGTAGGAGCCCTTGCGCGCATAGCGCTGGATGGACTCGTCGGACGGCGCCCGGCCGTTGACGAGCACCGCGTCCAGCACCGGCCCCACGTGGTCGATGACGGCCTGCACGTGGTCCAGGCAGTTCATGCCGTCCGTCTCACCCGGCTGGGTCATCAGGTTGGCCACCATGACCTTCAGGGCGCGCGTCTCCTTCAGCGCCTGGGCCACGCCGTCCACCAGCAGGTTGGGCAGCACGCTCGAGTACAGCGAGCCCGGCCCGATGGCGATGAGGTCCGCCGTGTAGATGGACTCCAGCAGGCCGTCCACCGGGGGCGGCGAGCGGGGGCTGAGCGACACGCGGCGCACGCGGCCCTGGGCGCGGCAGATGTTGCGCTCGCCCACGACCTCCGTGTCGTCGTGCATCTGCGCGACGAGCTGCACCGACGCGAGCGTGCTGGGCAGCACCTGGCCCTGCGCGCCCAGCAGCTCCCCGGACAGCCGCACCGCCTCCAGGAAGTCACCCTTCAATTCCGCGAGCGCGGCGATGAGCAGGTTGCCCACCGCGTGGCCGGCGAGGCCCCGCGCGCCGCCGAAGCGGTACTGGAACACGTCCTTGAGCGCGCTCTTGCCACCCGCGAGCGCCACCAGGCAGTTGCGGATGTCGCCCGGTGGCAGCGCGCCGTGCTGGCGGCGCAGGCGGCCGGAGCTGCCGCCGTCGTCGCTCATCGCCACGACCGCGGTGATGTCCACGCCGGGCTGGCCACCCTTGGGGGCCGCGCGGCGGGCCAGCCCCTTGAGCACCATGGGGAGGCCCGTGCCGCCGCCCATCGCGACGATGCGCGTCGGGCGGTGCTTCGGGGCCTGCAGCAGCTCGTTGCGCTCGACGTTCTGCGCCTTGTTGCGCGCGTCGTCCTGGCTCCACGACTCCGACAACGGCGCATCCACATCCATGCCCACCATGTTCCGACCCCCTCGCCCGTCCCAATCCATGGCCCCACCCTTGGCATCCCGGCCTCCCCCGACAACCGGAGGCCGCGGATGGTCACAATCACTCACTTCTCAACCAGGCTACCGAGCACCCCGCCCCAACAGCACGTGCCGGACGGTGTGGAAGATAATGCCGACGTCCAGGAACAGCGACCCGTTCTTCACGTAGTACAGGTCGAACTCCAGCTTGTTGCGCGCGTCCTCCACGGAGGCCCCGTAGGGGTAGCGGATCTGCGCCCACCCCGTGATGCCAGGCTTCACCGCCTCGCGCACGCCGTAGAACGGAATCTGCTGCTTGAGCTGCTCGGTGAAGACGGGACGCTCCGGACGCGGGCCCACGAAGCTCATGTGGCCCAAGAGCACGTTGAACACCTGGGGAATCTCGTCGATGCGCGTCTTGCGGATGAACTTGCCCACCCGCGTGACGCGGTCGTCGTTGGAGCGCGCCCACACCGCGCCGTTCTTCTCCGCGTCGGTGCGCATGCTGCGGAACTTCCAGAGCGGATACGCCTTGCCGCCCAGGCCCACGCGGTCCTGCCGGTAGAAGACGGGGCCCTTGGAGTCCAGCTTGATGGCCAGCGCCACCAGGATGAGGAAGGGCGACGCCATCAGCAGGAGCAGCGACGCCACCGCCACGTCGAACACGCGCTTGAAGGCCCGGCGCATGGGCGACACCGTCATCTCATCCGCGAAGGCGAAGTCGCTGGCGCGCAGGAACTGCACCGGGATGCGGCGCAGCACGCGCTCGCAGAAGCCCGCCGCGTCGTACACCCGCCGCCCGTCCAGCCGGCAGCGCAAGAGCGAGTCCACCCAGTTGGCGCCGCGCATGTCGTCCGCGGCCTGCACCACGTAGGAGGCGTTGAGGCGGGACGCCATCGCGTCCAGCGGCTCCTCCACCTTGCGCGGGTCCACCAGGGCCACCACGCGGAAGGACCCCTCGCCGCCATCTTCAATCGCGCTCGCCACCGCGCGGGCCTTGAGGCCGTCACCGACGACGAGCACCGCGTCGGGCTCCCCCACCAGCGCCCGGATGGAGACGCGCACCACCAGGGTGCCGGCCAGGGCGCCCATCGCGCCGCCCAGCAGCGTCCCGGGAGGCAGCACCACCGGCAGGGCCAGCGGCAAGAGCAGCATCACCCCGCCCGCCACCATGGCGGTGACGCCCGCGGCCTTGAGGAAGCGGTAGCCGCGCGTCCGGTCCTCGGCCGCGATGCGCAGGTCGTACAGGTCCAACAGGTACAGCGTGAACTGGAAGGTGACGACGAAGGCCAGGCCCAGTCCCACCAGCGTCGGCCACATCGTGGCGAACGGGGGCGTGGAACCCAGGGGCGCGAAGAGGGCCGCGCAGGCCGCGGCACCCGCGACACAGGCCAGCGCGATCGCCGAGGACTCGGCAAGGAAGAACGTCAACTTCTTGGCTGAAAAGTAGTGATGGAAAACGCGAAGCACGTGATTCCTCCAACCCCGACCCGCCGCCGCTCCAGGCCCCCCGCCCTTCGCACCTCATCGGCGCGAGGAGCGGGTCGGGCCTTCGAAACACTCCACCTCGACTGCTGACCGTTACTTCTTCACGTAGTTCTTCAGGTACGGGGTCGCGTTCACTTCCGCGCCGTTGAGCACGCAGCCCACCAGCGCCGCGCCCGCCAGCTGCTCCACCGCCTGGTTCACCACCTTGGAGGGGGTGACGTTGGCGCGGATGACCATCAGCACGCCGTCCATCTGGTGGCCCAGGATGGCCGCGTCCGCGAACGGCAGCGTGGGCGGCAGGTCCACGTACACCTCGTCGAAGCCCTCGCGCACCGCCTTGAGGAACTGCTTCATGCGGGCGGAGGCCAGCACCTGGGTGCTCTCCTCCGGCGTGGCGCCGGCGGGGATGACCGCCAGCCGCGTGGAGTTGAAGCGGCGCACCACGTCGCGCACGTCGCACTCACCGGCCAGGAGCTCCGCCAGGCCCTGCTTGTTGCGCATGCCCAGCGTGGGGGCCACCTGCCCCCGGCGCAGGTCCGCGTCCACCAGCAGGATGCGGCGCTCCGGGTTCGCCCGGGCGGCGGCCAGGGCCAGGTTCACGCTCGTCACCGTCTTGCCCTCGCCGGGCATCGCGGAGGTGAGCGCCACCACCTTCATCGGACGCTGCTCGCGCATCCGCTCCAGGCGGTAGTACAGGGTGCGGTACTGCTCGGCGGCCGCGGAGGCAGGGGCGGTGAGCGTCACCACCCGGCGGTCCACCGCGTTGCTGGAAGCCGCGCTGTCATCCACGCGGGGGAGGAAGTTACCGGCCCGCTCCATCGTCGAATCCATCTGAGTTCTCCAATCCTTTCCGTAAGGGGGCGGCAATTAATTCAGTGACGTCGGCGAGGAGACGCTGTTCTTGCTCCCAGCCATCGGCATCAAGATCCGCTTCTCCGTCTTGCCCTGCATGTTCGGGACCACCGCCAGGACAGGGAGCGTGATGCGCTCGCGGACCTCGGTGCCGTCGCGCAGGCTGTCGTCGCGCATCTCGAGCACGGTGCCGGTGAGGACACCCAGGGCCAGGGCCACCAGGGCGGCGATGAGCAGGCCGCTCATGCGGTCCGGGCGGGCCGGGGAGGAAGGCACCCCGGCGGGCGAGATGACGTTGAACAGGCTCTTGGCGCTCTTGGCCTCCAGCTCCTGGGCGATCTCCGCCTCCACCTTGCGGCTCACCACGCTCTGGTACTTGGTGCGGGCGATTTCGTAGTCCCGGTTCATGACCGCCAGCTCCTGGGCCCAGCGCGGGGTGTTGTTCAGCCGCGCCTGGTACGCCTCGGCCTGCTTCTGGAGGTCCACGATGTCCTTCTGGATGTTGGTGATGAGCGTGGACACGCGGGTGCGCTCGTTGCGCTCGGCGAACATGCGCCCTTCCGCGTCCTTGCGCTGGGTGCTGATGTCGCCCAGCTCACGCTCCATCCGCTTCACTTCCGGGTGGTCCGGCGTCCACTGCGTCTTGGCCTGGGTGAGGGTGCGGGACAGGCCGCTCTCCGCCGCCTCCAGCCGGCCGGCCTCGCTGTCCGCGGCGTTGCGGGCGCGGGCCAGGTCGGAGCGGCGCGCTTCAGCGGTGCGCAGCTCCTCGGACTTCGTCTGCAGCTGGGCGCTGATGCGCTCCAGGCCGCGCATGTTCATCTCCATCTGCTCGGGCAGCTCGCCCAGGTGGTCCACCTTGAACTTGGAGATCTTCCCCTCCCAGTTCGACACGGCCTTGCCCATGGCGACCATCTCCTCGGTGAAGAGGTCGGTGGCGCGGGCCGCCTGCGTCTGGCGGATCTTCAGCGTCTCCTCGGAGAAGATGGCCGGCAGCCGGTTGGCCACCTGCGCCACCACCTGCGGGTCGCGGCCCGCGTAGGTGAGCTCGAAGGCCGTCTCACCCTCGACGCGCACGGTGAGGTCCTTGCGCATCTGCTCGACCGCCGCCTCGACGCCCTTCTCGGAGACCAGCTCCGGGTAGAGGTTCATCTCCTCGATGGCCTTCTGGAGCACCGGCCGCGCCAGCAACTCCTGGCGGACGGTGACCAGCCGCTGCTCGATGAGCTCGCTCACCGTGCGCTGGACCATCTCCTCGCCGGGGCGCTGCGGCTCCACACGCACCACCACGGACGCTTCATAAATGCTCGGGCGGGTCATCACGATGGCCGCGCCCAACACGAAGATTGCTGCAGCGATCGCCCCCACCAGGGCCTTGCGGCGCCACAGCGCCGAAAGCATCTGGTCCGCCGTCATCCCACGCTCCATGATCCGCTCCTCCATGCCTCGAACTCGAAAGTTGCCTACCAAGCTGTCATGACCAGACGGAGGGCGAACACGTTGCGTGTCAGGTCCCCCGCCCCAGCGACATCCGCCGCACCCACCTGCGCGATGCGGTCGAACGCCCCCTGCAGCGCCAGCTTCCGGCTCAGCCGGTACTCGACGCCTCCACCCACCGCATAGCCCTGCGACACGTTCGTGGTGTTGCGCCACTCCGTGTAGTTCTCACCGGGCGCCGTCCCGTTCCGGAAGAAGCTGGCCGCCCCGAAGGCCGACAGCTTCTGCGAGAACCGGTGCGCCCCCATCACCGACGCGTAGTCCGCCCACACCGCGCCGGAAAACCCGCTGGCCCCCACCAGGTCGTGGCCCATGGCGAAGCCGAAGTCACTGCGCTCGCCCTCGCGAACCACTTCCAGCGCCACGCGGGGCAGCCACCCGCCGCGCGACACGTCCGACGGCTGGTAGTGCACCGGCCCGCCCCGGAGGGTGAGCGTGGTGGGCCGCGTCAGCCGGTAGCGCAGGGCCGCGGCGGCGCCGTGCGCCTGGCTGTAGTCGCCGGCGTACAGGAAGCCCTGGTAGCGGTACTCGGCGCCCAGGGACAGCCGGCGCGTGGTGCGGTACCACAGCTCCACCGACGGGGTGTGCGCGTAGCCCGCCACCCGTCCCGGCTCGATGATGCGCGTCGCTTCGAACGCGTAGCCGGCGCGGACATCCATGCGCTCCGAGACGCGCCCCGTGAGCCCCACCTTCGTCGTCGCGTAGAAGGTGGGCGCCGTGGAGCGCGCCAGGCCGTCACGCGGCAGCGACGTGGGGTCGGTGACGCGGAAGACCTTGGCGCTGGCGTCCAGCCGCAGCCGGCGGGACAGCACGTCCCGGAAACCGACGCCCGCGCGGTGGTCCACCGTCGTCTTGCCGGAGCCGTGCCGCGCGAGGAGGTCCGTGGCGTAGAACGAGTCGAGCGTCACCTGCTCGTTCTTCACGTCCAGGCCCAGGCGCGGGGACAGCTTCGTCATGAACTGCCCGTTGGTGCCGCCAGACCCCAGACGGATGTCGTTGTCGAAGCGCTCCTCCGCCGTCAGGCGCAGCCGCGGCTCCAGGATGGTGGCCGCCTGCGCGGCCGGCGCGGCGATGAGACAGCCTGCAATCACTGCCCGCTTCCAGTTGCCCCTCACCGCCGCCCTCCCGTCCATACCCACGCCCACGTTCGCTGCTTCCGGATGTCTGTCTTTGGAGTCTTCGCGCCCGCCCCGCTTCACGGGACGACGACGGTGTCACCCGGCCGCAGGATGACGCTCTCGCCTTCGGGGGAGACCAGGTCGCTGTAGCGAACCGGGATCTGCCCGCCCTTGCCGTCCGTGCGGATGACGACGATGCCGTCGGAGTTGGCGAAGTCCGTGAAGCCGCCGGCCAGCGCGATGGCCTGCAGCAGCGACACGCGGCCGCGCAGCGGGTAGGCGCCCGGGTGGGCCACTTCACCCGTCACGAAGACGCGGCTGCTGTTGACCTCGCGGACGATGACCGTCACGCGCGGCTCCTGCACATACGCCTGGAGGCCCGACTTGAGCGCCTCCGCCAGCTCCGTGGGCGTCTTGCCCGCAGCCTGAATCTCACCCACCATCGGGATGGAGATGAAGCCGTCGGGACGCACCGGCACCGTGCGCGACAGCTCCTGATCGCGCCAGACGCTCACGTCGAGCACGTCCTCGCGGCCGATGCGGTAGGGCTGCTCCGCGTTGTCGACCTTCAGCGTCTGCTGGTGAGCACAACCCGACAGGAGGAGCATCCCCATCACCGTCCAGAACCCCGTGCGCCGCATTCCCATCTTCCGCTCTCCTTCGTTCGACTGATGTCCGCGCGGGCCACCGTTCACACGCCCTGAAGGGCCGGGTGGCTCGCTCCTGGCGGTGGCTCTTAGCAGCGCGTGTGCCAGCGGCTTGGGGGAGGGAAAACCCTTGGAATGCAGTGGGTTACGGGGTGCCACATCAGGCGCACATGGGCGCATCCGGGAAAAATTCCGGTCCTACCCCGGTGTTCTCCCCTGTGCTTTCTGCCGATCGCTTCCACGGGGTGGAAGAGGATTGCCCAACGTGCGCCCCACACCTTCCACTCCATTTCGCACCTCCCCCGAGGACCCCATGCCAAAGGCCTGGCACGCGCCTTGAAGAGGAGGTGTGCGTCGAACAGCGGTAGTGGTTCAGGGGTCCAATTCAGTCCAGAGGGGGACAGCGGATGGGCAAGGTGGCAGGGGCGGTGGGGGTGGTCTTCATGCTCGGAACCAGCATCGTGGGGCTGATGGGGGCCTCGATGGGCAACAGCATCGAAGCGGGCGTGCTGGGCATGGTCGGCCTGGCCCTGTACGGGGGCAGCGCGCTCTTCAATGGCAAGGCGGCGGAGCCCACGGGCGTCGCGAAGCAGGCCTAGTGCCGCGGCCGACAGGCTGAAACGCTGTAAGGATTCACGGGCCTTCGGGCCGGATCAGCGAAGTGGGAAGCCAGACCTCCCCCGCTCCCGGCCCGTGGGCCCTTGTCATGTCCGGGCCCTCCCCTCCCCTTTTCTTCAGGGTTGGTGCGGCCCGGCCTCCGGCGCGCGGGGGGCGGGAGCTTCCGGAAGCGCCTGCGGCTTCGCGGCGGGGAGCGGCGGCACCTCGGGCTCCGGCAGCGGCTGCTGTTCGGAGGCCCGGGCTTCTTCCTGGCGGCGCAGGCGCACGGCCCGGCTCCACAGGGCGATGCCTGCCCACGCGCCAAGGAGCGCCACCGGCACGGCCACGGCGTGGGGCCAGTAGAGGGCCACGCCCGCGAGCGCCAGGGGCACCACGCCCGCGCCGAAGACGACCTTGGATTCGGTGCGGCCCAGCTCGCGGTGGTTGGTGACGGCGGCGCCCACGGTGTTGCCCAGGCGCACCGCGCCCGCGGCCGCGCGGCTCATGCTGCCCCGCCGGCCGGGAGCGCCCCGCTGCGAGCGCGGCAGGGGGGGCGCGGCCTTCAAGCGCCGCGCCTTGCCGCTGAGCACCACCTCCGTCGCGTGCTCCAGGTCCTGGAGGTACATGGCCTCCATCTGCTGGGCGAAGGGCGCGTTCTCCACGGCGACGTCGATTTCAGAGTTTCCCAGCCAGCTCGCGGGGTTGAGGTTGGACGAACCGACGCGCGCCCAGGTGCCATCCGCCACGGCCGTCTTGGCGTGGAGCATGGTGCCATTCCATTCATAGACGCGGATGCCGGCCTCCAGCAGGGGGCGGTAGCCGGCCTGGGTGAGCGGGCGCAGCGCGGGGATGTCGCTGCTGCCGGGCACGAGCAGCCGCACGTCCACGCCATCGCGCGACGCGGCCCGGAGCGCCTGGACATAGGTGGCGGTGCCCACGAAGTACGCGTCGGTGAGCCACAGCCGCTGGCGCGCGAGCGACGCGATGAGCTGGTCCACGCGGAACAGGCCCGCGCTCCAGGGCACCCCGGCCACCACGCGCAGGGCCACGTCGCCCATGGGCGTGGAGGCGCGAGCGGACAGGCAGCCCTCCTCATCCAGGGGAGGCCCCACGGTGCTCCAGCCCTGGGCGAACGCACGCACGAGGTCCGCCACGGCGGGGCCGCGGATCTCCAGGCCGGTGTCGCGCCACGGGGCCACGCCCCTCTGCGCGTCGCCCACCCACTTGTGGCTCACGCACAGGCCGGAGACGAAGCCCACCTCGCCGTCCACGGTGAGCGTCTTTCGGTGGTTGCGGCCCAGCCACGCCAGGGGCCGGTCGAACTGGAAGGGATTGAAGCAGCGCACCTCCACGCCCGCGTCGCGCAGGGAGCGCCAGTAGTGGTGGGACGCGGGGCCCAGGCAGCCCAGCCAGTCATAGAGGACGCGGACCTGTACGCCGGCACGGGCGCGCTCGGCCAGCGCCTCCGCGAAGCCGCGGCCCACCTCGTCGTCCTCGATGATGTAGTTCTCGAAGAGGATGGAGCGCTGGGCCTGCTGGATGGCGCGCAGCCACGCGGGGTAGTTCTCGCGCGCGTCGCGCAGGAGCTGCACGTCGTTGCCCGGCACGAGCGGTGCGCCGGCGGCGCGGGAGAAGATCTGTTCCGCCAGCCCGTGCTGGCGGCCGCTGATGCCCGCTGACTTCAGGATGGCCACGCCGCGTCTCCTCGGGAAATCGGGGCGCCACTCCCGAAGGCTCTGGGTGAAGTGCGGTGCTTGGAGGGCTGTCGCAATGGTTCCGGGTGCAGGAACTGCTGCGTGCTGGCGACACTGGGGAGCGCCTGGCTGTCCGGCTGTCCTCCCCACGGCCCGGAGCACGGTAGCGGGAGGGTGCGCTGTGTGGTGCGGGCTTCCATGAGCAACCTCTTCACGAGCGCCATGCGCATTGCCTTCAGGAGTGAGGTCCGACGGGTTCCTGCTTCCTACCCCTCCCGCGAGTCTCCGCCCAGGGGGCGTCTTCGGACCTCTTGCGTGACGGGGGCGAGCAGGCAGGAGGACGACCGTTGCCCGGACACACCGCGCTCATGTTGACGCACGAGGAGACGAAGGCGTGAATGCACCTGCCCCTGCCCTGCCCCGTCTGTCGTTCGACTTCCAGGACGGCGCCGACTTCAGCACTGGCGTGAAACACGAGTGGCTGCTGACCAACGGCCGAGGGGGCTACGCCTCCGGCACGGTGGTGGGCTGCAACACGCGCCGCTACCACGGCCTGTTCATCCCCACGCTGGAGAAGCTGGGCCGCACGGTGTTGATGGCGAGGCTGGAGGAGACGGCGCTGGTGGACGGGGAGCGCTACCGGCTCACCTCCGAGGAGCACACGGACGGCAGCGCGCAAGAGGATGGAGCGAAGCACCTGCGGCACTTCCACCTGGAGGGGCTGATTCCCGTCTGGGAGTACGTGGTGGGGGGCGCGCGGCTGCGTCGGCGTGTCGTGATGGTGCACGGCGAGGACACGGTGTTCCTCGAGTGGCAACACCTGTCCGGCCCGGAGGTGACGCTGCACCTGCGGCCGTTCCCGGTGCTGCGCCCGCACGACGGGCCGCTGTTGAAGGACGCGGGAGAGCCCATCGTCACGCTGCGCGGCCCGCTGGTGGAGCTGCGCAACGGCGAGGACGGCCCGCGGCAGCGGATGCGGCTGTATTCGGAGGGGCCCACGCCGTTCGTGAACCTGGCGGAGACGTCGAAGCCGCAGCACCTGCGGGTGGAGCAGGCGCGCGGGTATGACTTCACGGAGGTGCAGCACTCGCCGGGCTACTTCGCCGCGACGCTGAAGCCCGGGGGCACGCTCTATCTCGGGCTCACGACGGAGAAGCCGGTCCACCTGCTGGAGCGGAAGCCCGCGGAGGTCTTCGAGCGGGAGCTGCTGCGACAGCAACGGCTGCTGGAGCAGGCCCCGGAGCATGGGCGCACGGGAGTGCCGGCGCGGCTGGTGCTGGCGGCGGACCAGTTCATCATCGATCCGCCAAGGCCCGCGGACGCCGCATGGGCGCGGTCGATGGGGCTGGAGGCGAGGAGCGTCATCGCGGGCTACCCGTGGTTCACGGACTGGGGCCGGGACACGATGATCAGCCTGGACGGGCTGACGCTGGCCACGGGGCGCTACCGCGAGGCGGCGGCCATCCTGCGCACGTTCGAGCACTACGTGCGGGACGGGTTGATCCCGAACTACTTCCCGGACGGAGAGAACGAGGGCGTCTACCACACGGCGGACGCGACGCTCTGGTTCTTCCACGCGGTGGACCGCTACCTGGAAGAGACGGGGGACGAGTCCCTGCTGCGCGACCTGTTCCCGACGTTGCAGGACATCGTGGCGCACCACCAGAAGGGCACGCGCTTCCACATCGGCGTGGACCCGGCGGACGGGCTCCTGCGGCAGGGCCAGGAGGGCTACCAGCTCACCTGGATGGACGCGAAGGTGGACGGCTGGGTGGTGACACCGCGCCGGGGCAAGGCGGTGGAGATCAACGCGCTCTGGTTCAATGCCTTGCGCCTGATGGCGGGTTGGGCGGAGCGGCTGGGACAGGACGCGGGACCGTACCGGGGCGCGGCGGAGCGGGCGCAGGTCAGCTTCAACCAGCGCTTCTGGAATGAAGCGGGCGGCTGTCTTTACGACGTGGTGGACGGAGAGGACGGCCGTGAGGACGCGAACGTGCGGCCGAACCAGGTCTTCGCCATCTCATTGAAGCACCCGGTGTTGAAGCGCGAGCGGTGGGCGCAGGTGCTGGAGGTGGTGCGCCGGGAGCTGGTGACGCCAGTGGGGCTGCGCAGCCTGGCGCCGGGGAGCAAGGACTACAAGCCGACGTACGACGGCGACCTCCGCACCCGCGACGCGGCCTATCACCAGGGCACGGTGTGGGGCTGGCTCATCGGGCATTACGTTGATGCGACGTTGAAGGTGGCTCCGGACCTGAAGGCCGCGCGGGCCCTGCTGTCTGGAATGGAGACCCACCTGTCACACGCGGGGATTGGGCAGATATCGGAGATCTTCGACGCCACGGAGCCCTACCGTCCGCGAGGCTGCTTCGCCCAGGCCTGGAGCGTGGCGGAGGCGCTGCGGGTGTTCAGCAAGACAAACGTGGGGTGATCAGCGCCGCAGACCTGGGCACGCACAGACCCTGTACGACCATCTGCCGCAGCAAGAGAGGCTGTCTCTGGAGAGGTAACTCAGAAGGTCCTGGGAGAAGGAGTGCCAGCCTTTCGCGCTGCAAGGCTGGCACGAGTATTCACGTCGGTAACGAAATCAACCCTGGTGGACTCGGATGTACCGAGACGATCTCAAAGTTGAGGCGTGGCGTTCACCGTCAACAGCGCGGTGTCATTTCCGCCATTGGCATCGTGGTCGAGAAGGTCCGAAAGGGCGAACGCTTCGAACTTCAACGTACCGGCCGTGGAGGTAGCGCCCACGACTGTCACAGTGGCCGAGTTCCCGACACCGATACTCCCCAGTGTGCATCGGATGTTCTCCAAACCATCGCGGGAGCAGCTTCCCTGGGATGCGGTCAGGGACGTAAAGCTCACCGTAGGAGGCAACTGGGTCGTCGCGATGACCGCCGCCACAGAGGCCGACCCAACGTTGTTGACGGTGAGCGTCAACGTGAGGGGCTGTCCAGCGACCACCGGCGACGGCGAAGCCGTCAGAGCAACTTCCGTGTCGTAAGGAAGGGGCTGAGGCTGGCAGTCGTCTCCGAAGCCGTCGCCGTTGGCGTCCGCCTGGGAGGAATTGGGCGTGTTTGGGCAGTTGTCTTCACCATCGGCAATCCCGTCGCCATCCGTATCGAACAGATTGAGCGATGCGATATCCAGAGGGCTTTCATCCTCTGGGTGCCAAGGGGTACCGGCGTTGGTCAGGACCTGACGAGTGGCATCGAACTCGAACCGCATCAAATCCCAGTCGTTGTAGCCTACCAGAGAGGACTTTGGCTGGGATGTGCCAGCGGCCTGTGCGGGACAGGCATCCCCCAGCCTGCTGATGAAGTTGAGGTTCTGCTCAACGGTCCCCGTGGAGATCCCGCCCTGGCCATCCCAGTTGATGGCGCCTACGGCAGGGACTACCTTGACATCGCCCGTGTCTGTTCCGTGCACCACCATCCGAGGCTCGCCAGTGTATTCAATGCCAATGGCTTCGTTCAAGTGGGCCTCGTCCAGGAAGTGGTACTCACCGGTAAGGATGGGTAGCGCCACATCAGAGAAGCCCAGAGGGCGCCTCGTGTCCCCCCAGGCATGCCGGAACTGGAGGGTATAGGACATGACGCTCAGATAGTTGGGCTTGCAGTTCTGGAGGTCGTCTCCACCGTGGAGCAGGCCGAGCATGTGCCCCAACTCGTGGGTGAGTGTTCCCATCTCGAACTCACGAATGCCGCAATACCTCCGCTGCTCGGTGCCATTGAAGCAGGAGAGAGTCGGATCGCCCACGAGGCTCTTGAGTGCGTTGCGGTCATGGGTCGCAATGAAACCATCGTTTCCGAGGAACTCCGCGATGCCGCTTGCACGAGGCTCGTCGCTGATCGCCTCTCCGAAGATGAAGTAGCGGAAGGCAAGATGCCGAGCCCCCAGAATGTTCTGGCAGTTCGGGCTCGCGCGCTCCGCAGGCTTCCCGAAATGCCCTGTCCCACACAGGGAGGGCGCGGCGCCGAACTTCATGTCTTCGAAATAGGGCGCCGGGAGCGGAATGCCATCCTTATCCTCCCGCCCGAATGAAATACTGCTTGCGTGGCTGATGCTGTCTCCGTCATCGACGAGAACATGAAGAGCGACTCGCCTTTTTCCGAAAACCTTCGCGACCGCCTCCAGGCCGACCGTATCGGGGCGGTAGGATTCATTCGTTATCGGCTTGACCATGTAGTCCGCCTCCACGAAAACATCTTTCCTGACTGGATTCGCGCCGAGTGCGGCAAGATCAAGGTCAATCTGACCATCCTGGTTGAAGTCGATTCCACGTGACTCCCAGTGGTCCATCAACCCGTCGTCGTCGCTGTCGAGCCGCGTGAGGCGAAGTAGCAGGTCTCCGCTGCCAGTGGTCACCCGGAAGGCCAGGCGGTGGTCACCCCGATGCACCATGCGCGGAGTCCCCCCATGTTCTTCGCGCTCGCAATCGAATCCCAGTGGTCGAAGGCGGTAACGGTGCGGTCTCCCAGCGTGGTCCCAATCTGTACAGCAGGCACTGGGCGGGAAATGCGGGTCCGGAATCGGTTGTTTTCGTCGCGCTCCCGAAGGTCGACGCGCACGGTCCATAGCCCCATGTTCGCGTTGAACTCGCCATGGAAGCTGGCCTTGTCTGGCTTCGCGGGGAACATGACCACGAAACTGTCGTCGTCGATGCCCGGGTCGCCCATCTCGTTGTGGACGACAGCGATTCGGCCCGTTCCATAGGCGTTGAACGAAATCTTCTCTGGAGCCGAACCCGTCGGGTTGAGGCCCAGTTCCCCTTCGGTTCCGACGACCCGTGTAGTCCGGTAGGTTCCTCCCGGATCTCGGATACTCGCGAAAATGCCTGGCCCAGGAGTCGTCTGGAGATAGGTGACGCCCGCAGTGGTCGGGACGCCTTGGAAGACGATGATGCTTCCATCATCGCTGATGCCCGGTTGATCACCCACCTCCGAGAAGAACGTCGGGGATGTGAGGTCCACGACCGTTCCCAGGGTAGCGTTGCGGACACGAATGGTTGCCTGCGCCGCACTACCCTCTCTGCTCACGATGCGGCCATCATCGGCGATCATCGGTCGAGCCAACGTAGGCGTGGAGACGGTCGTATAGCTCGGGGACATCCCCGTCCCCAATATGTTCGTAGCGCTGTTGTTGGCCAGGCCTGCGAAGGCAATCACCTGCTGGTTGTTCATGCTGGCGCGGCTCTGGAGCGAATTGAAGTTGCTTCCAGACTCCCCGCTCCGCGCCATGAGCACGTTCGTATCGGGAGACGCAGTGTCCCAGCGCCGCTGGAAATAAGCGCCCGATGATACGCGATCCTGCGCAAGGACCCAGCCATCATTGGTGAGCTGAACGTGATCGAAAAAGGTTCGCGAGGACGCAATCCAACCCGGAGTGACATTGACCGGTGCAGCGGGCACCAGACTGACGACAGGGGCATCTGGAGAGCCATCGGAGTAGAAGACCGCCTGTCCTCCGGACACGCTCGCCGTAAAGGCCACCCGCCCGTTGTCATTGATGGAGGGACCCGCGCTCACTCCAAGAATGCCATTTTCTCCATTGGCCGCGAGAACCTCGACCTCGTAATGCCTGCCGGAGTACCTCACTCCTACCGCAGGGGGGACCACCACTGCCTGCCCTTGGCTGGCGGTCGTCGCTCCTTCTGACGGATGATTGTCAGGATTCGATGAGGGCTCGAACGCATTGCATCCACTGATCCCGATCAAGGCGGCGAGGATGTAGCCACGGTTTGGACTGAAGACAGGTCGCGGACGGCGGAGAACACCGGGCGCTCCGGCGCGGCGGGAAATTGACTGCATTGATTTGATTCCCCCTCTTGCATTTCATATGCAAGCGATGCCCCGTGATGTGGGCCGCTGACGCCTTGCGGCCTACACTGCCAGCAGCAGAGGCAGAAGTCTGGCGGGCGTCTGATATTCCAATCGCAAGCTCCCTGTAAATACTTTCCACCCGGCAAAGCAAAACTAAAGCCATGGCGAACTTTTGAAGCGCGCCTGCTTGGTTGGCCTTGACGGTGAGAGGTGTTGGGTTGGGTTCAGGGAAGAATGGTGAGGCGAAGGGACGGGGTGTCATTCCCGCTATTGGCATCCCGATCGAGGACATCGGTGATGGCCAAGGCCTCGAGCTTCGGGCTTCCAGTCGACCGTGGGGTGCACACGACGTTGACGGCCGCGGATGCGCCCACGGACAAGTCGCCCAACTGACAGCGCAAGTTGCCCCACTCGTCGTGGGAGCATTTCCCTTGTGAGGCAGCAAGCGATCCGAAGGAGAACTCGACGCCAGTGGTCAGGGTGGCCACGACGGACCTTGCCGTGGCGGTTCCGACATTCCGCACGTTGAGCGTGATGGTCAAGGGTTGGCCCACCCGGGCGGGTGACTGGCTGACGCTCAGTGTCGTGGCGGTGTCGACGCCAATCGGTTTGGGTTCACAGACGTCCCCGAATCCATCCTTGTCCTTATCCGCCTGGTCTACGTTCACCGTGTTCGGGCAGTTGTCGTCCCCGTCCGGCACGCCGTCCCCGTCGGTATCCAGCTTGTTCAGCGCCTCGAGGTCATAGGGCGCTTCACGGTTCGGAACGACGATGGACGTCTTGAATGGAGACGTGGGCGCCGACTCTGGCGCATGGATCCTCGCCGCGGGTCCCAAAGTCCCGGCGTCGGCCATGATTCCCGAGGAGGTGCCAGGCGTGCAGGCCAGTCCCATGGCCATAACCACTGCGGTAAAGGGATGCGCGTGCATGTCTGAAGGATATAACGGCATGGGGCCTGAGGCTGCCTTTCCGTTCCTTGGAGGGAACGAGTGCCCGTTCATACGGGCTGCTTTCCATCACTCAGTCCCGGAGGTGAAAGCGATTTCCAGACAAGCGACGCTGCATCATCTCCAATGGCTGCTTCATCGCCTGGGTCCAGGGAGATGGAAACCGAGGGACTGTGGAGCGTGACGGATTTACGGACCACGAGGCCGCCAGGTGCGAGGCGTACTCAGGGCCGCTGTCCTCGCGACGGCGCTGAGCTAGGGTGCGCCACCATGGCGACTCCGCGGTACTGGTTGATCAAGAGCGAGCCCTCCGTCTACGCGTACGCGAAGCTGGAGGAGGACGGCAGGACGGAGTGGACGGGCGTGCGCAGCTTCGAGGCGCGCAACAACATCCGGGCCATGACGCCCGGGGACCTCTGCCTCTACTACCACTCCAACGAGGACAAGGCCGTCGTCGGCGTGGCGTGCGTCCTCTCCAAGCCGGGCCCCGACCCCACCGCTCCCGGCGAGGACTGGGCCTCCGTGGACGTGGGCCCCGTCGTCGCCTTCACCACGCCGGTGACGCTCGCCACCATCAAGGCCACGCCCGCGCTCAAGGACTTCCCGCTCATCACCCGCAGCCGCCTCAGCGTCACGCCCACCCCCGCCGAGCACTTCGAGCTCGTCCTCAAGATGGGCAAGACGAAGCTTCCCAAGACCCCAGCATCGAAGCCGAAAGCCAAGCCCAGAGCCCGCCCATGAGCGCAGCCCGCGAAGTCCGCGCCGACTTCGACCGAGCCACCATCGTGATGTATCAGGCCTACTCCGACGCCATCGCGGACGTGGCCGTGAAGCAGCAGAAGTTCGGCCCGCCGTTCTCCGTGGGCCGGATGACGTGGATCAAACCCAGCTTCCTGTGGCTCATGCACCGCTCCAACTTTGGCCGCAAGAGCGGCCAGGAGCGCACGCTCGCGGTCCGCATCAAGCGCTCCGGCTGGGAGGAGGCCCTGGCCAGCGCCGTCCTCACCGGCTACGAGCCGAAGCCCCACGGCTCGCCGGACGCGTGGCGCAAGGCCTTCGAGTCCGCGCCCGTCCACGTCCAGTGGGATCCGGAGCGCACGCTGCGCGGCGCGGGCCTGCCCCACGACAGCATCCAGGTGGGCCTGAGCCGCGCCGTCATCCAGCGCTTCGTGGATGACTGGACCGTGTCCATCACCGACCTCACGCCCCTGGTCCAGAAGCTGCGCAAGCACCTGGATGACGGCCGCGCGGACCAGGCCACGCGCCTCTTGCCAAAGGAGTCCGTCTACCCGGTGCCTCCGGAGCTCGCCCGGCGCCTGGGAATGTGACGGGCCCCCCAGAGAAGTCCGCTCCTCCGACGCGAGTTGTTATGTTCCGGCAATGGCGGACATCCCCAACCTGGAGACCCTGCGGGCGCAGATTGAACGCATCGACGAGGACATCCTCGATGCGCTCCAGCGGCGCATGGCCCTGGCCGACGACGTGGCGCGCGCCAAGCTGGTGACGGCCTGGCCCTTCCGGGACCCGCAGCGCGAGGACCTGCTGCTGCGCAAGCTGCGCGGCCGGGCAGCGGAGCGCGGCCTGGACCCGCACGAAGTCGAGCGCCTCTACCGCGTCATCCTGGACATGTCCGTGGCCAGGCAGCAGGCGCTGGTGACCCGGCTGGACACCACACCCCTGCGCGTGGGCTACCTTGGCGTCGAGGGCTCCTACAGCCACCTGGCCGCCCGCCAGCGCTACGGCCACCGTCCGGGCGGCGTGCTCCTCACCGGCTTCGACACCGCCCGGCGGGCCGTGGAGGCCCTGAAGCAGGGCGCGCAGGACCTGCTGCTCCTGCCCATCGAGAACACCACCGCAGGCAGCATGAACGAGGTCTACGACGTGCTCGCCGCGGGCGACGCCGTCATCACCGGCGAGGTGGTGAGCCAGGTGGACCACCGGCTGCTGGGAGTGAAGGGCGCGAAGCTGGAGGACCTGCGCGAGGTGCTGTCCCATCCGCAGGCGCTGGCGCAGTGCGAGGACTTCCTGCGCACGCACGTGCCCGGGGCCCGCGCCGTGCTGGGGCCGGACACCGCCGTCGCCGCGCAGATGGTCGCGGACCGCAACGACGTCACGGTGGCCGCCATAGCCAGCGAGTCCGCGGCCAGCCGCTTCGGACTCGTGGTGCTCGCCCGCGACCTGCAGCCCGGTTCGGACTTCACTCGCTTCGTGGAGGTGGGGCGCCAGCCCACGCCGCTCGCGCCGGACGTGCCGTGCAAGACGTCGCTGCTCGTCGTGCTGGAGCACCGCCCGGGCGCGCTGGGCCAGGTGCTGCAGCGGCTCACGCAGCGGGGAGTGAACCTCTCCAAGCTGGAGTCGCGCCCCATCCCGGGCGCGCCATGGCAGTACCGCTTCTACCTGGACGTGGAGGGCCACGCCGCGTCCGCCGCGGTGACGGCCGCGCTGGACGACCTGCGCCCGCTCACGTCGTCGCTGCGCGTGCTGGGGACCTACCCGCGAGCGGAGCCCGTCGATGGCTGAAGCCGCCCCCCGCCGCATCGCCTTCCAGGGCGAGCGCGGCGCGTACGGCGACGAGGCCACGGGCGCCTTCTTCGGCGCCTCCGTGGCGCGCATCCCCTGCCCCACCTTCCGCGACGTCTTCGAGGCCGTGGCCCGGGGCACGGTGGACGGCGGCGTCGTCCCCCTGGAGAGCGCGCTCGCGGGGCCCGTGGCGGAGGTGGTGGACCTGCTCCTGGAGTTCACCCCGCCCATCGCCGGCGAATTGCGCCTGCGCGTGCGCCACTGCCTGCTCGCGCCGCCGGGCCGCACGCTGGAGGGCCTCACGCGCGCGCTGTCGCATCCCCAGGCGCTGGCGCAGTGCGGAGGCTGGCTGAGGAAGCACCACCTCCAGCCCGTGCCTGAAGCCAACACCGCCGTGGCCGCGCGGCGCGTGGCACAGGAAGCCCTGGAGGGCACGGCCGCCATCGCCAGCCGGACCGCCGCGGAGCTCTACGGCCTCACCGTGCTGGCGGAGGACATCGCGGACTCGCCGGACAACGCCACCCGCTTCCTCGCGGTGGGCCCGGCCGTGCCGCCCCATCTCGGCTCGCGGTGGAAGACGTCCGTGGTGCTCACGCTCGACAACGGGCCCGGCGCGCTCGCGGGCGTGCTCACGGCCTTCGCCGCGCACGGGGTGAACGTCGCGCGGCTGGAGTCGAGGCCCGGTGGCGTGCGCGCCTGGGACTACCGCTGGTGCCTGGACGTGGACGGCGCGGCGGACTCCGCGCCGGTGAAGGCGGCCCTGAGCGAGGCCCGGAGCGCGTGCACGTCGCTCCGGGTGCTGGGCAGCTACGCGCTCAGCGACTGACGGCGGCGGCGGCCTTGGCGCCAGCCTGCGTCCCGTCGCCGTTCTTCACGGCCTCCGTGTACGCGGCGCGAACGATGTTCGTGTAGCGCTGGAGCGCGCCCAGTTGCTCCAGGCGCAGCGCCTGCGGCCCGTCGCACAGCGCCTTCTCCGGCGTCGGGTGGAAGTCCACCAGCACCATGGACGCGCCCGCGATGAGCCCCTGGCCAATCGCGTGGAAGATGTCCGGCAGCCCATCCGGCGGGGCCTCCGCGCGGCCAATGGCGTGCGAGGGATCCACGCACACCGGCATGCGGGTGAGGCGGCGCACCACCGGCACGTGCGCGAAGTCCACCATGTTGCGGTGCGGGTCGCCCAGGTGCGTCTTCACGCCGCGCAGGCAGAAGACGATCTTGGGGTTGCCCTCGCTCGCCACGTACTCGCACGCGTTGAGGGACTCCTCCAGCGTGATGCCCATGCCGCGCTTGAAGAGCACCGGGAAGGTGCGCTGCTGGCCAATCACCTTGAGCAATTCGAAGTTCTGCGCGTTGCGCGTGCCCACCTGGAGCATCACGCCCGTGGGGTTGCCCGCGTTCTTCAGCGCCTCGTTGATCTCGTCGATGTGGCGCGGGTGCGTCACCTCCATCGCGATGACCTTGATGCCGTGCTTGCCCGCGGACTCGAAGACGTAGGGGAGGCACTTCGCGCCCAGGCCCTGGAACTCATACGGGTTGGTGCGCGGCTTGTACGCCCCCATGCGCGTGGTGGTGATGCCGCAGCGGGCGAGCGCCGCCATCATCGCGTCCACGCTCTCCGGCGAGTCCACCGCGCACAGACCCGCGAAGAGGTTCACCGAGTTGTCGCCGAAGGTGACGCCGTTGTACTCGAAGCCCGCAGTGGTGCGCTGACCGCCGTGCCGGCCGATGATGCGGTACTTCTGGGAGACGCGGACCACCTGGCGCACGCCGGGCAGCTGCTGGAAGGGCTCCAGCGGCACCTGCGCGGTGGAGCCCAGCAGGTACAGCTCCGTGATGGTGGACTCGGCGCCCTGGACCACGTGGGCACGCGGGGTGACGCCCTCGTACTGCGAAGCAAGCTGGAGGACGGCGTTCACGACGGATTCGGGGGAATCCGGCTCGAGCATCACGATCATGCGAAGGGTTCTCCTGGTGGGGGGGCCGCTCGGCATTCAACACCGGCGTGCCGCCCTTTCCCTCCGCATTTGTAAAAATTTGATACGAGCGGCCTCAGGAGGAGGCGGGGCGCAGCCGGGTCGCCAGCTGGGTGTAGTGCTCCCGCTGGGTAGGGTCGCCCAGGTGCTCCCAGACGTCCGCCAGGGCCTTGGCCGCCTCCACGTAGGCGGGCGACAGCTCCAGCGCCAGTTCGAAGACCTGGCGGGCCAGACGGTAGCGGGCCTTGTCCGGCCGCCGGCCCTGGGTCAAGAGCGCGTTACCCAGCGCGTAGACCTCGATGGCGGCGGCTTCGCGGTATCCCGGGGTGGGGTTGAGTTGCACCGCCCGCTCCATGAGGAGGGCGGCGGCCTCCGGTTCGCCCAGCTCCAGCTGGCAGAGCGCGGCCTCGCGCAAGGGGTCCGCCGCGGTCGGATCCAGCTCGATGGCGCGCTGGAAGCCCTTCAGGGCCTCCTCGGTGCGCCCCAGCTGCTTGAGGGCGAAGGACTTCGCGGTGAGCGCGGGGAAGTGGCGCGGATCCACGGCGAGGACCTGATCAAACGCCTGGACCGCGGCCTCGTGATTGCCGGCCATGGAACGGTGGACGCCCTCGTTGAACGACGCCAACAGCAACGACCTGGACATCTTCGGTTCCCCCATCGGACTGGGTTCGCGGGCCGCGCGCTTCCACGCGGCCCGAAAGCGCAAGCCTGTCACTGGCGGACCCCGCCTCGCAAAGGTGCGCCCCGCCCCCGGCTGATGGCATCCATCGAGATCCGCTGATGACGCGGGCGGTCTCCCACGGGACGCCCGTTTCCGCCGTCCGGAATTCGCCACTGTCCGCGACCGCCCCTCCTGCGCTAGGTCGCGGGGGAAGTCCCAGGTGGACTGCTCCACGAGGCCCTCATGCTGGTGTTCGAGATCGTCATCGGGCTGCTGCTGGGAGGCGCGGGGCTGGCGGCGCTGTCCCGGCGGCTCGGCACGCCCTACCCCGCGCTGGTGGCGCTGGCGGGGGCGGTGCTGGCGCTCGTGCCGGGGAGCCCGGAGCTGGTGTTGGATCCGGAGCTGGCGCTCACCCTGTTCGTCGCGCCGGTGCTGCTGGACGCGGCGTTCGATGCCTCCCCCCGCGACCTGCGCGCGAACTGGCGGCCGGTGGCGGGGCTGGCCCTGGGCGCGGTGGTGCTCACGGTCATCGCGGTCGCGGTGGCGGTGCGGTGGAGGGTGCCGGCCATGCCCTGGGCGGCGGCCATCGCGCTGGGCGCCATCGTCGCGCCTCCGGACGCGGCGGCGGCCACGGCGGTGCTGAAGCAGTTGAAGCCGCCACACCGGCTGCTCGTCATCCTGGAGGGCGAAAGCCTGTTCAACGACGCGAGCGCCCTGCTCATCTACCGGCTCGCGCTGGGGGCCGTGGCCGCGGGCGGCGTGCTGGGCTGGAGCGCGGTGCCCACGCTGCTCATCGTCACGGTGGGCAGCCTGCTGCTGGGCGTCGTGTTGTCGTGGGTGAGCCTGCGCATCAACTTCCTCGTGGAGGACGTGTCCACGGCGGTCATCACGCAGTTCGGCAGCACGTTCGCGGTGTGGATGATCGCCGAGCGGCTGCACCTGTCCGGCATCCTCACGACGGTCGTCTACGCGATGACCATCTCCCGGACGGCCTCCACGCTGACGCCCGCGCGGATCCGCATCCCGTCCTACGCGGTGTGGGAGGTGGCGACGTTCGTGCTGAACGTGCTGGCCTTCGTGCTCGTGGGCTTCCAGCTGAAGACCATCGTCGCGCGCTTCGACCGGGAGACGTGGCTGGAGTACGGGGCGATCGCGGGCGTCGTGACGGGCGCGGCCATCCTCGCGCGCTTCGCCTGGGTGATGGGCGCGGGGGCGTTCACCCGCTGGAGGCAGCGCAAGTCGAAGTCCACCGCCGTCACGCTCTCGCCCGGCGCGGCGGTGCTGGTGGGCTGGTGCGGCATGCGGGGCATCGTGACGCTCGCCGCCGCGCTGGCGCTGCCCACGGGGCACGACGGGGTCGCGGCCTTCCCCTACCGGGACCTCATCCTCTTCACGTCCTTCTCCGTGGTGCTGGGGACACTCGTGGTGCAGGGCATGACGCTGCGGCCCCTGATGACGCGGCTGAAGCTGGACGACGACGGCGAGGTGGACCACGAGGTGCGGCTCGCGCGGGTGGAGACGCTGCGCGCGGGCCTGGAAGCCACGCAGGACGCACCGGGCACGACGGAGCTGGCGACCCTGGTCCGGCGGCGGTACGAGTTGCAGCTGCGGCGCGCGCGGCAGACGCTCGAGGATCATTCGCACGCGGGCCCGGGGACGCAGGCGGGCCCCAGCTCCCCGTGGGGTCCGCCCACCGCGGACGCGGACATGGTGCGCGCCGCGATGGCGGCGGGGCGCAAGCGCCTGGCGGACCTCCGGGCGGACGGCACCATCGGGGACGCGGCGTTCCAGCAGGTGGAGCAGGAGCTGGACTGGTCGGAGCTCGACCTGCAGCAGATCCTCCGGTCGGAATCACCCGGGCAGGGCTGAGCCGCGCGCCTCCTCCTCCATCGCCGCGAGGAAGCCGGTGGTGAAGTCCGGATGGCGCGGCGTCCAGCCCAGGGCCTCCAGCTTCGCGGCGCTGATGGCACGGTCGCCGCGCAGGGACTCGTGCAGCGACGCCAGGGGCACGCGCGGCGGCATGGGGAGGCCCAGGTGCTGGCAGAGCCAGGAGGCCGTCTCCTCCTGCGTCGCGGGCCGACGGTCGGCCACGCAGTACACCTCGCCCGGAGCGCCGCGTTCGAGCACCACGCGCACCGCCTCCACCAGGTCGTCCACGTGGATGCGCGACAGCCGCCCCCCACCCGACTCCGGGATGCGCAGCGTGCCCGCCTTCAGCCGTCCGGCCGTGCCGCGCCCGGGGCCGTAGATGCCCGCGATGCGCAGGACGCTCGCACCCAATGGCAGGAAGAGGGCCTCCGCCTCCAGCCGGGCGCGGGAGGTCGCGGAGGTCGTATCCACCGGCGTGGACTCATCCACGCGCCCGCGCGCGGAGCCATAGACGCCCGTGGAGGAAAGGTAGATGAGCCGCGACGGACGCGAGCGGGACAGCGCTTGCGCGAAGCGGACATCCAGCCCGGCGTCCGGTGGAACGGAGTTCACGACGTGCGCGCCCGCGGTTCGCGACAGCGCCTCATCGAGGGACACCACCCGGACGCCCGCGCCCTCCAGCACCGCGCGGCGGGACGCCTCCCGGGTCGTGGCCAGCACCTCGCGGCCCGCACGGGCCTCCGCCACCGCGAACCGCGTGAGCGTGTAGCCACAGCCGAGCAGCAGGAGCGGAGCCGTCATGCCCTCCGCGATACCGGGCAACGGCCGCTCCGCGCAAGGCCCGCCCAAGTGAACGGCCCTCCTCCCGTCATCCGGAAGAAGGGCCGTCGTCTCACGTCTTCAAGGCCGGCTTCTAGAACTCCGCGCTCGCGCGAGGGTCGATGATGCCGCACTCCTTGATCTTGTAGAGCAGCGCCTTGTAGCTGATGCGCAGCTTGCCGGCGGCGCGGCGCTTGTTCCACGCGGTGCGCTGGAGCATCGCGAGGATGGCCTCGCGCTCCGCGAGCATCGCCGCGCGCTTGCCAATGTCCTTGAGCGACAGCTCCCCGGCCGGAGGCGGCGGGGGCGGAGGCTGCGGCGCGTCGAACGGGTTCGCGTACCGCTGCGGCGCCACCGCGTTGAACGGCGAGGCCTCCGCCACCGGGGCCGGCGTCATCATCACACCGCGCGAGGGCATCTCCAGCACCTGCACGCCGGAGTTCGACACCGCCGCATGCGAGGACGGCGGGGCCGCGAAGACGCGGGCGGCCTCGTCCACGTGGCGCGACGGCGGCGGGATGAACTCGTCCCCGCCCCCGAACGACGTGGGCAGCGACGGGGCGCTCGCGGGGGTCCGGCCGCCGGCGTGGATTTCGTCCAGCACCAGGGTCGGGTCCTTCAGCACGCACAGCCGGCGAACCATGTTCTCCAGCTCGCGCACGTTGCCCGGCCACTCGTAGTCGGTGAACGCGTGGAGCACCTCGGAGGGCAGCTCGGACACGTTCGTCATGAAGCCCTTGCCATACTTCTTCAGGAAGTGGTCGGTGAGCGGCACCACGTCCTCCCGGCGCTCGCGCAGGGGCGGCAGGCGGATGGCCACGACGTTGAGGCGGTAGTAGAGGTCCTCGCGGAAGTTGCCGAGCGCGATCTCCTTCTCCAGGTCGCGGTTCGTCGCCACCACCACGCGGCTGTCCACGCGGACGCTCTTCTTGCCACCGACGCGGAAGAACTCCTCGTCCTGCAGCACCTGGAGCAGCTTCGCCTGGAGGCGGATGGCCATCTCGCCAATCTCATCCAGGAAGATGGTGCCCTGATCCGCCAGCTCGAACTTGCCCGGCTTCTCCGCCGTGGCGCCCGTGAAGGCGCCGCGCTCGTGGCCGAACAGCTCGCTCTCCAGCAACTCCCCCGGCAGCGCCGCGCAGTTCACCTTGATGAACGGCCGGCCATGGCGCTGGCTGCGCGCATGGATCTCACGGGCGATGACTTCCTTGCCCGTGCCGGACTCACCCAGCAGCAGCACCGGCACGTCCGTGTCCGCGATGCGCTCCACCAGCGCACGCGCGCGGCGCATGGCCGGCGACGTGGAGATGAGCACGCGGGCCTCCGCCGCGGCCTCCGCGGGCGTCAGCACCACGCGGGGCGCGGGCGCGGTCGCCTGGCGCTCCGGCACGCGGGTCCCCAGGGCGCGCGCGAGCACGTCCTGCAGCTCGTCGTTGCCAAAGGGCTTCGCCAGATAGTCGGACGCGCCCATCTTCAGCGCGCGCACCGCATCATCCGCGCCCGACAGCGCGCTCAGCACGATGACCGGGGCTGTGCCACCCGTGCTCCGGTAGCGGCGCAGCACCTCCAGGCCACTCATCTCCGGCATCACCACGTCCAGGAGCACCGCGTCGAACGAGCCACCAGAGAGCATCTCCAGCGCCTGCGAACCGCTCGAGGCACAGCGCACCTGGTACCCCGAGCTGCCCAACAGCTCGGACAGGAACGTGCGCACCGACTCCTCGTCATCGACCACCAGCACCGCGATCCGATCCATCCCCACGCCTCCGCTCGCCCTGTGCATCAAACCCTCGTGAACTGAATCAAACCGACATCAGACGGGCTGGACCGGCCGCCCGCCGAAGCTCGCGTGTACGCCTCAAGGTCTGCAGTGCCGCGCCCAGCAACTGGGTGGGAGCCCCCACCGTGTCCGGGAAGCTCACCGCCCCCAGCTCCAGCGCCGTGCGCACCACTCGACCCTCCATCTGGAAACGGGCGGCCTCGAACCGCGCCTCCACCCGCGCCAGCACCTCCGGCACCGCCTCCGCGGGCGTGCCCGGCAGCAGCATGGCGAACTGACTGTCGCCCACCCGCGCCACCGCGTCGGCCTCGCGCACCGTCTGTCCCAGCACCACCGCGCTGTAGACGAGCAGCCGCTCCGCCATGCTCTTGCCGTGCTCCTTGCGAAGCGCGCTCCACCCCGTCACCTCCGCCGCCACCACCGAGAACGTCCCGCCGTAGCGCTCCGTCCGCCGCGCCTCCAGCCCGATGAGGGCCAGCAGGAACGGCCGGTTGTAGAGCCCCGTCACCGGGTCATGCAGCGCCAGCGCCGTGCCGGCCTCTTCACCGGCCGCCGCGCGCTCCACCGACTGCTTCAGCCGCATCTGCGCGTGCAGCTTCATGGACAGCTCCGCGCCGTCCACCGTGCGCGGCACCACGTCCACGCACTGCCCCTTCTCCACGCAGAAGCGCCACGCGTCCCGGTCGTGCGAATCCACCAGGTACATCATCGGCACCGTGCCCTTGCCCACCTGACGCAGGCGCCGCGCCGTCTGCACCGCCGCGAAGTCCGGCGGCTGCGCGGCCAGCAGCACCGCGTCCGGGCGGATCACCTCGAAGAGGGGCACCGCCGCGTCGAAGCGCGTCAGGGGCACCACGCGGAAGCCCGCCTCCCCCAGCAGCGCCCGGGTGCGCTCCAGGTCCTCCGCACGCGGCTCCACCAGCAGCACCGTAGGAGGCTGGCCCGACTTTCCCGCTCGCTTGCCCTTCACGCCCACTGTCGTCCCCTCCTTTCCAGCATTTTCTGCCCCACCACCCCTCCCGCCCGCCCAGATTTACAGCCTCGTCACTTTTGCGCCCTTCGTATCCCCCCGGATTTCTTAGGGAAGGGCACTTCGTTACCCATCCTGGCCCACGGTTTTAGCAATGGGTATGCCATTCATCACCTCGCGGATCCGGGCTTCCAACGCCTCCGCGTCCACGCGGTGCTTGAAGGCAGGCACCCCATCAATGAGGACCACGGGGATGTCGTAACGCCAGGCCTCGAAGAGGTCCGGGCTCTGGAGGATGTCGGTGACGTAGAGCTCGAAGGGCAGCCGGGTCTGTACCTGCTCGACCACGGCGACGGCCTTCACGCAGAGGGAACACCCGGGTTTCGAGTAGATATCGACTCGCATGCGTTGCAGGATGGGCGCTCGATGCGCGGCGTGTGTGGTGATTTTTCGACGATGCCCCTCAAGGACCTGGTCGTCCACCTCGGGAATCGCCGGGCCACCGGCACCCTGAACGTGGAGCGGGGAGACGTGCGCAAGCAGCTCCTGCTGCGCGACGGCCACGTCATCACCGCCAGCTCCAACCAGCCGCGCGAGTACTTCGGTCAGTTCCTCATCAACCAGGGCCACCTGACGGAGGACCAGCTGGAGCGCGCGTTCGCCACGCAGGCGGAGACGCACATCCTGCTGGGGAAGATCCTGATCATGACGGGCACGGTGTCGGAGGCCACCGTGCGCACGGTGCTCTCCCACAAGTTCCGGGAGATGCTGCTGGACGCCTTCACCTGGGAGGAAGGCGGCTTCGACTTCCGCGCCACGGACGCCGCGCCGGAGCTGGAGGGCCTGGACGTCAGCGTGGACCTGCTGGACGTGAGCCGCGAGGGCGAGTTCCGCGAGACGGCGTGGCAGGCCATCCGCGCGGTGTTCCCCTCCGGCCGCGTGCGCCTGGAGGTGGACGAGCGCAAGCTGACGGACCGCAAGGCCGGCAGCATGGACGAGCGCATCGTGCAGCTGGCGAAGGACGGCCTGAGCATCGACGGCATCGCGCTGGCGCTGCACGCCACGGACTTCTTCCTCTACCAGCGGCTGTACGCGCTCTACCGGCAGGACGCGCTGCGCGTGTCGGACGAGGCGCCCCTGCCCGCCCCGGAGCCCGGCTCGCACACCGTCGTCGTGGTGGAGGACGATGACGACGACGACCTGAATGCGGGCGGCGTCATCGGCTCCGAGTCCTCCTCCGACGAGGTGCTCCAGGCCGCACAGCTCTTCCTGGACGCGGGCAACCTGCGCGACGGCGAGGCGCTGGCCCGGCGCGCGCATGAGATTGCCCCCACCGAGCACACAGCGAAGCTGCTGCGCGACGCGGAGGGCAGGCTGCTCACGGAGCTGCGCAAGGCGCTGATGGAGCCGTCGCGGGTGCCGGCGCTGATGGTGACGCCCGCGCACCTGAAGACGCTGCCCCTCACGTCACCAGAGCGCTACCTGCTGTCGCGCATCGACGGACGGCGGGACGTGGCGGCCATCGTGCACGTGTCGCCGCTCCAGGAGCTGGAGGCGCTGAAGTTCTTCCAGGGCTTCGTGGACACGGAGCTGGTGAAGCTCACCCCGCGTCCGCTGTCCTGACGGCCGCCTCAGTGCTTGCCGGCGGCGCCCGCGGGGGCCGTCACTTCCACCGGCGCGGGGATGCGCTCCAGCGCCAGGCGCAGGGCCTCGCGGCCCAGGTAGGAGCCGCGGATGCGCCACTTCGGGTCGTTCACGATGAGCGCGGCCACGGCCACGCGCGGGTGGTCCTTGGGAGCGAAGCCGACGAACCACGAGTAGTCGCGGAAGGGCTCGCGGTCCGCGAGCGTGCCCGTCTTCCCCACGGCGTCCTTCACCTGGAAGCCGCGCTCGCGGAAGACGCCGCGCGCGGTGCCGTGGGTGACGGTCTCCTCCAGCATCTTCGTGAGCCCGTGCGCGGCGGTGGGCGTGAGCACGGGCTCCGGCTCCGGCAGCGGCATGAAGGGCTCCGGCTCCACCAGCACCGGGTCGACCCAGCGGCCCTCGTTGGCGGCCATCGCGGCCAGGAGCGCGCCGTGCAGCGGGGACAGGTACACGTCACCGAAGCCCGCGCCGGTGTTGGCGAGCGCGAAGCCGTCCTCCGGGATGTACGCGAGCGACACGTCCAGCGGCTGGGCGAAGGGGATCTCGCGGTTGAAGCGCAGGCGCGCCGCCATGCGCTTGAGTGCGTCCGCGCTCAGGTGCTTGCTGGTCATCTTGGCGAAGATGACGTTGGCGCTCTTGCCCATGGCCAGCGCAAGCGAATAGCAGGCGCCGTCGCGCTCGGTGTCCTCGAGCTGCCGCTCGTTCAGCCGGCGCTTGCCGCCGTGGAAGCACGCCTCGGTCTCGGGGGATACGCCGGCCTCCATGAGCGCGCTGCCGGTGACGATCTTGAAGATGCTCGCGGCGGGGTACACCGCGCGGACGGCCAGCCCGCGCAGCTCCGGCTTCGCCTCCGAGTGCTCCGCCATCGCGAGGACGCGGCCCGTGGAGGGCTCCAGCACCACCGCGGCGCCGTAGGGCACCTGGTAGTTCTGCATGATCTTCGTGAGGGACGCCTGGAGGCCGGGGTCGATGGTGAGCACCTGATCCGGCGCGCTCTTGCCGCCCTTCACCACCAGCTTGTTGCCCTCCAGCTTCGCGCGGGCCACCAGGTCCTGCGCGCGGGGCAGCCCCTGGAGCTTGCTGAACGGCGGCGCCTTCTCCCGCGAGGGCACCGGCATCGGGGGCACCATTCCGGGCTCCAGCGCGGCCGCGTCCTTCGCGGCCAGCGCTTCCGCCAGCGCGCGGGCATCCACCGGGCGCGTGTCCGTGGCCTCCTGGGCCACCACGACGTCGGGGGCGGTCCCGGAATCCGGGGCGACCGGAGCCTGCGCGACGCTCGCGGTCCCTGAGTCCGGAGTACCCGCCTGGGCGCGCTGCTCGGCCTCCACCTTCTCCACCAGCGCGCGGGCGCCCGAGGGGCCCGCGTCCGTTCCCAGCGCGCTCACGGCCCGCGCCAGCGTCTGGGCGTCCGTCGAGGCGGCGGGTGACGGCGCGGGGTTCGCGTCCGTCCTGGGCGCGGAGGCACCCAGGAGGAGCGTGAGGGGGAACAGCGGCAGGGCTGCGAGCAGGCGGCGCTTCGTCATGCTTCGGGGCTCTCCTTGGGGGGCAGGGAGCAGACCGCCGGGATCCTAGTCGCTGAGGGCGCGCTGTCCACGGCTTGCCTCCTCGACTGCTGCCTTCGTCAGGGAGAAACCTGGGAAGGTGACCGGAGGTCCAGTAGGGTCCTGTGCACCTTGGACGGACTCAAAGAGACATTGGTGATCTGGGCAGCGGAGCTGCGCCGGGCCGTGAGAAGCGGCCGGGCCATCGTGCTGCTCGGGCTCTACAGCATGTTCTCCGCGCTGGTGCTGCTGGTGGTGGGCTTCGTCACCCGGGAGCTGCAGGCCCAGGTGAACGCGAAGCTCGCTGAGTCCGGCGGGGACGCGGAGATGGCCACGCAGGCCGCGGAGCAGCTGCACCAGGGCGTGCTGGGCTTCCTCGCCAGCAACGACGCCGCGATGATGGAGGCGCTGGCGAAGGTGCCCATCGTGGTGCTCATCGTCTTCAAGATCACCCTCTTCTTCCTGCCCGCCTACATCGCGCTGATGGGCTTCGACCAGGTGAGCGGCGAGGTGGGCCCGCGCTCCATGCGCTACCTCACGGTGCGCGCGCGCCGCTCGTCGGTGCTCCTGGGCAAGTTCCTCTCCCAGGCCACGCTGCTGGTGGGGCTGGTGCTGATCATCGACCTGGCCATCTTCGTCTACGCGCGCATCATCAACGACGACTTCGCCTTCGGGGTGCTGGTGCTCAACCTCCTGAAGTTCTGGAGCGCCACCATCGTCTTCTCGCTGGCCTACGTGGCCCTCACCACCCTGTGCTCCAGCCTCTTCCGCAGCCCGGCGGTGAGCCTCGTCTTCAACTTCATCCTGCTCTTCGTCTTCTGGCTGATGGACTCCGTGGGGCGCGCGGTGGGCGAGGAGAACCTGCTGCGCTTCCTGCGCTACCTGTCCCCGTCCTACTACTCGACCAACCTGCTGCACCCGAGGCTCGCCGAGTTCGCCGTCAGCGGCGCGGCCTACGCCGCCTTCGCGGCCGTCTTCCTCTTCGGCGCCTACGGCGTCCTGCGCGCGAGGGACCTGTGAGCGACCTGGCCATCCAGCTGTCCAACGTCTCCAAGCGCTTTGGCCCCAAGGTCGCCGTCAACGCGGTCAGCCTCCAGGTCCAGAAGGGCGACGTCTTCGGCCTCATCGGGCCCAACGGCGCCGGCAAGACGACCACCTTCTCCATGATGTGCGGCTACCTCTACCCGTCGGAGGGCTCGCTCCAGGTGATGGGCGTGTCGCCCACCGCGCCCGGCGCCCTCAAGGGCCGCGTGGGCGCGCTGCCCCAGGACGCGGTGCTGCCCCCGGGCTGGGAGGTGGGCGCGCTGCTCATGTACTGGGCCCGCCTGTCGGACCTGCCCCAGCCGGAGCACGAGGCCCGCGGCGCCCTGGAGAAGGTGGGCCTGATGGAGGCCTGGAAGGTCCAGACGCAGGCGCTCAGCCACGGCATGGCCAAGCGCGCCGCCATGGCCCAGGCCCTGATGGGCCGCCCGCCCCTCGTCCTCCTGGACGAACCCACCGCCGGCCTGGATCCGCGCATCGCCGCGCAGGTGCGCCAGGTCATCAAGGACATGAAGGGCACACAGACGGTGGTCGTCTCCAGCCACAACCTCCAGGAGCTGGAGGAGCTGTGCGACGCCGCCGCCATCCTCGACAAGGGCTCGCTCGCGCAGGCGGGCACCATGTCCGAGCTCACCGGCCAGGGCGCCGAGTTCCGCGTCCAGATTGCCCGGGGCGACGTCATCATCCCGGAGATCACCTCCATGCCCGGCGTCACCGACGCGCGCATGGAGGGCCCGGACGTGCTGCGCGTGCGCTTCGACGGACAGGCCCACAAGGCGGAGGAGGTCATCAGCCGCACCGTCGGCCACCTCCTCCAGCACCAGGTCCTCATCCTCGGCGTCAGCCGCGGCCGCCGTCTGGAGGACCGCGTCCTTCAGCTGCTGTAGGCCCGCGCCCCACGGACGCTCACCCCGCCTTGCGCACCCAGCCCACATAGTGGGCGCCGCGGCGCTCCATGCGGACGAGCTCGTTGCCCGTCGCGTCGCACCACGCGGGCAGGTCCGCCTCCAGCCCGCGGTCGGTGGAGAGCAGCTCCACCAGCGTCCCGGGCGCAAGGCGGCGCATCGCCTTGGCGATCTCCAGGATGGGCACGGGGCAGAGGGCCCCGGACGTATCCACGCGCACACCGGCTTCCATGGCCGCGCATCCTGTCACGAAACCCTGACCGCCAAAGTGGCACGATGCGCGCCGTGAGAGGGAATTTTGGTCCTCCCAGCGTCGTTGTCCGCCCCTTCGAGGCCTCTGGATTCGTGGCGGACGCAGGCGGTCATCGCGGCTTGCGTGTCTGGAATTCCCTCTGTTAAGTACCCCGCCCTTTCCCTACCCAGACACCCGCTTGGGGCCCGGAGTCGGACCTATGGCGCAGGAGCATTCCCAACCCATGAAGCCCAATGTCATCGTGGCCTTGCTGGTCGGCCTGGTGCTCGGGTTCGTTGGCGGCCGTGCCGCCAGCGGCTCGAAAGCCACCCCCGGCAACACGCCCACTGTCGCGCAGGCGGCCAACAAGCCCGCGCGCGCCGTGGACCCCACCGTCTTCAAGGTGCCCGTGGATGGCGCCCCCTCCAAGGGCAGCGTCAACGCGCTCGTCACCCTGGTGGAGTTCAGCGACTACGAGTGCCCGTTCTGCAGCCGCGCGAACACCACCGTCGAGCAGCTCCAGAAGGACTACGGCAGCAAGCTGCGCGTGGTGATGCGCCAGAACCCGCTGTCCTTCCACCCGCACGCCAGGCCCGCGGCCCTCGCGGCGCTCGCGGCCGGTGAGCAGGGCAAGTACTGGGACATGCACAGCCTCCTCTTCGCCAACAACAAGAAGCTGGATGGGGAGAGCCTGGAGGGCTACGCCAAGCAGATCGGCCTGGACGTGGCGAAGTGGAAGGCGGACATGGCGGACTCCCGCCTGGGTGCCGCCATCGACAAGGATGCGGCCCTGGCCCAGCAGCTGGGCGCCAGCGGCACGCCGGCCTTCTTCATCAACGGCCGCTTCCTCTCCGGCGCGCAGCCCATCGACAACTTCAAGGCCCTCATCGACGAGGAGCTCTCCAAGGCCGAGGGCCTGGTGAAGAGCGGCGTCGCCCCGTCGCAGGTGTACGCGCGCACCATCGAGAAGGGCCTCGAGCGCGCCCCGGCCCGCGGCCAGCAGCAGGCGGAGCCCCCCGCCGCCGCGAAGAAGGTGGACGTCCCCGCGGACTCCCCCGTCGTCGGCCCGGCCACCGCGAAGGTGACCATCGTCGAGTGGTCCGACTTCGAGTGCCCGTTCTGCAGCCGCGCCGTCCCCACCATCAACAAGATCAAGGAGACCTACGGCAAGGACGTGCGCGTGGTGTTCCGCCACCAGCCGCTGCCCATGCACTCGCACGCGAAGCTCGCCGCGCAGGCCTCCATGGCCGCCCACGAGCAGGGCAAGTTCTGGGAGATGCACGACAAGCTCTTCGCCAACCAGCGCGCCCTGGAGCGCGGTGACCTGGAGAAGTACGCCCAGGAGATCGGCCTGGACGTGAACAAGTTCAAGGCCGCCCTGGACTCCAACAAGTTCTCCGCGAAGATCGACGCGGACTCCGCCGCGGGCATGGCGGTGGGCGCCAACGGCACGCCGGCCTTCTTCATCAACGGCCGCTTCCTCTCCGGCGCGCAGCCCTTCGAGGCCTTCAAGCCCCTCATCGACCAGGAGATCGCCAAGGCCGACAAGGCGCTCGCGGCCGGCACCAAGGCGGAGGACCTCTACGCCAAGCTGAACCAGGACAACGTCAACGCCGCTCCGGCCGCCCCCGCGGCGCCCGCCGAGCCGGAGGTGCAGAAGGTGGAAGTCGGCAACGCCCCGGTCCGCGGTCCGAAGAACGCGCCCGTGACCATCGTCGCCTGGTCCGACTTCGAGTGCCCCTTCTGCGGCCGCGCCGTGCCGACCATCGAGCAGGTGGAGAAGGAGTACAAGGGCAAGGTCAAGTTCGCCTTCAAGCACCAGCCCCTGCCCTTCCACCAGCACGCGAAGGCCGCCGCGCAGGCCTCCATGGCCGCGAACGAGCAGGGCAAGTTCTGGGAGATGCACGACAAGCTCTTCGCCAACCAGCGCGCGCTGGACCGCGAGAGCCTGGACAAGTACGCCCGGGAGCTGAAGCTGGACATGAACAAGTTCACGGTCGCCATGGACTCGGGCAAGTTCGACAAGCAGATCGAGGCGGACATGGCGGACGGTGCCTCCAAGGGCGCCAACGGCACGCCCACCTTCTTCATCAACGGCCGCACGCTGGTGGGTGCGCAGCCCTTCGATGCCTTCAAGCGCGTCATCGACGAGGAGCTGAAGAAGGCCGGCGTCGTGATGGCGGCGGAAGCGAAGTAGCCCTCCCCCGCTCCTGAAGCACACAAGGCCGTCGGCTCCCTGCGCGGGAACCGACGGCCTTCGTGTTTCCAGCGGTGCGTGGGTCCGTCGTCCGCGTCAGGACACCGCGATGGCGTCGATCTCCACCTTGGAGCCGCGCGGCAGCGCGGACACCTGCACGGTGGCGCGGGCCGGCGGGGAGCCGGTGAAGGCGCGGCCGTACACCTCGTTCACCTTGGCGAAGTCACCCAGGTCGGTGAGGAAGATGGTGCAGCGCACGACGTGGGAGAAGTCCAGGCCGCTGGCGGCGAGCACGGCCTTCAGGTTCTTCATCACCTGCTCGGCCTGCGCGACGACGTCACCGGGGACGAGCTCCATCGTCTTCGGGTCCAGGGGAATCTGGCCGGACAGGAACGTCATCTTCCCGGCGTCCACCTGCACGGCCTGGGAGTAGGGGCCAATCGCCTTGGGGGCGTCGTCCGAGTGGATTGCCTTGCGCGCCATGCAGCACACCTCGCGTTGAGGCGGCCCCGTCCAGGAGGACGGGGGCCGCGGGTCCGCCGCGCGCTGTAGCACAGGACCGGGCTAGATTCGCTCGACCGAGTAGACGCCCGTCAACCGCTCGATGGAGCGCATCAGGTCCGTCAGCTGCTTGAGGTCGGAGATGGTGACCTCGAAGGTGTTCACCGCCCGGTCGTCGCCGGTGGCCCGGCAGTTCGCCTGGGAGATGTTGACGCTCTTCTTGGAGAACGTGTTGGTGATGTCCGCCAGCAGGCCCGGCCGGTCGGCCGTCAGCACGCGCAGCGTGACGGGCCGCTTGAAGTCGCCCTTCACGTCCCAGGACACGTCCACGCGCCGCTCGGGGTCCGTGGCCAGGGCCTTCTCACACCCCACCGTGTGCACCGTCACGCCCCGCCCCCGGGTGATGAACCCCGCGATGGGGTCCCCGGGAACGGGGTTGCAACAGCGCCCGAAGCGCACCAGCACGTCGTCCACGCCGCCAATCTGGACGCCGCTGCGGCTGTTGCGCCCCACCAGCCGCTTGGCCAGGTCCGTCATGCGCGACAGGCCCGGCAGCATGGAGGCGTTGTTCCCCGCGCCGCTGCCCGGCCCGTTGCCGTCCGAGGGGCGCGGGGGCGGCTCCGCCTGCGCCAGCTTCTCCTGCGGCACGATGCGCTGCACCAGCTGCTGCGGCGTCACCTTGCCGTAGCCGATGGCGACCAGCAGGTCGTCCTCGACGCGGAAGCCCAGCTCCTCGGCGACCTTCTTGAGCTCGCCGGACTTCATCTGCTTGTTGAAGTTGAGCTGGAAGCGCTTGAACTCGCGCTCCACCAGCTCGCGGCCCAGCTGCAGGCTCTTGTCGCGCTGCTGCTGCTTGATGAAGCCGCGGATGCGCTGCTGCGCGCGGCTCGTCTTGACGAAGGTGAGCCAGTCCTTGGACGGGTGCGCCTGAGGGCTGGTGAGCACCTCCACCGTGTCGCCGTTCTTCAGCTTGTAGCGCAGGGGAACAATCTTGCCGTTCACCTTGGCGCCCACGCACCGGCCGCCCACGTCGGAGTGGATGGCGTACGCGAAGTCCACCGGCGTCGCGCCGCGCGGCAGGCTGCGCACGTCGCCCTTGGGCGTGAAGACGAAGACCTCGTCGGTGAAGAGGTCCACCTTCACCGTCTCCAGGAACTCCTTGGGGTCCTTGAGGTCCTGCTGCCACTCCATCAGCTGGCGCAGCCAGGCGAACTTCTCGTCGTCCTTGGAGATGGGCGCGCGGCCTTCCTTGTAGGCCCAGTGCGCCGCGATGCCCTCCTCGGCGATCTTGTGCATCTCCGCGGTGCGGATCTGCACCTCCACGCGCTCGCTCAACGGCCCAATCACCGTGGTGTGCAGGGACTGGTACATGTTGGGCTTCGGGATGGCGATGAAGTCCTTGAAGCGCCCGGGCACCGGCTTCCACATCTGGTGCACCATGCCCAGCGCCTCGTAGCAGGCGGGCACGGACGGCGCGATGATGCGGAACGCGATGATGTCGTGGATCTGATCGAAGTCGATGCCCTGCGACTTGATCTTCTTCCAGATGCTGTAGACGTGCTTGAAGCGCCCGCTGACGTCGCCCTTGAGGCCGCGCTCCTGGAGCTTGGCGCGCATCAGGTCGCAGGTGTCCTCGATGTACGCCTCGCGCTCCTTCTTGCGCTTGTTGAGCTGCTCCTCCAGCGCGAAGAACTCCTGGGGCTTCACGTAGCGGAAGGACAGGTCCTCCAGCTCCGTCTTGATCCAGGAGATGCCCAGGCGGTTGGCCAGGGGCGCGTAGATGTCCAGCGTCTCCTGTCCGATGCGGGCCTGCTTCTCCTCGGACATGTGATCCAACGTCCGCATGTTGTGCGTGCGGTCCGCCAGCTTCACGAGGATGACGCGGATGTCCTGCGCCATCGCGATGATCATCTTGCGGAAGTTCTCCGCCTGCTTCTCCTCCTGGGAGAGCGTCGCGGACGCGGAGAACTTGGACAGCTTCGTCACGCCGTCCACCAGCTGGGCGACCTCCGGACCGAACAGCTCCGTGAGCTCCTCCGCGGTGGCGAGCGTGTCCTCGATGGTGTCGTGGAGCAGGCCGGTGACGATGGACGCCTCGTCCAGCTTCAGCTCCGCCAGGATGCCCGCCACCTCCAGGGGGTGAATCAGGTAGGGCTCTCCGGACTTGCGGAGCTGCCCCTGATGGACCTTGGCCGAGTAGACGTACGCCTTCTTGATGATGTCCAGGTCGGGGTCCGGGTGGTACGACGCAACCCGCTGCAGGATGTCGTTCAGGCGAATCATCGAGGCGGTGGCAATCGTAACTGCCTCAAACAGCAGGGGCAACGTTACCCTGGAACATCGCGTGCCCCGCCGGGTCCTGGATGGAGCCCGGGCGCCTTGGACACGGGTCCGAGGCTTTCATTGACCCGGCGTTTCACGCCCCCCTAGATTGGCCCACTGCCCATGTCTCAGCTTCTGTTGTCCGCGCTCCCGGTGGTCTGCCCGAATTGTGACGGCTACAACCCGCCACGCTCGGCCACCTGCGTGCTGTGCGGCCAGGCGCTGGAAGAGGCCGCCGCGGCCCCCCGCCCGGTGGCCGCGCCCCCTGCCCGGCCGGCGACGCCGCCCCCGGCCGCGGGCCCCGGCCGTCCCGCCGCCGTCGCCAGCTTCACGCGGCCTGGCGAGGTGCTCGCCCCGCCCGCGCCGCCCCTGCATCCCAGCGCGGTACCGCCCGGGCTCAAGCCCTCCGCGCGCACCCCGCCGCCCACCGCCGCCCAGGGGCTGATGGTGGAGGCCCGCCGGGCCGCGCAGCCCGCGGGAACCCCGCCGCCCCCGCCGCGAGCAGGCTACGGGCCTGCCCTTCCGCCCGCGAACACCCGTCCGCCTCCCCCGGTGCCGGACAGCGCGCTGCCCCCTCGGGGCGGCACGGGGGCCACGGCCCCGGTCCCGGGTGGCACGCCCCCCACGCCCACGGGCGCCACGGCGAGGCCCGCGCCGGTGGCGTCGCGCTTCGGGCTGGCGGTGATCGCCGGGACGACGCGCGGCCAGCGCTACAAGCTGCCAGTGACCGGCTGCGTGGTGGGCCGCCAGCGCGGCGCCATCCTCTTCCCGGACGACGTCTTCGTGTCGCCGCTGCACGCGACCTTCCTGGTGAAGGACGGCGCCCTCTTCGTGCGTGACGAGTCCAGCGCGTCGGGCGTCTACGTCACCTTCGCCGGCACGGAGCCCCTGGCGCCGCGCGCCCTCTTCAGCGCCGGCCAGCGGCTGTTCCGCTTCACCGGCCGCGTGGAGGCCCCTCCGCCCGTCCCCGGCCGCCCCAACCCCTACGGCTCGCCGGTGCCGCTCGGCCAGGCGCTGTACGGCGTGGAAGAGGTGCACATGGGTGGTAGGGCGGGCCGCGCGGTGGTGACGGCCGCGGCGCTGCTCACCATCGGACAGGCGCACTGCGACCTGGCGTACCCGAATGACGAGGGGCTCGCCGGCCGCCACTGCGAGCTGAGCCCCACCGCGACGGGCGCGATGCTGCGCGACCTGTCCGGCGGCCTGGGCACCTTCGTGCGCATCCCGCCCGCGACGGAGCGGCCCCTGCGTCCGGGCGACCGCGTCCGCCTGGGCCAGCACGTCATGCAGGTGGAGACGCTGGGCTGACGGGCAGGAGGCCCGGACCCACCGGGCCGGGCCTGATTCCAGCGGTTCCGCGCCGGGCGCTGGAGCTGCCTTCAGGGCGCCGAGGGACGCGCCACCGGGCTGCCCAGCCGGACCTCGATGTACGCACGCGCGCGCGAGTCGGGCATGTCGGTCAGGTGGCGCACCCACCAGCCGCGGGCCTCGTCGGTGTTGTCGCGCTGCCAGTACAGCTCGCCCAGCTTGAGGGCCAGCTCCGCTTCCGGGTTGAAGTTGAAGGCTTCCTTGTAGCTGGAGGTCGCGCGGCCCAGCTCCCCGGCCAGCACGTCGCGGTCCCCGTCCTGCGTCAGCTTGCGCGCCTTGTCCACGTTGCGCGCGTTGCTGGGGATCTGCCGCAGGTAGTCCGGCTGATCCGAGCCCGACGTGAGCAGCCGGGGCGCGTTGGGGGGGGCCACGTACTGGTTCCCCTCGGAGCCGCTGCCCGCGCCGATGCCGAAGTAGTAGACGAAGAAGCCCACCGCCCCCAGCACCAGCACCGTGGTGAGCGCCTTGAAGAAGAGGATGATGCCGTCGCCGCCACTGGAGGCGGGTGCGACCACGGAGGTGCGGGTGCCCTCGGGCGCGAGCGTGGCCTCCTCGGAGACCGGGGTGCGCGAGTTGGGCAGGCCCTGCACGGTGGCCTCCACCGTCACGTCGTTCCAGCCCGTGTTGTTGCGCGCGGCGTTGTGCGCCGCCTGCGACCTGCGAGGGATGGGGGCCAGCACGCCGGAGGCCTGGGGACGGCGTCCGCCGGTGTCGCTGGCACCGCTGGCCCCGCCGCGGCGGCGCTCCTTGTCGACGGAGAGCAGCTCCGTCTTGAAGGCCGCGGCGTTGGCCGGCCGGTCATCCGGGTCCTTGGACAGGACGCGGAGGATCAGCCGCTCCATGCCCGGGGAGATGCGCGCGTCCGGCCGGCGGCGCGTGGGCGGGGGCGGCTCCTCGGTGAGGTGCTTGGTGGCGAAGCCCACCGCCGAATCGGACTCGAAGGGCAGCAGGCCCGTCATCAGCTGGTAGAGGATGACGCCCACCGCGTACAGGTCCGAGCGGTGGTCCAGCACCGCGCCCCGCGCCTGCTCCGGGGACATGTACTCGGGGGTGCCGCACACGAAGCCCGCGCGGGTGAGGGCCGGGCCCTCGTCCTGCGAGTCGGTGATCTTCGCGATGCCGAAGTCCAGCACCTTCACGAAGTCCGGCTCGTTGCGGCGCTGCTCCACCATGATGTTCTCGGGCTTGAGGTCCCGGTGGATGACGCCCGCGCCGTGCGCGTCCGACAGCGCGCTGAGGATTTGCAGGACGATGCGCACCACGCGCGCCTCGCCCAGCGGCCACTCGCGGCTGAGGAGCTGATGCAGGTCCTGACCGGCCACGTACTCCATCGCGATGAAGAGCGCGCCGTCGTCGGCCTGGCCGAAGTCCAGCACGCTGATGGAGTTGGGGTGGTTGAGGCGGCTGGCGGCCTTGGCCTCGCGCTGGAAGCGCGCGACGGTGCGCTCGTCCGACAAGAGCGTGTGGCGCAGCACCTTCAGCACCACCACCTTGTCCAGCGCGAGCTGACGGGCGCGGTACACCTTGCCCATGCCGCCTTCGCCGATGAGGGCCTCCACCCGGTACTTGGAGGCAATCGTCTTGCCCACGTATTCGTCGCCGCCCTCCGCCGAGCGCAGGAGCGTCGCGCCGCAGGCGGGGCAGTAGCGGGAAGAGTCTTCGGCGTCAGCGCCGCAGGAAGGGCAGTACACGTCAGCGTCCAGTCAGTGGGGCCGGGACTTCACCATGCCCCTCGGGTGGGGAGCAAGCCGTGCGCTTCTCGGGCCCCCAACGCGGCGCGGGCCTGCTAGAAGGGAAACTCCCATGGACGCCGTGGAATATTGCCCCCGCTGTGACACCGAGAATTCCCGGGATGCCACTGTGTGCCGAGCCTGTGGTTCGGCGCTGCGCTCCGGGACGATGGTGATGGCCGTGGCGCACGTCTCGTCGCGCCCGCAGGTGTCCATCCGCGTGGTGCGGGCGGACGGCGGCCCCGAGTCGCTCGTGCGCATGCAGCGCGACACCCTCACCTGCGGCCAGCAGGCGGACATCGCGCTCAACGACGACCCCTTCATCATGCCCGTGCAGGCGCGCTTCTTCTTCTCCGGCGCGAGGCTCGCCATCGAGGACGTGGGCGGCGCCAACGGCGTCTTCGTGCGCCTGCGCAACGAGCGCGAGCTGCCCGCCGGCGGAGAGCTGCGCCTGGGCCGGCAGCGCCTGGTGCTGGAGCCCATCCCCGCCGCGGCGCTGGGGCCCGGCGGCACGCAGGTGTGGGGCTCGCCGGATCCGGGCTACCGGCTGCGGCTCATCCAGCTCCTGGAGGGTGGCCTGCGCGGCGCGGCCTACCCGCTCAAGGACGGCGACAACCTGCTGGGTCGTGAGCAGGGCGACATCGCCTTCCCCACGGACGGCTTCGTGTCCGGGCGGCACGCGCTCTTGCAGGTGCGGGGGGACCGGCTGATGGTGCGCGACGTGGGCTCGTCCAACGGCACGTTCATCCGCCTGGCGGGGCCGACCTTCGTCGACAACGGCGACCACTTCCTCATCGGCCGTCAGCTGCTGCGGGTGGAGATCCAGCCCGCGGCGGCCTGAAGCGACTTCGCGACTTCACTTCGCGGCAGGAGACGTGGACCGCACGGGCCGTGGAGCACCGTGCGGTCCAGGGAAGCCAGGGCCTCAGCCGTAGGACTTCTCCTTCTTCTCCTGCTCTTCCTTGCAGCGGATGCAGAGCGTCGTCACCGGACGCGCATCCAGACGCTTGGGGGAGATGTCCTCCTCGCAGCGCTCGCAGATGCCGAAGGTGCCGTCCTCCACGCGCTTGAGCGCGGCGTCGATCTTCTGCAGGAGGAACTTCTCCCGGTCGCGCAGACGGAAGACCATGGACTGGGTGTACTCGGAGGCGGCCTGGTCGATTTCGTCAGGCAGGTCGTCCGTGTCGAAGGACGATTCCTCCACCAGGGTCTTCTTCGCGCTTTCGAGCAGGCTCGCTTTGCTGTCCTCGAGCATCTTCTTGTAACGCTTGAGATCTTTCTGGTTCACAGCCTGCGGCTCCGTTGGACGGGTAGAGGGGGCCTGACCCCGAAAAAAAGGGCCCGAAAGCTTTATTCATGCAGCAGCCAGTGTCAAGCTGACCTGCTTCAAAACGTGGGTGCACGAGGGGCGCCTTGAGCGACAACACGAAGTTCGATCGGGAATTCTTGCGCTCGGCGCTTTCCCTGGCCGCCAAGAGCGAGGTCGACCACTTCCTCTACATCAGCGACACGCCGATTCCGCCGGAGGACCTCCGGGGTAAGCCCGCGCGCAAGAAGCTGGTGTACGCGGTGACGCTGGACAAGCTGGCGCAGGAGCACCAGCACAAGAAGTTCCGCGCGCTCGTCATCCCCGCGTACGACTACTCGCGCACGGAGCGGGTGAAGGTGGCGCTCGTGTCCGCGCTGTCGCAGGGGGCGTTCAAGGAAGGCGACCTCGTGCTCTGCATGACGGGCAAGGTGGGCCGCGCGCCGGACACGCTGATGCAGATGCGCATCGGCGGGTCGCTGGACGACCGGCTGGCCATCGAGGGCGTGAAGCTGGGCGAGGAGTTCAACTCGCAGGTGGTGGACGCGCTCATCCAGCTGGCGCTCCAGATTGGCCAGGAGGGCTTCGAGGGCCACCCCATCGGGACCATCATCACGATTGGCGACCACACGGCCGTGCTGGAGAAGAGCCGGCAGCTCACCATCAACCCGTTCCAGGGCCTGTCGGAGTCCGAGCGCAACGTGCTCGACCCGAAGATCCGCGACGCCATCAAGAACTTCTCCGTGCTGGACGGCGCGTTCGTCATCCGCGAGGACGGCGTGGTGCTCTCCGCGGGCCGCTACCTGTCCGCCAACGACGACACGGTGAAGATCCCCCTGGGCCTGGGCGCGCGCCACGCGGCCGCCGCGGGCATCACCTCCACCACCCACTGCATCGCGCTCGTCGTGAGCCAGACGTCCGGCGCGGTGCGGCTGCTCAAGGGCGGCAACATCGTGCTGGAGCTGCACCAGACGGCGCGGCGCAACTAGGCACCCTCCCCTACTTCGCGCGCTCGGGCGTCGCGGGGGGGCGGTGCTCCTCGCGGTAGATGTCCGCCAGGGCGTGCGCCTTCTCCACCTCGTCGCGCGCGGCCTCCAGCGCCATCACCCGGTCGAAGCGCTCCACCTGTTCGCGCAGCGCCTCGGTGACGACGCCGCCCGCGGCCATCCGCGCGGAGGCGCTCTCGCGTTCGATGCGCAGGTCCGCCACGCGCTCGCCCAGCTCGCTGGCCGCGCCGAGCAGCAGCTCCGAGTCCCGCTCCGCCCTCCGCAGCGACTCGCGCGTGGACTCCAGCAGGCGCTCGGTCTGCACGCGGTCGCGCTCCAGCACGCCCACGCCCTTCGCGTCGCCCCGGTCATGCGCCGTCTGGCGCCGCCCGGCGATGTCGCCCAGGCGGGCCGTGTAGCGCGTCACGCCGCGGGAGAGCTCGCCCTTGAGCGCCAGCAGCGTGGCGGCGGACTTGCGCACCTCGGCTGCCTGGCGCTCCAGGTCCTCGATGAGCCGGTCGAACGTGGCCAGCGGGTCCACGGGCGCCGGAGGCGTCTTCTTGCGTTTGAGGAAGCCGAACATGGCGCGTGCCCCGAAGCCTACCCGAACGGGCGGCAGAGCAGCCGCACCCGTTCCAACGCCTCGCCCACCGGACGCGTGCCGCCGGACAGCACGGCCAGGTAGCGCGCGGGCGTGAGTCCGTAGACGGACAGCAGGTGCTGCAGCAGCACCACGCTCTCCGTCGCGCGCCGGTCCGCGGGGGCGAGCGACGCGGCCTCGCCCACCGCCTCCAGGATGTCCGTCACCCGCGCCACCAGCTCCATGCCGGGCACCTCCGGCACGGTGGGCGCAGGGGGCGTGGACGGGAAGAGCGCGTCGAAGGAGGCCTCCACGGCGACGCCTGTCCCGGGCGCGCGGCCGGCCGCCACCGCCTCCAGCGCGTCCAGGTGCGGGGCCAGCGCCTCCAGTGCCTCCAGCGAGGCCGGCACGTCGCGCGGCAGCAGCGTGCGCCAGGGCGTGTCGAACTCCGTGCGCGCCCAGCGGATCTCCTCGTCGGAGAGCGGGTGGTAGAAGGCGCGGCCTCCGGCGGCGCGCTGCTCCAGCACCAGGGACTTGAGGTCCGGGTTCTCCTCGCCCAGCGAGATGAAGCTCAGCGCGATGTCCAGCGCCCCCATGGGCGCGCGGGTGCGGCGGATGAGGTCCAGGTCCACGCGGTCCTCGCCGTCGGTGATCAGCACCACCGTGGCGCGCGCGAGGTACGGGTCGCGCCCCTGCGCGGCGCGGATGGAGTCGAACGCGGACAGGAGAGCCAGCGAGATGTCCGTCTGCCCCTCCGCGGGCGAGTCCCGGAAGAGCTTTTCAATCTGCCGCGTCGCCTCCGCGGCGGTGTCCACGCGGGCCAGCTCCGTGGGTACGTCGTTGAAGAAGCTGAAGTAGAGCGGGTCGAAGTTCTCTCCGCGCCGCGCCTTCACGCGCAGGTTGTTGAGCTCCGCGATGATCAGCGCGTCGCGGAAGCGAGCCCGCGCGCCGTGCATGGAGCCGGAGGCGTCACAGACGTAGACGCGCACGGCGGTGCGCTTCACCTTGCGCGGCTTGGGCGGCGGCGCGTCGTCCAGGTAGGTGCGCACCAGCTGCCGGTGCGCCGCGAGGTCCTGGAGGATGCGCCGCGGATCCGTGATGACGAAGTGGTGGACCTCGTCCAGGCTCCCCGTCGTGGCGAACGACATCGTCTGCGTCGGATAGGGCACCTGGCGCGGGACGGCCCGGGCCGCTGCGGCGTCCTGCTCGACGATCTCCTCCGACAGCGCGTCCTCCACGTCGAAGTAGCGAGCGCACCCGGCCGCCAGGTCGAACGTGGCCAGCTGTTCCGGCTTCAGGGAGAACGCCAGGTCCGCGAGCTGCTCGTCCGGCGCGTCCTCCGCCTCGCGTCCGGAGTCCGCCTCGGCGTCCGCCTCCCCCAGCCACTGCAGCCGCGCGCCCGCCTCCGCCTCCTCCACCATCCGCGTCAGCCGGGACTCCGGGGGCAGCAGCGGCGTCAGCGCGCGCCGCGCCGCCGAGGCCAGCTCCGCGTCCCCCGCTTCGATGGCGCGCTCGTAGAGGCCCTGCAACGAACGGTAGGCGCCCCGAGGGTCTTTCTGGGCGGACTCCCGCACGCCGCGCACCAGCGCCTCCAGGGACCGCGTGGGCGGCACCTCGCGCACCCGCTCCCGCGCCTCCGCCACGTCGCTGCGCAGCGCCATGCTCCGCGCGCGGTCCGCGTCCGTCGTGCCCAGGCGCAGCAGCATCTCGTGGGCCAGGTCCAGGTCGCGCCGCTTCTGCACCAGGTCGATGACGTTGTCCCGAGCACGGGCGGCCAGCAGCTCCGCGATGGCCAGGCGCGCGTTGGTCGGCGGCCGCTCCCGGGTCGTCTCGTTCGGGCGCTCGAAGATTTCAAACGGCGCATCGTCCCCGCCCTGCGCCTCCAGCGGACGGCCGAAGAGGTCCGCCACCTTTACCGCGCGGGCCAGCCGCACGAAGCCGCGGTCGAGCGCCGTCAATGCACCCGGCGGCATCTCCCCGGAGCGGTGCGCCCGCTCCACCAGGCGCAGGCACTCCTCGAACTCCTCCAAGGCCTGGCTCGCGCGCGCCGAGAGCCCCTGCGCGAGCGCCCCCGCCCTGCCCCGCTGGGTGCCCAGCGCGAGCAGCAGCCGGGCATCCGCGGCGGTGTGGATGCCCACGCGGTCCAGCTCGCGGTCGAGCGCCACGAGCACCGGCAGGCCCAGGTCCTCCGGCCCCTTCAGCTTGCGGCCGAAGGGCCAGGACCACGCGCCGCCGCGGGCCGCCACGGGCTGGCGGAGCGCATCCAGGCGCTGCCGCAGGGGAGTGAGCCGACGCGCCAGCACGCCTCAGCGCCGCCTTCCGTGCACGGCCCCGGCGCTCACTGCGCGGTCCGCCGCTCCAGCACCTGCCGGCTGAAGCGCCCGAAGTCCTCGTCGATGCCGCGCAGCTGGGTGGACAGCTTGCGCGCGCTCTCTCCCAGCTCGCCCGGGAGCGTCTCCAGCATGCCCAGGGTGGCCTTGAGCCGCACCAGCTCGCCTTCCTTGAGCGTGAGCTGGGGGAAGCGGCTGCGCACCAGCCGTTCGAAGGTGCGCTCCGCGTCCGCACGGCTGTTGAGCGCTTCCGGCGCGGGCAGCGCGGACAGCAGCTGCGTCAACCAGCTGCGCAGGTACTTGATGCGCGACTGGAGGAAGGACAGCTCCGCCTCGGCCACCGCCGCGCGCACCGTGTCGGAGAGGAACGCCGAGGCCGACGGGGGACGCGCCGCCATCAGCTGGCCGTCCAGGCCCACCAGCGCGGACAGCTCGCCGTCGGGGGCCTGCGCGGACAGCTCGCCCCGGTAGTAGGTGTACGCGTCGCCATTGAGCACGGCGGTGGGGGCCGGTGGGGGGCTGGCCACCTCGCGCGACAGCACGCGGGCGTGCTCCCGGAGGCGGTTCTCCATCAGGTCGCGGCACTCGGCGAGCACCGGCTCCGCCGTCACGCCCTCGCGCCGCAGGTTCTCCGCCACCGCCTGCACCGCGCGGCCGTACTGCTCGATGCGCTCGAACGGGGTCGCCCCCAGCACCTCGCGCGCGTACGCGAGGCTCAGCGGCCGGAGCAGCTCCTGCTTCAACCCGGCCTGCGAGGGGTCCAACGCCGTCAGGGCGTTCTCCAGCTGGGTGAGGCGCCGCGAGTCCGCGGCGAGCGCGTCCAGCGGATCCTTGCGGCCGCGGGGCGCCTGCGCGGGGAACGCCGCCGACACCCGGCGCCGGAGCGCGGCCACCACCCGGCGGCGCGTGTCCCGGTCCGCGTCGCGCAGCCGCTCGTGAAGGGAGGGCACGGCCTCGCTGAGCATCGACGCCAGCGAGCCCATCACGCCCAGCTCCTCCTCCAGGTTCTCCGCGAGCCCGACCAGCCACTCCATCTTGACGCTGTCCTCGAACGCGAGCCCCTCCGCCGCGGACGCGCTCATCTCCAGCGCCTGCTCCAGGAACCGCGCGGACGCCTCGCAGAGCGCGGGGTAGCCCGGCTTCAGCTCCGGCACCGCGCGGCACAGCTCCAGGACGTCGCGGATGGCGATGAGCAGCGACACTCCGCCGCGCCCCTCCCCCTGCCCCACCGTCATGCCCCGCGACAGCCGCTGCTCCAGGGCCGCCACCAGCGCGCGCGCCGCCACCAGCAGCGGGGCCCGGTTCTGGCCGTGGCGCGGTCCGGGCACCAGCTTCCCCAGCACGCCGCGCGCGGTGCTGGACACCACGCCCGCCTGCCAGTTGCGGCTCAAGCCCTCCGCGGCGTTCACGTCATCCGCGGCCGCGAGCGTCGTCGCCTCGCGCTCCACGCCGCCGCCCAGCTCCTGGCGCACCTTGCCCAGCACCTCGTCGAAGGTGCGCTGCTCCAGCCGGACGATCTCCAGCTGCGCCCGCTCACGCGGGTCTACCGCCGCCTTGAGCAGCGCGTCCGCCTCCGCCGCGGGCGGGCCGCCCAGGAGGAAGAACCAGCGCAGCGCGTCCAGGTCCTCCACCGTCGCCTCGAGCGGCCGGTCCGGACGGCGGTAGATCTGATCGCGCACCACCGCCGCCTTCAGCGTCCAGAGCGCCTTCACCACCGAGCGCTGGGAGAAGTACTTCGTGGGCACGTAGTCCGGCAGCTTCGACACCTGCGCCACGAGCGCGCGCTCCAGCGCGTCCGTCAGCATCTCCACGCCCTCCAGCACGTGGCCCGGCACCTTCACCTGGGCCACCGCGTCCTGGAGCAGGTCCAATTGCTGAAGCGTCAGCGTGGCGCGCAGGTCCGGCCGCGTCCCGTGCACGAAGCGGTGCAGCATGGCGGCCCGGCTCTCCCGCCGGGCGAAGGCCTTGGGCACGAAGCTGATGAAGCTCAACCGGTCCGCGAACGCCAGGAGCAGCTCCGGCGAGCGCGCGAGCACCTCCGTGAGGTACCGGTTGCTCGTCATCACCACGCACTCGGTGCGGCCGGCCGTCACCTTGCGGCCGTGCTTCAGCTCCCGCTCGTACATCACGTTGAGGATGGAGCGCAGCAGCATGTCCCGGCCGTCGAAGACCTCGTCCAGGAACGCGTGCACCGCCCCCAGCATGCCCTCGTCGGTGAGGTACTCGGTGCGGCCCGTCTCCGTGAGCACCTTGAAGTCCACCGGGCCGATGAGGTCCGTCTGCAGCGTCGTCTCCGCGATCTGCTTGGAGAACAGCGACGGCAGCCCGGACACCTCGTCGGTGATGCGCCCCAGGACGGCGCTGGCGACCGCGCTCTTCGCCGTCCCGGGCGGCCCCACCACCAGCACGTGCTCGCGGCAGAGCAGCGCCAATTCAATCTGCGTGAACAGCGTTTCGCGCTCCAGGTACGTCTCCCGCAGCTCCCCGAAGAAGCGGCGAAAGGACTGGGCGGCCTGCAGGTTGGGAGGAGGCGAAGTCACGGAGGGCCAGGAGGATGCGGGGAAGGACGCATGCTACCCGCGCCCCTCCCCCTATTTGAAGTGCACCGCGCAGGCGCCGTCGGGGCAGTCGCGACCCGCGATGCGGAAGCGGTAGCGGGCCACCACGCCATACACCGCGTCCGCCAGCTGCCTTAAGCCCGGGACGTAGTACACGTAGAGCAGCCGCCCCAACGGCCGCCGGCCCAGCGCGCGGACGATGGCCTCCGCGCCCTCCAGGACCCGGCCATCCGCCTGGATGAGCTGCATGGCCTTCTCGCAGCGCTCGAAGCTCACCCCCGGGAAGGCGTCCAGGACGCCCTCGTCGCGGAACGAGAGCAGCTTCGTGCCCTGCCCGCCCACCAGCTTGCGCATCTCCCGCGCGGCGCCGCTGCACACGCGGCAGTGGCTGTCGTAGAGGACCACGTCATGTCCCGGCGGTGTCGTCTGGAGCGTCGTCATGCGTCACCTCCCCCGTGGGCCCAGTATGTCAACGCGGCTTGAGCATCTCATGCAGTTGTCCGTGCACGCTGCGCCAGATGTCATGCTGCCGTTCAATAGGATCCATCAGCGCCATGCCCACCGACGTCGCCGGGGAGCTGCCCTGGAAGGCAGAGTACTGTCGGATGCGCGTGCCTCCGCCGCCGTCGTCGTCGAAGACGAACTGGTTGGTGCCCCGCAGCGGGTGTCCGTCCAGGGTGGTGATGTGGACGACGCGCTCCGTCTCGTTGAGCTTCACCGTGATGGGCGCCCACACCGGCGGCGGCCCCTGCTCCTCCAGGAACAGCCGGGCACCATCCGTCAGCGCGCTCGCCGCCGGCCGCAGCGAGATGCCCGCCGCGCCGAAGAGCAGCTCCGGGTTGCTGACGAAGGCCTCGAAGGCGTCCTTCGCGGACACGCCGGGGATGGTGCTCGTGTAGTCCGTGAGCGCCGTGGGCGCGCCCGCGATGGGCGGGCTCGGGTCCAGGTGCCCCAGCTGCGTGCGCGCGTAGGCATCCATCGCGGGGCCCTTGTCCAGCGCCACGCTGAAGGCCGCGGCCTGGGTCTGCTCCAAAAGCCGCGCCCCCTGCTTCACCTGCTCCTGCAGGGAGCCCGTGGGCTTCGGCGGGAACGCGCCCCCCACGCCGAAGTCGAAGCCGTTGCCCTCCCGCGTCCGGGGCGCCACCTGCGCTGCCCTCGCGGGACTCGAGGCCGGCGAACCGGCGCCCCGAAACACCTCCACGGAGTTGGCCGGAGCGGCCGTCGTCCGTGAAGGTGCCTCCTGGCGCGGGGCCGGGGGAAGAGACGTGACTTCGGGGGCGGCGACGTCCGGGAGGACGGCGGACAGCAGCGAGTCGATGCGGGACATGGGGCGGACACCTTCGAGGAGGACAGCGAGGAACCCGCCCGTCCCTTGCAGTGCCCTCGCCACCGGCGACCGCGTGAAATCGCGGGGTTGCTCCCGGCCCTCATCCCGCGTCCGGCACACCCGTCCGAAAAGACGAAGGCCGGCGCCCCTCATCGGAGCACCGGCCCTCGGACTTCAGCCCCCGCCAGGTGGCGGGCGGCTCACGGCCTTACGACTGGCGGAACTCGGCGTCCACCACGTCGTCCTTCGCGGACGGCTGGGCGCTGGAGCCCGGAGCCGCGGAGGGCTCGGCGCCCGGAGGAGGCGTGGCGCCCGGCGCGCCGCCGGTGGCGCGGTACATCTCCTCCGCCGCCTTGTAGCTGGCCTGCTGGAGCTTCTCGAGGGCCGCCTTGATGGCGTCCTTGTCCTGCCCCTCGCGGACCTTGTTGAGCTCCGCGACACCGTCCTCGATGGCCTTCGCCACGTCGGGGGTGAGCTTGTCCTTGTTCTCCTTGACCATCTTCTCCGCGGCGTAGGCCTGGCTCTCCGCCTGGTTCTTCACCTCGACCAGCTCGCGGCGCGCCTTGTCCGCGGACTCGTTGCTGCGCGCATCGTCGACCATCTTGGTCACTTCGTCCTTCGACAGACCGGACGAGTGGCTGATGGTGACCTTCTGCTCCTTGCCCGTCGCCTTGTCCTTCGCGCTGACGTTGAGGATGCCGTTCGCGTCGATGTCGAACGTCACCTCGATCTGCGGCACGCCGCGCGGCGCCGGGGGCATGCCCGTCAGGTGGAAGCGGCCGAGGCTGCGGTTGTCGCCCGCCATCTCGCGCTCACCCTGCAGCACGTGGATCTCCACCTGCGTCTGGCCGTCCGCCGCCGTGGAGAAGGTCTCCGACTTGCGCGTGGGGATGGTCGTGTTGCGCTCGATGAGCTTCGTCATCACGCCGCCCAGCGTCTCCACGCCCAGCGACAGCGGCGTCACGTCCAGCAGGAGGATGTCCTTCACCTCGCCGGAGAGCACGCCCGCCTGCACCGCGGCGCCCACCGCGACCACCTCGTCCGGGTTCACCGTGCGGTTCGGCTCCTTGCCGAACAGCCGCTTCACCGCCTCCTGCACCATGGGGATGCGCGTGGTGCCGCCCACGAGCACGACCTCGTTGAGGTCCTTGGGCTCCAGGCCCGCGTCCTTGAGGCACTTGCGGCACGGCTCCAGCGAACGCTCCACCAGCGGGCCAATCATCTGCTCGAACTTGGCGCGCGTGAGCTTCACGTTCAGGTGCTTCGGACCGGACGCATCCGCCGTGAGGAACGGCAGGTTGATGTCCGTCTGCATCGCGCTGGACAGCTCGATCTTGGCCTTCTCCGCCGCCTCCTTCAGGCGCTGGATGACCATCTTGTCCTTGCTGACGTCGAGCCCGGTGTCCTTCTTGAACTCGCTGATCAGCCAGTTCATGATCTCCAGGTCGATGTTGTCGCCGCCCAGGTGCGTGTCGCCGTTGGTCGCGAGCACGTCCACGACGCTCTCGCCCACCTCCAGGATGGACACGTCGAAGGTGCCGCCGCCGAAGTCGTAGACGGCGATCTTCTCATCCTTCTTCTTGTCCATGCCGTACGCGAGCGCGGCGGCGGTGGGCTCGTTCACGATGCGGCGCACCGTGAGGCCGGCGATCTCACCGGCGTCCTTGGTGGCCTGGCGCTGGGCGTCGTTGAAGTACGCGGGGACGGTGATGACCGCCTCCGTCACCTTCTCACCCAGGTAGTTCTCCGCGGCGCGCTTGAGCTTCAGCAGCACCTGCGCGCTGATCTCCGGCGCGCTGTACTGCTTGCCCGCGATCTCCACGCGAGCGTCGCCGTTGGGGCCCCGGGCCACCTTGTAGGGGACGAGCTTCGCCTCCTCGGTCGTCTCCTCGAACCGGCGGCCCATGAAGCGCTTCACCGAGTAGACGGTCTGCTCCGGGTTGGTGATGGCCTGGCGCTTCGCCACCTGGCCGACCAGGCGCTCCCCGTCCTTCGTGAACGCGACCACCGAAGGCGTGGTGGGAGCTCCCTCTTCGTTGACGATGACCTTGGGCTCGCGACCCTCCATGATCGCCACCACGCTGTTCGTGGTGCCCAGGTCGATTCCGATAATCTTGCCCACGGTTCCCATCCTCTGGAAATGACTGCGTTTTTCCTGCGAAATCCCGATGTATGCCCAACGTAACCACCCCCCCCGGCGTGTCAAACGCGAGGACGGGTTTCCCCGTAGGCCCGGGCACCCAGCGCAAAGGTGATGACGGCCGCTGCGTAGCGCAGTGCGCAGGCCCCCAGGCGTCCAGGAGGCGCCGCGTCACCTGAACGCCATCCGCACGCCACGGGTGCGTAACGCGCTCTACACTGCCGTCACCCCGCGGTAGCAACCGGGCGGGCATATTGGACACCAGCGGACCGTTCAACCCCTCGAAATCACATCAGGGCGCCCGGCTAACGCCACGCGTCAGGGGTTGGCGAGAAAAGTGCACAGTCCGAACCGCGTCAGCGCTGTCATACCGCTCCCCGCCCCTCTGGAGTCGTCCATGCTGGTTCAGCCCCTCCGTTCCACGGACTTCCGCCGCTCGCCCGCGGCGCTTCCGTCCGCCGAACCGAAGGTCGCGGTGCTGCTGAACGCGAACGCCCGCAAGGTGGATGCCCGGGTGGTCAAGCTGCTGTCGCACGTGGTGCCGGAAGAGGACCTGTTCCTGTCGCGCTCGCCGCTGGACGCGCGCCGCATCGCGCAGACGGTGCTGGAGCGGGGCTACCCCACCGTCTTCACGGGCGGCGGCGACGGCACCTTCATGGGCTTCGTCAATGAAGTGCTGCAGCAGGTGGGCCCGCGCGGGAAGTTCGCCGGCCAGACGGCGCCGCGCTTCGGCATCCTCAAGCTGGGCACGGGCAACGGCATCGCGGCGTTCGTCAACGCGTCCAGCACCCGGGGCGACGGCATCCTCAACGACGTGGTGCGAGCCCGCGCGGCGGAAGTGCCCGGCGTGCGCACCATGGACCTGGTGCAGGTGGACGGCCAGCGCGCGCCCTTCGCGGGCCTGGGCGTGGATGGCAAGGTGCTCAACGACTACATCTCCGTGAAGGAGTCGCTGGGCAAGGGCATGTTCAAGCGGGTCATGTCCGGCGGTGGCGGCTACTTCTCCGCGGTGGCCTTCAAGACGGTGCCGCACTACCTCACCAGCTCCGTGCTGGTGGAGTGCGAAGTGGTCAACGGCGCGTCGGAGGCCTACCGCCTGGGCGCGGACGGACAGGCCGTGGGCGCTCCTCTTCAGCCGGGCGCGGTGCTGTTCCGGGGCAAGCTGATGATGGCCGCCGCGGGCACCATGCCCTTCTACGGCTACGGCTTCCGCATGTTCCCCCACGCGAATGACCGCCGGGGCTTCCTGCAGCTGCGCCTGGGCCAGGTGTCGCCCACGCAGGTGCTGGCGAACCTGCCCCGCCTGTGGAACGGCCGCTGGGCTCCGGAAGGCCTGCACGACTTCCACGCCCGCGAGGTCACCATCCGCTTCGCGCGCCCCATGCCCTTCCAGGTCGGCGGCGACGCGGCCGGCTACCGCGAGCAGGTCACGCTGTCCGTGGCGCCCGAGTCCATCGAGCTGCTCGACTTCAACGGCGTGCAGTAGGTCCTGGCGGTTGAAGGGCTCGGCAAGCTCCAGGCCCTCCCCCACGCTTCAAGCCCCCTGCTTTCAGCCGCGGTCGCGCGACGCCGGGGGCTTCTCACCCGGCTCCTTGCGCCGTCCCACCGCGAACGCGTAGCTGACGCCCGGCCGCTGGTTGTGCTCGCGGTGCAGGGCCAGCTCCTCGCGGAAGCCAGCGCTCTCCAGCGAGGCTGCTTCCGGCAGGTGCGCTTCCATGTCCTTGTAGAGCGCGTCCAGCTCCGTGTCGTGCAGCGACTCCACGGACTCCGGCTCGAAGCCGCCGGTCTCCAGCGCCTGGAGCAGTTCGCGCGGCAGCAGCAGCGGCGCGCCCAGGCGCTTCTCCCAGAAGTCCAGTACGGGCTTGGGCGTGAAGCGGCCCACGCGCGCCGGGAAGGTGAAGCCCACGCGGCCGCGCTTGCCCAGGAGCGGGCGGAACACGCGCAGCGCCACGTCCAGCGGGTACTGCACGCGCCCCGGCACGAGGATGCCGTGGAAGGGGCCGTCCAGCATGCCCAGCGCGTCCGGCGCCACGCGGCGCACCTCGATGCGATCCGACAGGCCCTGGGAGCGCACGCGCTCACGCACGGGGGACACCAGGGCCTCCTCCGTGTCCACGGCCACCACGGAGCACTTCAGCTCCTGGGCCAGCAGCACGGCGGCGCCGCCCTCCGGACCACAGCCGAGCACCAGCACGCGCGAGCCCGGTTCGAGCTGGGCCACCTTGGCGAAGCGGCGCGTGGCGTCGTCTGTTCCGAACGCGCGCTGCGCCCCCGGCGGGTGGTACAGCGGGAAGTGCTCGGCGGGACTCATTCCACCCTCATATACGCACCCTGGCCGGACTTCCAGCCGCTGGCGGGGTCCGGGCCCCCCTGCGGCATCCACCCGCGCACCGCCTGCCTCACAGGTAGTAGACGATGCGCGGATCCTCGTGCAGCGCCTCGTAGATGCCCCGGCGCTGCTCCTCGGACAGGAGCAGCACGGACACGCTCAGGGACACGAACTTCCCCTTGCGGCTGTGCTGCACGTGGATGGAGTCCGGGGACACCTCCATCCCCATCTTCCGCCGGAAGAGCGAGCGCACGTGCTCCTCGAAGCCGGCCGTCTCCTCGACCGTCGCCTTGCCCATCACCTTGTACTCGTAGACGGAGGGGTACTCGACGAGTGGCTTCTTCTCCTCGCCGGGGGTGTCGGGCTTGTCGGTGCCGTCCTGGGTCATGACAGGTCTCTAGCAGGCGCGGGGCTTGAGCGCTTCACAGCAGGTTGGCCGCCAACTCGGCCAGCATGCTGCGCTCGCCCTTCGCCATGGTGATGTGGCCGGCGATCTTCTCGTTCTTGAAGCGGTTGACCACGTGCACGAGCCCGTTGTTCGTCGAGTCCACGTACGGGTTGTCGATCTGGAACGGGTCGCCGGTGAGGATGATCTTCGTGTTGTCGCCCACGCGGGTGAGGATGGTCTTCACCTCGTGCGGGGTGAGGTTCTGCGCCTCGTCCACGATGATGAACTGGTTGGGGATGCTGCGCCCGCGGATGTACGTGAGCGGTTCGATCTCCATCAGCCCCAGGTCGATGAGCTCATGGTGGCCGCGCCCGGCCTTCTTGTCCGCGCGGCTCAGGTTCATGAGGAACTCGACGTTGTCGAAGATGGGCTGCATCCAGGGGTTGAGCTTCTCCTCGACGCTGCCCGGCAGGTAGCCGATGTCCCGGCCCAGGGGGAAGATGGGACGGCTGACCAGCAGCTTGTGGTACAGCCCCTCCTCCGTCACCTTCTGCAGGCCCGCGGCGATGGCGAGCAGCGTCTTGCCCGTGCCCGCCTTGCCGACGATGGTCACGAGCTTGATGTCGTCGTTGAGCAGCAGGTCCAGGCAGAAGGCCTGCTCCATGTTGCGCGGCCGGATGCCCCAGGTGCCTTCCTTGCTCTGGCGCGCGAGCGGCACGAGCCGCGCCTTGGCGCCGTTGAAGCGGGCCATGGCGGTGTGGGACGGGTTGAGCTCGTCCTTGAGCAGCACCAGCTGGTTGGGAGAGAGCCGGTCCTGGGCCGGCACCTCCACCTCGCCGCCGGGCTTGTAGAGCTGATCCACCATCTCCGTGGGGACGAGCAGCTCCGTGAAGCCCGTGTACAGGTCGGTGATTTCGACGCGCTCGGTGTCGAAGTCCTGGGCGGACAGGCCCAGGGCGTCGGCGCGGATGCGCAGGTTGGTGTCCTTGGTGATGAAGACGGCCTGGGTCTCCGGCTCGGTCTCCATCAGGTCCAGGGCCACCGCGAGGATGCGGTTGTCCACCAGGTTGCTGTCCGCCATGGAGGACGGCAGCGAACGGTCGGTGAAGGCCACGCGGAGCATCCCGCCGTGCGGCAGCGGGACGCCCTCCTTCAGGGAACCCTCCGCGCGGAAGGAGTCCAGGTAGCGCGCCACCAGTCGCGCGTTGCGCCCCAGCTCGGAGAGATCGCGCTTGAACTGATCGATCTCCTCGATGACGTAGATGGGGATGATGACGTTGTTGTCCTTGAACCCGTAGATGCTGCGGGGATCATGGAGGAGGACGTTCGTGTCGAGGATGAAGTTCTTTCGCATCGAGGGCTTCGCGACCTGACCTGGTTCGGGTGCGATTGCTGACGGCGAGCGACGACCGTGGATGACCGACGCCTCTCAATATAGGCACCGAACGAGGGGGCAGCAGCCGCATTCCCGTCGGGAAGGAGGAACGTCCGTCCGAAAGAGCACGGCCCCTTCCCGACGGAACAGGGCGCTACAGCGGGCGCTCAGGACGTCGCCGCGGTCCGCGGCGGAGCGGGCGCCGGCTCACAGGCATCCTGGTACGGCGACGCGGGCGCCAGCGGATCATACCCGAGCACCTCCACCACCCTTTCAGGCGGGGGGCCGGGGGGCATGCGGGCCCAGGGGAAGCGCGCCTGCAGTGCCTCTTCCTCCAGCGACAGCACCTGCTTCGCGTGGAAGCGCCACGCCCGCTGCCAACCGCGCGTGTCGAGCCGCCGGGCCACCCGCCGGGACAGGGGGCTGATCATCGGCGCGGGCGTGAAGAGGGCCGGCTGTCCCTGTTCATCCCGCATGCAGCCCAGCTCCACCGCCCACGCCAACAGCCAGCGGGGCCAGCCGCGGCCCGCGCGGCGAAGGGCGCTGAAGTGCCCCTGCGCGGCGCCGTCCACGAAGGTGAAGCGTGGCTCGTAGACGCACGCGGCGGAGAAGGTCGCGGGCATCAGCGCCACGCCTTCCGCGCCGATGCGGCGGGCCATGAGGTGCAGCAGCTCCAGGAGGTCGCGCGCCAGGGACAGGCCGGGGTGGAGCTGTCCGGGCAGCGGCGGCCGGCTCCAGTCGAAGGGCCGCCCCGGGTGCTGCAAGAGGAGGCTGTCCACGTAGAGCAGCGGCGCCTCCGCGGCCGAGCGGGTGAAGCCGACCTCCGCGCCCGTGGCCTGGCGCAGGGACAGGTCCACGACGGCCGAGTGGTAGCGGCGGCTCAGGACGGTGATGCGCGGCTGGAACGGATCCTGGCAGGACAGGCGCAGCTCGACGGGGCCCACGCGCTCCTCCAGGCGCTGCGCGAAGCCGTAGGCCCGGAGGGCGTGCTCCAGGCCCTCCTGGCTGTAGGTGCCGAACGCCAGACCCACGCGGTCGCCACCGGGCTCCAGGCCCAGGTCGTCCAGGGACAGGGACTCCCCCGCGGACGCGGCCAGGTCCGCGCTGCTCAGGCGCGAATAGGTGCGGCGAGTATGGGAGCTGAGCTCGGGTGTCCGGGGCATGGGGTGTCCTAGTCGTAGCGGATGTCCACCAGGGTGAGCTCAATCTCACCCCGGGGGCGCCGCACCTCCACGGTGTCGCCCGGGGTCTTGCGCAGCAGTGCGCGGCCCATGGGGGACTCGACGCTGATGCGGCCTCCGGAGGCGTCGATCTCGTCCGAGCCGACAATCTGGTACGTGCTGCGGATTCCGCCCTCGTCCTCCAGGGTCACGGTGGCGCCAAAGTAGACTTTCGAGCGGTCCTCCTGTTCCGCGGGGTTGACGATGGTGGCCGTGTCCAGGCGCTTCGAGAGGAAGCGGATGCGCCGGTCGATCTCCCGCAGGCGCTTCTTGCCGTAGATGTATTCGGCGTTTTCTGAACGGTCGCCCTGCGCGGCGGCGGCGGACACCTCGGCGGTGACCTTGGGGCGGGCCTCGTTGAGCAGTTGGAGCAGTTCGCGGTGCATGCGCTCGGCGCCCGCCCGGGTGAGGTAGCGGCGGAACGGGGCCTGCTCCCCTGCCTCTTCGTCCTCGGTGTCGGGCGGTTCGGGAACGTCCTGGGACATGCCCTGTGTATAGCGCCGGAGGCTGACGGGCGGAGGGGCACTGGCCAGGCGGATGTTCACCCCTGGGCCAGGACGGAGCGTGTCAGGAAGCAGCGCCTGCGATCGCCAGTGGAACTCCCCGGGCGCTGCTGGTAGGAAGCGCCTCGCGGAAGCGTTGGCGGATCCGCGGTCGGTGCCAAAAAAAGAATAGCGAGTCGCTAGCTCAGCTGGTAGAGCACCGGCCTTTTAAGCCGAGGGTCGGGGGTTCGAGCCCCCCGCGACTCAAGCAGTGACGACGTCCCCGTCGTCTAGAGGCCCAGGACGCTGGCCTTTCAAGCCGGTAACACGGGTTCGAATCCCGTCGGGGACACTGAAGGACCGAGGCCGGAAGCCGCTGAGACCCAGCGGTTTCCGGCCTCGGTGTTTTCAGGCTCCTTCGCGTCTCCAGACGAGGCCCTCGTGACGCATCGAGGGCCCGGGCCACAGCGCTACCCCGTGGACTCCTGGACCGGGACAGGGCTTGGACGCGGGGGCGTGAGAGGCGGAGGCCGTGTCTCGGTATTCGCCAGCCGCTCGAGAGGGCGGAGGAGCGACATGACGCCATGGCCCAACACGGGCAAGGCCACGGAGGGCTGGAGAACCGCCTCCAGCCCCGCGTGCAGGTGCAGGATCCGGTAGAACTGGCGATGGACGTGTGCGTCCGTCGACGTGCGCTCCATCAGCCGCAGGATGTACCAGTGCAACAAGCCCAGCCCGAAGGGCCGCTTCCCGACGGCCTGCGGATACAGCAGGTCCATGCCCGTGCCCAACAGCCACGGGAGCCGGATGACTTCAGGCAGCCGCTCGCGGAAGCGCTGCGCCAGGCCCGATAGCTCGCCTCGTTCGGCCTGCTCGCGAAGGCAGGTGTCCAGCAACTCGGCGCCAAGCCCCGCCACCGACATGCCTTGCCCGTAGAGGGGATTGAAGGCACACGCGGCGTCTCCCAGGATGACCAGCCCCTCGGGAAAGCGGGGCAGCTTCTCGTAGTGCCGCCACCGGCAGTCCTTCACCTTGTGCTGGGAGATGGGCCCTATCGGCGTGGCCTCTTTCAGGTAGTTGTACAGGTCCGGACGCGTCAGTGAGCGCGCGTACTCGAGGAACCCCGCGTACTCGGTGGGCGCGTGCTCCCCGAAGTAGCCATTGAGGGTGACGAGCCACCGGCCTCCCTCGACGTGTGAGATGAACCCCGCGCGCCAGGCCTTGGGAGGACTTGGATAGAGGAAGAGCGCCTTCCATTCCTTCTGGAAGTGGGGCGGCGGCTCGTGCAGGCACGTCGTGTAGGAAAGGTCCACGATGACCTGCTCTTCCTCCGGGCGGGCGTAGCCGATGGCTTCCAACCACTGAGGCATCCGCGAGCCCCGGCCACTGGCATCCACGACGAGGTCCGCATCCCACGACTCCTCGCCCTGGGGTGTCTTGACCCGGACGCCCGTGATGCGCCCCGTGCCCTTCTCGTCGGAGATGAGCCCTTCGATGGAGCAGCCCTCGCGCACCGCTACGTTGGGCCGCGCCTTCACCCGACGCAGGACGTTCCACTCGAGCAGGGGCCGGGTACACAGCAGCCCGGGGATGCCGCTGGTGCGGCGCAGCTTCCACACCCCGAAGTGGTGCCAGGCGAGGTCTCCACTCGAGTCGATGGACTCGGCGCCCTGGACCTGGAGTTGCTCGAACAGGTCCGGGAAGTACTTGTCGAGGATGCGCCGGCCCGTGTCCAACAGCACGTGGATGTGCGGCCCTTGCGGAACACCCTTGCGCGCGGCGGGCCCCTCCCCCCGGACATCCCGCTCCACCAGCGTCACCTTGTCGAAGTGGTCCGCGAGCACCCGCGCGCTCAGGAGCCCCGCCATGCTGCCGCCGATGACCACGGCGCTTCCGAATCTGCGTCCAGGGGTTTCCAAGTCCCACGCCTCCAGGGGTTCATGTCGTGGCGCTGCTGCTCAGAGGGATCCGCCTTCCCCGGAGCCGCTCGCCCCCGCCGGGGAGATTCCACATCACCGGTCTGACATGCCCTCTCGGACCCAGGGCGTCTTCAGCTCGGCACGTCAGCCGAGGCGACAACTTCCCTGACACAGGCGGCCGGCCCCATGCGAGTGGAGCCGGCCGCGGCACTGCAGGGCGTCACGAGGCGCGGACTACAGGCAGGGCGCGCACTCGGGGGCGCACTGATAGCTGCCGTCGCAGCGCTGGCAGAGGAACTGGCGCGGCGGGCAGCTCGTGGAGCCCATGGCGGACACGGACGGGTCCGGATTGGCCACGACTTGCGGAGCGCACTCGAAGCACCTCGTGGCGCAGTAGGTGCCCGTGCCGTCGCACGTGGGGCAGAGTCTCTGGCCCGTCTTGCAGGTGAGGCCCTCGGCCTCGACGGTGGGCGCGGCGATGGGGACGGCGCAGTCCCCGCACATCGTGGCGCAATAGGTGCTCTTCCCATCACACGTAGGGCAGAGGCGCTGGCCCATCGCACAGGTGCTGCCCTGGGCGGTCACCTGCTCGCCCTGCGTCACGTTCTCATCCGCCACACCACAGCCCACGGCCAGCGTCAGCATCGTCACGACGGACATCGCGAGAGCATTCAGCTTCATCGGCATTCCTTTGTTGGGGGGAACCGCGTACCGCGGCGCGCACCCTACCCACGTGGCCGAATGCTGACGAGTCACGAGCGATGGCGCGAGACGTCACGTGGAGCGGGGCATTCCGGGAGGGTGCGCGGCATGACTGCCCCGGATGTCGCTTCCTGGACGTTGCCGTGGCGGGGGCTCGGCGAAGTCCCGCTTCGCCGAGTGGGGCCTTCTTCATCCCAGCAACGGATGGAAGACGAAGAAGTTCTTGTCGATGCGTTCGTCGTCCGACCTGTGGCGCCAGGGGTGGAGCTACGGCGTCGCGAAGCTCCAGCGCAGGTACGGCCAGCGGTGATTGACGTTGGCGTGGATGGACACGCATGGGACGCTGCGTGAAGGTAGCTCTGTTCCAGCTCTTCGCGGTGCCGGGCTCGCCGGCTTCCACAAGGGCTTCCTCCCCTTCGTTCCCGGAGGCCTGCTCAAGGCCATCATCGCCGGGCTGCTCACGTCCCTCGCCTGGCGGCTCCGAGGTTTGTCATGAACGTCCTGATGATCAACCACCACCTGTTCCAGGAGGGTGACACCTACGGGCTCATCTATGCCTTGCAGTTGAGCAAGGCCTTGCGCGTCGAGAGCCCCGACTATTCGAAGGTCTATGGGTTGCTCTACTTCAACGGCGAGGAGTTCCAGAGCGATACCGACTACCGGGAGAAGATCCTCCGGAGGTTGGGCTACTTCAGCTCCTTCAACCTGCTCGACGACCGGCTGAAGGTGGTGGCCTGCTTCTACTCGGACAGCACGCCGACGCTCCAAATCGAAACCAGGCCCTTCGCGTTCAGCGTGCGTCTACAGGTGCCCTGCGTCCACGTCACCGCCAACAAGGCCCTCTTCAAGAGCAACCCCCGGCTCATCGCGCTGGCGCTGACAGGCGCGGAGAACGATCCCTCCAAGGCGGTCAAGACCCTGACCCGGACACTGCTGGAGCACGAGGGCCTCCAGCCGGAAACGTCGAATTCGAGGCTGACGGCGGGCCCCTTCTCCCAGCGGCTCAATGAGGAGCTCCTGCGCCTGGTGCAGGGCGATGAGGAGAACAGGGCGGAGCGGATCGACGGCGTCAGCTATGCCTACATCAGCAAGTCGACGGACTACATCGTCGACTGCATCCGCAAGAAGAGCTTCCTGGCGGTGGCCAGCACCCTGAGACAACTGGTGGAGCACTCCACCCAGGAATACGAAGAGGCCAACAAGGCCTTCCTGGATGAGTTCATGGAAGGGCTGGTGGGGAAGTACGTCACCGACAAGCGGCAGGAACCGCGCTACGCGTGGCAGAAGTTCACCTCCGCTGAAGACAAGACCGGGTTCCTGATCATCCTCTTCTGGATCCGGGGGGCCAAGCAGGACGAGAAGGCGGCCATCTTCATGGAAGGCGAAGGTTCCGTCGGCAAGCCCCAGCACCACACGAACCTGACCCTCTATAAATACATCCGCAACCTCACCCAGATCCTGGGACAGGAGCTGGACAGGCCCTTCCTGTTCGTTCCCATCGGCGACGAACTGAAGGAGCTCACCCGTGAGGGTGAAACGTTCGGGTACACGAAGGGTGGGAAGGCGCACAACCTCATCAACTTCTTCAAGCGCGAGCCCTTCGCCGGAAGACCCATGGGCGCGCAGATGAACTTCCTGCTTCAGCTCTCCAAGGAGTTCCAGGTCATCCAGGTGGGCATGAGAAGTGGCTCGATGGAGCGCTTGATGTACCTGGGGGTGCCCACGATCTATTTCGACAGGGCGGGAGCCGTGCAGGGGTTGGCGCCCCCGGTGGGAGCCGAGCGCATCAAACAGTTGTGCGGCTTCAAGTCAGGGGGGCCCACCAAGCTGATGGAGTACTTCGACACCTGCGCGCAGAACCTCGGCAAGGATGCGGAGGCCATCGAGGCGTCCGGTTCGAGTGGCTTTCCGCTGTTCTTCCAGGTCGAGAACAAGGACACGGGCTTCTTGCGGTACTCCGACATCGGACCCACCTGGGTCGCCCCCGAGGGCGGGTGGACCCGGGATAAGCACACCGGGAAGTGGGAACAGGCGTCCTGGGTGCGGGTCCCGGGAACGCGGCTGGACAACACGATTCGCGGGCTGCTCGGGGTGCTGAACAAGGGGTTGAAGACAGACATCACCTTGCACGAATTCAACGTGTTCAAGGCGAAGCTGACCCAGAAGAACTACCTGCGGCAGAACCTGGAGGCGTCCAAGAAGTTCCTGATGCTGGGCGGCTTGAACGAGGCCGAGGAGGCGAAGTTCTCCGCCATGCTCTGGTTCATGAGCGTCGTCTACCCTCGATACAGCGCTCTGTTCGGGGAGGCCCGTACCACCCGCGCGACCCTCACGCTCGTGGATGGCATGAGCCGCCAGGCGAAGACGTTCAGTGATTTCAAGAAGGCGCAGGAAGAAGAACGCAACCGAAAGTCGCTGGCCCGGGCGGCCAAGAAGGGCAGCGGAGGACCTCCGCTGTCCTCCAACTCCAATGACGAGAACAAGTAGCACGGGCCGTCTTGAGGCGGCGTAGGCCTCAACACCCCGCGGCCTGGGTCGCGCTCGCGCCGTTCGCCATCCCCTCGCCCGGTCGGGACTACGCCTTGCGGAGCCCCATGACCTCGCCGTAGCCGCCGGGGATGAAGAACTCGTGCGTTTCCATGCCCAGGATGCGCAGCGCGGTCGTCACCGCGTCCGCGGAGCGGGGCACGCGCTTCGAGGCCTGGCCGTTCTCCTCGATGATGTCCACCGGGACGCCGAGCCCGCGCGGGGTGTACGAGCCCACTTGCCGGTTCCCCGCCACGTTCCCGCCCGCGAAGCAGATGGACGTGTAGGGGTGGTGGTCGTCCGGCAGGTAATAGGTGCCGTCGCTGCTCCGCGAGGCCCAGCTCCGGCCGAACTCGCTCATCACCAGCACGAGCGTGTCGTCGAGCAGCGTCTTGCCGGGCTTGCCGGGCGCGGGCGCGGCCTTGAGCTCGCCGAGGAAGCGCGCGACGTTGTCCATCATCCCGCGGCCGTGCGCGCAGCTGTAGCCATGGCCCAGGCCGTTGTGCGTGTCGAAGTCCTGCTGCAGCGAGACGTGCACCGAGGTGCAGAGGTCCGCCTTGAGCAGGCGCAGCGCCAGGTCCATGCGCGGGTCGAGCCCCGTGAGGTGGAAGTTCGCGAGGCCGAAGCTGTACGTGAACGACTGGTTGGACAGGTAGCTCGACAGGTACGCGGGGCGGTTCGAGGTCATCATCTCGATGCCCTTGGTCTTCTCCAGCACGGACACGACGTCCGTCGCGAGCACGCGCGACACCGACGACAGCGAGCCGTGCAGCCCCTCCAGGTAGTTGTCCACCTTCGCCGTCGAGCGGCGCAGGAGCTGCTGGGCGCGCGTCAGCGAGAAGCGCTCGATGGCCGTCGTCTTCAGGGTGCCCCCGGTGGGCTGCCCGCGCGCATCCAGCTCGGGCGCCTCGGTGCGCGCGTCGAGCCCCGTCCACCACGGGTTGTCCGAGGGCTTCGCCGAGAGCATCGGCTTGAGCGCCTCGATGGACGGCACGCGCAGGGGCGAGGCGTGGGAGGGCAGCCCCATGCCCACCGGCATGCCGCGCTCTCCGGTGACGACGACGAAGGGCAGCGGCCGGCTCTCGCGGTACTTCTCGTACAGGTGGTTCGCGATGACCGAGTGCACGGCGGGCGCCCGGTAGTCCGCGCCGGCGACACCGCACATCGAGGAGATGAACGCGCTCGAGTGGTCGTTGGTGCCCTGGTCGATGCCGTGCAGCACGCTGAGCTGATCCGCCAGCGCGAAGTGCGTGTAGCCGTACATGAGCGGGCTGTAGCTGCCACGCGCGGCCGGGTCGGCGGGGTTCCACGACTGCCACGTCCGCAGCGGCTTGTAGGAGCCGTTCGGAGGCGCGAGGTTCACCAGCTGGCTCGCCTGGAAGAAGACGGGCTCGCCGCTGTGGTTGGAGGGCGTGGGGACGCAGAGCGGGATGTCCGCGTCCTCCATCGGGGTGAAGTAGTACGCCGGCCGGTAGCCGCCGGGGATGTAGAGCACCACGAGGCGCGAGGGGACGTCGACGTCCGCGGCGTGCGCGGTGCTCGAACCGAGGAGCCCCGCGCGCTCGAGGAGCGCGAGCTGTCCCGCGCCGAGGGCCCACTTGAGCAGGGTGCGACGAGAGGTGTTCGGCATGGTGTCCTCGCTCAGTAGGTGATCCACATCGGGTGACGGATGAGCGCCGCGCAGACGCCAATCCAGGCGAGGCGCGTGTTCTGCGCCTCCAGCGGCAGGTAGACCTGCTCGTACAGCGCCTGGGCCTCCGCGTCCGAGGGCGGCTGGCCGAGCATGCGCAGGTAGAGCGAGCGCAGGTTCTTCTGCACCGCGTCCGGGTTGCTCTTGGAGGTGTCGGCGAGCGTCACGTAGCGCAGCACCGCCGGGTTGCTCTTCTTGTCCACGGCGCGCGCGCACCACGCCTGGGACATCTGCACCAGCGTCTGCGCGGCGGACGGACCGAAGCCCACGTCCCGCTTGCGGTAGAGGAGCGAATTGCCGCCGCCGAGCGCCTCGAAGCGCTCGACGCTGCGCGAGTCGGAGACGTACTCGCCCGAGATGCCGGGGGCCCAGTCCCCGGGCCAGATGAAGAACTTGCCGCCGTTCGCCACGTACGGCTTGTTGCGCCAGTTGGGGTCGGTGGTGCTGACGAAGTCCTCGAGGGTGAGCCCGAGCTGATCCATCAGGCTGATGATCATCTCCTCGGCGGTGAGCCGGCGGACGCTGAACTCCTCCGCCACGGGGGCCTCCAGTTGCGCGGGCGTGGCCGGCAGGTTCCGAATCCAGTCCTCCACCTGCGCGACGGTCAGCGTGACGCGGCCGCTGCTGACAAGCTCGTTATAGGGCTGCCCGGGCGGCATCTGGGGATAGCTGCCGGGGGCCACGCCGTTCAGCAGCTGGATGAGCATGCTGTTCCCGGGGTCGCCGCGCTTCACGTACTTCTCGTTGTAGACGAGCCCGCTCTCGAAGGCGGTGAGCGAGGCGAAGAAGGGCTTGTTGCCGGTGAGGTGACAGCCCTGGCACGCGGGCGCGAGCGCGAGACGGATCTCGTCGTTCTTGCTCACGGCCTCGCAGTTCTCGCCGCCCGGGTCCTCCGGCGAGTCACCGGGAGCGTCCCAGATCTTCCCGACGCAGCTCACGGCGAGGAGCGCGACCGCGGCGCCCATCAGGGTCGAACGCAACGTGTTCATCACAGGCCCCTCCGCAGCTCGGGCTGTTCGAAGAGGTAGCGGATGAAGGGTCTCAGCTTCCGGTCGCTCGCGACGAACTCCCGCGCGAGCTTGTCGATGAAGCCCTTCTCCGTGGCCGGGTTCAGGTCGCGGCCGATGAACATCGAATACATCTTGCGCGCGACGCAGCGGTCGAACTCGCCGGAGCGCACGACGAGCTTCCCGAAGCCGAGCGGGCCCATGGTGCCGTCGCCGTGCTCGCCGAGCAGCGTGTACGTGTCGGGCATCGTGTCGAGCAGCACCGCCTCGGGGTTGGCCTTCACCTGCTCGGGGGTGACGGGCGTGAGAAGGGTGTTGGGGACGAACGCGTTCTTCCAGCGGTAGCCCGGCGAAGTGCCGGTGTGCGGGTACTGCCCGGACAGCCACTCCTTGGTGATGCGGTAGCGGCCCACGCCCGGCATGAAGGGCCACGGGACGTAGAAGCTCTGGGCCGGGTTGAAGTCCCAGCGCTTGAAGGAGATCGCCGCGGGGTCGAGCGTCCGGTGGCAGTGCAGGCACGTGCCGCCGGTGCCGGGGTCCACCTCCAGCGGCGGGAAGTGCACGTCCGCGGGCGGTGGCGAGAAGCTCTGGCAGGCGAACATCTCGAGGAAGCGCGCGGCCCGGACGCGCTCGCGAGGGAATGACGACAGCGAGCCGATCATGGTGAGCACGCCCGCGGTGGGGAGGCCCTGGGGCGCGTCGGTCGTGGTGCGCGGGTCGAAGCGGTAGGTGCGGTCGATGCTGCCGGAGCGCGCCCGGTCCGGGGTGAGCGCGAGGTGGAAGGGCTCCAGGTCCTCGACCACGAACTCGCGCCACGCCTGCGGATCATTCGGCATGGGGTGCAGCGGGTCGCGCGGCGCGTTGTCCGCGTCGGGACGCCACCACGTGGTGTTCGTGTCCAGCGCGCTGGTGCCCATCTGCCGGCCGAAGCGCACGTACAGCGCGCGCAGCCAGTTGGTGCCGACCGAGTAGTTCCCGAGGATGAGGTCCGAGAGCGGCCGGTCGTGCCACGCGAGGTGCGCGAAGAGGCGCGCGGGCTCCTCGTAGGGGTGCCGGCGCTGCATGCCGAAGTCGTGGTTGCTGTTGCCCTGGAGGCCGTAGAGCGGGCTGCACCACACCAGGTTCGGGCCGCAGCCGCACGCGGGGGGCAGCATGGGGTCATAGTAGCCGCCGTTCGCGAGGCCGCAGTCGACCGGCTGGCCCTTGCTGTCGGTGACCTGGGTGACGTCGGAGCCGGCCTTGCCGAGCACGGTGACGGTGGTGCCCGGCGCCCACCAGGGCTCCACCTGGTGCACCTCCGGCACGGCGGGGTTGCCGTCGGCGTCCTGGTCCTGGCACTGCCTGGCCGGGTCCTTCGAATCGCCGAACTCGTGCACGGCGTAGTACGCGCCCGCGTGCGCGGTGTTGGCGTCGCACTTGAAGAGGTGGCCGGACATGTCGCCCTGGTAGGCGTCACCCGCCGCGCCGGTGGTGTATGCGCCCACCGCGAGCCACTCGTGGCCGAAGTTCACCATCCGCTCGTAGAACTTCGGCGAGCCGAGCGCGGCCTCGAGCGTGGAGCGCAGGATGGATTCCCGCGCCTCGGGCGTGGTCGCGGCCGCCATCGCCTCGTACTGCTCGACGGTGGGCGTCGTCCCCGTGAGACCGAGGACGAGGCGGCGCAAGACCCGCGTGCCGCTCATCTGGTCATTGAGAGGGACGGCGGGGGGCGGTGCTTCGGGGCCACATTGTTGTGCGTGCGCGTCGACTCCGGCGAGCCCGGACGCCGCGAAGAGCACAGCCAGCAGGGCCGCGCGCTTCAGGTGCAAGTGCCAGTGCATATGCACGAACAATACACCGGGCGCATGACTCCATGAGACAGGAAGCGCGATCCGGGCTCAGAACGTATCCAGCAGTGACACGGTGGCCACATGGACCTGGGTCCAGGAGCGCAGGCGGTGGAAGTGTGATGGCCCTCGCCATCGAAGATGCTCCACGCGCTCGCGAGCGCGCCGCTGCCGAAGCACGCTTCGATTTCCCGTCTGGCTCGCTCCGACGCGAGGACCAGGTTGGCGTGCAGGTTGCGTATTGGAGGTGGCCTGGCCGCGCGGATTCACCGTGTTAGGTTCCGGCGCATCTGAAACCCACCCTGGAGGGGAGCATGCGGTCCTTGCGTTTCGTGTTGCTGCTGGCTGTCTTTGCAATGACGGCGTGTGGGGATGAGCCGAAGACCGGGGCCACGGTCACCGACGTGGCCGTGTCGGGTGAGTCCCTGGTGGCATCGGAGGGCACCCTCGTGCTGACGGCATCCGTGAGCGGGACCGGCACCTATTCTTCGGAGGTGCGCTGGAGCATCCTGTCCGGAGAGGGGGCGCTCTCCGCGACCACGGGCGAGTCCGTCGTCTACACGGCCCCGTTCGCCCGTCAGGAGATGGAGGTGACCGTCCAGGCGGCGTCCGTGGCGGACACGTCGAAGTCCACGGTCTTCACCCTGACCGTGAAGCGGGCTCCGGCCGCGGCGCTGCTCGCGGGCACCTACGTGGGAGAGGACGCCTACGAGACCACGTCAGGGGACATCACCACCCCGGGCACGTCCACGCTCACCCTCACGGTCGAGGCGGTCAGCGACACGCAGATCCGCATCCATGGCATCCCCCAGTTCACGGAGTGGGTCGTCGTGGACGTCCTGGCGGATGACTCGCTGCGCTTCCAGCCCATCACGGGGCCCAGCACGGAGCACAACAAGTACTGCAGGCGCTACTACTTCATCGGGGACGAAATCACGGGCGAGACGGGAACGGGGAGCTGGGACGCCGGGCAGCACCTGACCCTGGACTGGACCACGGTGATGTACCAGGGCTGCTATCCCATCGGGGGTCAGCCCGGTCCCTACCGGGAGTTCTACACGCCCACCCATAACGTCTTCACGGGCACGAAGCAGTAGGCCGTTCAAACGCCGTGGCATCCCGAGGGTCTCGGCGCCTCGGGGTTGAAAGTCATTGCGTGGCGGAGGGCATCTTTCGAAGCCTGAATTCCTTCCGACATGCCGCTCCCGAAATTCAGTTCCTCCAGTGCGACTGGCGGTGCGTTGCCGCCCCAACCCCTGGAGTGAATCGATGCCTGGACGGACGTGGTCTTCGCGGCGCCGCTGGTGGGGCGCCGCGTCGCTGGTGGTGATGTTGACGAGCGGCGGCTGTGACACCGCCGGGCCCGTGACTGAAACGGAAGCCCCCGAGGCGTCGCTGGCCGTGAGCCTGGAGGACGCCTTCGTGGCGGTGCCCCGGGCCACGAGCACGGAGCAGCGGCAGCAGGTGGAGCAGCGCCTGTCCGGCGTCGTGGAGGACGCGGGCACCCACTTCTACCTGGCCATCAAGCGCAGCGAGCTGAACCAGAAGTGGTTCCTGTCCGCGTTCCTCAAGCAGCTGCATCCGGGAGGGGTGATCTTCGGCGCTGGCCGGTCCCTGGGCACTCGGGTGGTCTCCTTCCAGGAACAGAACGGCCGGCTCTTCGTCGTAGATGTGGACGACCGCAAGAGGCTCAGCGACGTGTTCGACCCAGAGGTGCTGGTGGAGGCCTACCCCGTCGTCACCGACTACGGCCCGTTCAACCGCCTGCGCAACGCCGACCAGTACATCCTCATCGATCCGTCGGCGGGGCTCAATCGCTTCGGCGTGATGGGGGACGCGTTGTCCGTCTCCACGCGCTTCCAGACGGAGCTGAGCTTCGCGCAGCGCTTCCATCCCATCACCGACGGCATCGCCTTCGAGCAGGTCTTCACGGGCTACTCGGAGGCATCCGAGCCGTTCGCCGTGGATTACCTGGAGCCCAATGGCTACCGCGCCTCCGGCACGCTCGGCCTCGCCCTGCGCCGCTACAAGGAGGGGCCCGGCTACACGCCCACGGCCATGCCCGAGCAGACGCTCTACTTCGCGGGAGCGTCCAGCTTCATCACCAACGCCGGTGGCTGGACGGACACCCCGGCGATGAAGTGGAACATCCACCCCGGGATGAAGCCCATCCCCTGGTTCATCACCCCCTCCGTGCTCGCGATCCAGGCCGACCCGCGCTTCCAGGCCTATGACCTGGTGGGCGCCCTCAAGCGCGGCGTGGAGGGTTGGAACCAGGCGTTCGGCTTCAAGGTCCTGGAGGTCACGGTGGGCGGCGCGGGGCTCGACTTCGCGGATGACGACAAGAACGTCCTCATCTTCGACCCGGACGAGGGCGTGCCCTACGCCTTCGCGAACTTCCGCATCAACCCCAACACCAGCGAGCTGCGCGGCGCCAGCGTCTACCTGCCGGCCTTGTGGCTGGTGCTCGGGGACGAGGGCTTCGAGAGCGACCCCGGAGCGTTCGCCGCCGCACGGGCACGGACCCTCCCGCCCGTGAGCATGTCCTGGTCCGGGATGAAGGCGGAGGCGCTGTGCGACCTGAACGTCCTCGAGCGCTTCGGAGACCCGGAGGCCGGCCTCGCGTCGTCGTTGACGACGGTCACTCCGCAGACGAAGAAGCAGAAGGTGGAGGCCTACCTCACGCACGTGGTGTTGCATGAGATTGGCCACACGCTGGGCCTGCGCCACAACTTCGCCGGCTCGCTCGTGTACGACGGCACGCCCACGGGCCTGCGCAGCAGCTCCGTGATGGACTACGTCGTGGACGAGGACTCCGTCCTGGACAGTGCGCCAGGCCCCTACGACGTGCAGGCGGTGCGATACCTCTACGGGCTGGACTCCCAGCTGCCCACCTGGGAGTTCTGCACGGATCAGGACCGGTTCACCAACCCGCGCTGTGCCCAGTATGACCGCACGAACGACCCGTTCAGCTTCACGCTGGCGGACTTCAACGTCTACGCGCAGAGCTTCCTCACCACGGCCACGGTCACCAACCGGCTCAACCTTACCCTCAGCAACCGCACCAACCAGGTCCTGGGCTTCGTGAGGGCCGGGACGGAGCAGGTGCGGGCGTACCAGGACATCCTGGCGCAGGTGCGGCCGCCGCTCGTCGTGCCTCCGGGCGCGCCCGCGGTCTACGCCTCCCGCGCGGATGAGCTCGCCCGCCGCGTCCTCTCGCGCCTCTACCTGGACCCGGTGTCGTCGCGCGGCAGCACCTTCACCGCGAACGCGCCCACCACGCCGCAGTTCACGGCGCCGGTGATGGCGGATGTGCGCGGCATCCTCTTCAACGTGGACGGCGTGCGCGGCTACGCGGCCCGCCGCGCCATGGTGGACATCCTGAAGCAATTCCAGACGCTGCCCGCGTACTCGACGCTTCGCGAGGCCCGCGACACGCTCACCGCGCAGCTTCCCTCGCTCACGGGGGAGGAACGGTTGCAGTCCGAGGACCTGCTGGCGCGCATCACCACCGCGCTCTCGCCCTACTACCGCTGACGCGAAGGCCTGGTGGCCGGTCGGGCCCGTGCCGTCCTCGGCGGGCCCGGCCTCACGGGCGGGGGCTCTGGACCGAGGGAGGGAAGCCCCCGGGTGCCTCGGTCCGTGCTGTAGTGCGGGGATCCCTGACGGACAGGAGGCTCCCTGGTGAAAACGCTTCCCCTGCTTCCCCTGCTCTTCGCGTGCCTGGCGTTGCCCGGCGGCCCCGTGTTCGCGGCCGCGCCCTCCCCCACTGCCATTGACGGCCTGGACGCGCTGTACCCCGAGCTGGACGCGCTCTACCGCGACCTGCACCAGACACCCGAGCTGTCACTCCAGGAGGAGAAGACGGCGGCGAAGCTGGCCGAGCGCCTTCGCAAGCTCGGCTTCGAGGTGACCCCGAAGGTTGGCGGGCACGGCGTGGTGGCCCTGCTGCGCAACGGCAAGGGGCCCACGGTGATGCTTCGCACGGACCTGGACGCGCTGCCGGTGGAGGAGAAGACGGGGCTGGCCTACGCCAGCACGACGAAGGCGAAGGATGCGGCCGGAGCGGATGTCCCGGTGATGCACGCGTGCGGGCACGACGTGCACATGACGTCCTGGCTGGGCACGGCCACGCTGCTGGCGCGGACGAAGGACCGGTGGCGTGGCACGCTGATGCTGGTGGGGCAGCCGGCCGAGGAGATTGGCGCGGGAGCCCGGCAGATGCTGGCGGACGGCCTCTTCAAGCGCTTCCCCAAGCCGGACTTCGCCGTGGCCCTGCACACCGTCGCCACCGCCGCGGCGGGGACGGTGCGGTTCACTCCCGGCTATGCGCTGGCGAGCGTGGACTCGGTGGACGTCACCCTCTACGGCAAGGGCGGGCACGGCGCGTACCCGCACACCACCGTGGACCCGGTGGTGATGGCGGCGCGCACCATCCTCTCGCTGCAGACGCTCATCAGCCGGGAGAAGAGCCCGCTGGAGCCGGGGGTGATCACCGTGGGCGCCATCCACGGAGGCACCAAGCACAACATCATCCCGGACGAGGTGCGCCTGCAGCTCACGGTGCGCACATACAAGCCGGAGGTCCGCAAGGCGCTGCTGGCCGGCATCGAGCGCATCGCCAAGGCGGAGGCGATGGCCTCCGGAGCGCCCCGCCCTCCCGACGTCAAGGTCACCGAGGGCACGCCCGCAACCTTCAATGACCCCGCGCTCACGAAGCGGCTGGTGGACGCGGTGGGCAAGGTGCTGGGCGAGAAGAACCTCAGCGAGACACCGCCCGTCATGGGCGGCGAGGACTTCTCCGAGTACGGCCGCACGGGCGTGCCCGCCGTGATGATGTGGCTGGGCATCACCGAGCCCAAGCGCTTCGCCGACGCCAAGGGCACGGAGGAGGCGCTGCCCTCCCCGCACTCGCCCCTCTACGCACCGGACCGCGAGCGCACGCTGCGCACCGGCGTCACCGTGCTGACCACCGCCGCGATGGAGCTGCTGGGCAGGCCCTGAGGCGCCTCCGCCCGGCAGGCGAAGCTAGCGGGGTCGCGCGCCCTTCGCGGCGAACTCCTGGACGAGCCCCTCGTACGCGGACCACTCCGGCAGCGTCGCGTAGGAGTGCACCGCGGGCGTCGTCGCCCAGGGCAGCTTCTCGTCCGTGAAGGTCTCGATGAACGGCACGAACCAGCTCCGGTCGTCGAGCATGGTCGGCCGCAGGTTCACGAAGCTGTCCAGGCCCTCGGGCCGCGTGAACATCCACGTCATGCAGTAGTCGCAGAACATGTGCTTCGACGCCCCATGCAGCCCGCCCACCACCGGCTCTCCGGAGAGGATCTGGAAGCCGGGCGTGGGCACCGCCAGGGTCAGGCTGAACGCGCTGGAGCTCATGCGCTGACAGCCGGTGCAGTGACATGCCATGGTGACGAGCGGCGGCAGGGTGACACGCAGGCGGACCTTCCCGCACCGACACCCTCCGTCCCACGGCAGCTTCCATTCAGAGGCAGGATTTTCCATCCCGCGAGCGTGGACTGGGAACCGGGCGCTCGCAAGCAGAACCCAGGACGCCGCGGACATTGATCAGCGTCAATAAAACCGGCTCCCACCCTCACAAGCTCGCGGTGAGCGTGCGGTACGCAAATGCCCACCGACTTCCTCTGCGAACGTTTCGCGGAGCCCCCTGCCAGACAGGCGCCGCACCTTGGATGCACTCAGGGTTGATTGGCTTTCAGGTGACGCTCTTCAGCGGCGCCATGCGGACCTCGTCAGCGCCAGCGCAGGCACCCCTCGACGCGCGGATGGCCAGGAGGGCGGCTCCCCCGAGCAGCGCGGCGCTCACCCCGAACGTGCTCCGGTAGCCGCTCCGGTCGAACAGCAGCCCTCCGACCGAGGCACCCACCGTGATGGCGAGCTGGATGGCCGCGACCATGAGGCCGCCGCCAGCCTCCGCGTCGCGCGGCAGCGTGCGGCTGAGCCACGTCCACCATGCGACCGGCGCCGCCGTGCCGATGAGGCCCCACCCCACCAGGAGGACGGCCGTTGCCGCGAGGGATTGACCGAAGACGACGAGCGCGACCGCGATGACGGCCATCGCCACCGGCGCGGCGATGAGCACCGCCGACAGCCGCCGGGCCACGAGGAACCCGATGAGATACGTGCCCAGGAGCCCCGCGGTGCCCATCCCCAACAGGACCAGCGAGAGGGTGGACACCCCGACCCGCGTGACCGTCTCCAGGAAGGGACGCAGGTACGTGAAGAGGGCGAACTGGCCCATGAAGAAGAGCGCGACCGCCAGGATGCCCCACAGCGCCTGGGGGCGGCGAAGGAGGGCGAACGTGCTCGGAGGCGGAGCGGTGCGCTCCGTGGGCATCGGCGGCAAGGTGAGGAACTGCCACACGAGGGTGAGCGCCGCGAGCGGGACGACCGCGAAGAACGCACCCCGCCACCCGATGTACTGCCCCAGGAAGCTGCCGAGCGGCGCCGCGATGGTGGTGGCCAGCGCGTTACCGCCGTTCAGCAGGCCCAGCGCGCGCGGCACTTCGCCCTCGGGGACCAGCCGCATCACGGTGGCCGCCGACAACGACCAGAAGCCGCCGATGACGACGCCGATGAGCGCACGGCCCACCATGAGCACGGTGAAGCTCGGCGCCAGGGCGGTCACGAAGCCCGAAGCCAGCATCACGGCGGTGAGCCCCAGGAGCAGCTTCCGGCGGTCCATGGACCTGGCCGCGGACGCGATGAACAGGCTCGTCAGCACGGCGAAGAGGCCGGACACGGAGATTGCCTGGCCGGCGCGCCCTTCGCTCAGGTGGAGGTCCGACGCGATGGGCGTCAGCAGGCTCACCGGCATGAACTCGGACGCGACGAGCGTCGAGACGCACAGGGTGAGCGCGAACACGGCGCCCCAGGACGTGGAGCGCGAGGCCGGCGACACGGGCGCGCCGGCGAGTGGGATGGACATGGGTCACTCTCAGGGTGTTGGGCGCGCGTGAAGGCCTCGACGTCCGCGGGGCCAGTGCCCTGCGCGTCGCGCTCACTGGAGCAGCAGGGCCTGGTGAAAGGACTACGCGGCGCGCCCTCCAGGAACTAGGCGGCCAGGACCGAACGGGCTGTTAAGCAGCGGTTGATGATGGCCCGGCGCTCTGCCGTCAGTGGCCATCGCCTGCGCCTCTTCATCGCGGCAGCCAGGGGGCTGCCTGGCAGGACGGGCTCTTTTTTCCCTCCCGCGAACCTTTTCCGCCGACCGGTTCCTTCGCTCCCGTCAGCATCCAATGGCGAGCGACGCTCGCGGGAGAGGGAAGCATGTTCGAGTTCTTCGTGGCGGGGGGCGTTGCCATGTACCCGACGCTGCTGTTCGGGTTCCTGCTGGTGGCCTGCAGCATCCTCTTCCTGTTCCGGCCCGAACCGCGCTACCTCTCATCGCTCGTCGGCATGGGCGCCACCACGGGCGCCGCGGGCATGCTGGGCTTCTGTCTGGGGCTGATGAACTCCCTGCGCTACCTGCACCTCGTCCCTCCCGCGGAGCAATTCCAGATCGCCGCCCTCGGCTGCGAGGAATCACTCCATCCCCTGGTGCTGGCCCTCGTGCTCCTCGTCATCGCCGGCACGTTCGTGTCCATCGGGGCCGTCCGCGCGATGGGGCTGTTCCGCGCGCCCGCTTCGTAGCGCCCAGGCTCCCATGCTCTCGGATGAGGCACTGTACGAAGCCCTGCTCGGCGGAGACCTGAAGGCCTTCGATGCGCTCTACGCGCGCTATGAACGGCACCTCTTCGGGTTCATCCGCAAGCACCTGGGGGATGCCCACGAGGCGGAGGACGTCCTGCATGAGACCTTCCTCGCGATCCTCCGCGACCGGGCCGGAGCCCGTGCCGCCCGAAGCTTCCGGGCGTGGCTCTTCCAGGTCGCGCGCCACCTCTGCCTCAACCGCCATCGGTCCGCCCACCGGGCGACGCGGGCCTTGAAGAAGGAAGCCGACTCACCGGAGGAGCCAGGCCCCGGACCCGAGCATGCCCTCGAGCACCAGCAGGCCCGGGATGCGCTGCTCAAGGCCGTGGGCAGGCTCCCCCTGGAGCTCGGCGAGCTCTATGCCCTGCGCACCCAGGGCATGTCCTACGTGGAGATGGCCGACGTCCTGGGCCTTCCGCTGGGCACGGTGAAGTCCCGGATGCACCAACTGGTGAAACAGCTGCGCGAGGAGATGCACCCATGAGCTGCGACACGGTGTCGCCCGAGCTGGTCGCCTACCACTTCGGCACCCTGGACCCCGAAGCCCGAAAGGCCGTCGAGGACCACCTGCCCGACTGCGCGACGTGCCTGCGGGAGTTCATCGCGCTCAAGCGCGACCTGGAGACGAGCGAGGAAGGCCCCCTGCCCTCTCCGCGGGCCCGGGAGCGCCTGCGGCTCGCCGTGGCGCGGGAGCTGCGCCCCCAGGCCGCCGCCCGCACCTGGAACCGGTGGGAGCGGCCGCTCGCGCTTGGAGGTGCGCTGGCCGCGCTCGTCGCCGCTACGCTCGTGATCCACCAGGCTTCGGTCCGGGTGGCGGTGGCCCCCCGGGCCCTTTCCCTCGTGGATCGTGGTCCTTGAGCACACCCCCTACCGGGGTGCGCCCTGTGCGACCCAATCGATGATGGCCTGCTTCTGCGCGGCCGACAGGGGGCTGCCCTTGGGCATGGCGCCCCCGGAGCACGCGGGGCTGCTGTTGGTCGCGAGGATCTTGTCGATGAGGAAGCTCTGTCCACGCAGCGGGCCACAGGCCTGCACGCGCAGCCGCTGGTGGCGCAGGTCGCCGTGAAGATGGGCTGCACGTCCGACGCCAGCGTGGACACCTCGCTGGCCACGCCGAACGTCGCGGGCGCGGACGTCTCCCGGCCCGGTGCCGGGTTGACGACCGTGACGGTGGCGGCATTGCCGGTGGGCGCGGAGGCCACACCAGGGCCGGGGGCTGAGCCCGGAGGCAGGCACAGGAGGGAAAGACCCCGGAACAGTGTGGTAGTAAAGATCCAGTCCTGAAACCGGAGGCTCGCGTTGACGTTGTTTCGAGTGTGTCTGACTTCCCTGCTGGTGTGTGTGGTCGCGTGCGGTGATTCAAATCCAGCGGAGACGCCGGATGCCGGGCAGTCCCGGCCCGATGCGAGCGTGGAGACGCCTGATTCGGGCGGCTCCGTACCGGACGCAGGCACCGAGGAGCCTGACGCGGGCCCCGAGGTTCCTGACTCCGGCACCGAGACGCCCGACTCCGGCACCGAGACTCCTGACTCCGGCACCGAGACGCCCGACTCCGGCACCGAGACTCCTGACTCCGGCACCGAGACGCCCGACGCCGGCTCCGAGACGCCCGACTCCGGCACGGAGACTCCGGATGCGGGCTCCGGGACGCCGGACGCAGGCCAGCCCACCGAAGTGAACGTCATCGACAACGGGGGCTTCGAGGTGTGGCCCGGTGCGCTTCCGGCGCTGTGGTCCGGCAGCACGTCGAACATCGAGGTGGTGCAGAAGGTCACGACGCAGGCATTCGAGGGCGTGAACGCGGTCCGGTTGGTCAACTCCTCTTCCACGCACCGGCGCTTCAGCACCGTGGCGAAGTCGATGCCCGCGGGCCGCTACTCCTGCAGCTACCAGGCTCGGGGGACCGGCGACGTGCGCAACGCCTTCTTCGGCACGGACTACTCCAGCTACTCGTCGTACACCTCCGTCAACCCCCAGGCGTGGACCCGGGTGGCGTACACCTTCAACCTCGCCAACGCCGTCTACGAGACGTTCGAGCTCATCTTCAGCGTCCGGAACACCAGCGGCGAGCATGTGCTCATCGACGACGTCCGCTGTGTCCGGGCCCCCGAGCCTTGTGATCAGGTCAGCTGCGAGGTCTGGGCGCGTTGCGACAATGCCACCGCGACCTGCCAGCCGCTCTCCGGCCGCTGCGATGACGCCATGGACTGCAACGCGTGGCAGGCCTGCGATGAGACCCATACGTGCGTGACCGCGGAGGGCCGCTGCGTGCGCCACGCGGACTGCGCGGGGACTCCGGAGACGCCTGTCTGCGACACCTCCAGGCACCTCTGCGTCGAGGGCGACCCTTGCGCTGGCGTGACGTGCAGCAACCCCGCGACGAGCTGCAATCCCACGACGGGCGTGTGCGAGCTGGCCGAAGGGGCCTGCTTCACGACCTACGACTGCCTTGGCGCGCTGCCCGCCTGCGACCCGGCCACCCGGCGCTGCGTCGCGGCCGACCACGCCGCGAACATCATCCGCAATGGTGGCTTCGAGAGCTGGAGCACCCGCCCCATCCCCTACTACGGAAACAACTTCGTCCCGGACTTCTGGTACGGCCTCGACAACGGCATCACGGACCCGGGCACGGAGATCAAGCCCTCGCGGCTCATGCGCTACACGAGCTCGGTGCACGGCGGCTCGGCGGCGCTGCAGTTCGTGGTCCCCATCCAGGTCGCGGAGCGCTTCTCGCTGGAGAAGTTCAACGTGCCGACTGGCAACTACTCCTGTTCGTACCGGGTGCGGGGCCACGGCACCATCCGCCACCGCCTCTATTCGAGCGCCGGCTGGAGCCCGCAGACGGACTTCATCGCCGTCGACAGCGATGAGTGGCAGCCGGTGTTCTTCCGCTTCACCGGCAACGTGCGTGACTGGCGCCTGCTCTTCTACCCGAGCCGCAGCGTCGCCGACCGCGATCACCTCCAGGTCGACGACGTCGTCTGCACGAAGGACTAGCTGCTGCTGACGTGAAGGGAGCGATGCCGCGTGGAGCGGCGTCGCTCCCGCTCAGCTGACGTGGAACGGGATCTGCCGCTCGAACTCGCGGCTCGGCACTCCGATGATGGAGTACGCGGGGGACTGGATGGGCGGCATGGTGCGCAGGATGCGGCGGTGGAACGTCGGGTAGGTGCCCTTGAACTTCCCTCCGTTCCACACGCGCAGCAGGTTGGCCGTGAAGAGGCCGTTGTAGACGCCGTCGCTGGAGAGCTGGTTGTCCTGGCAGCCGGAGATGAGCAGCACCGTGGCCTTGAGCGTCTGCCTCGGGTCGTCCTTGGGCAGCCCCTTCAGGATGGCGTCGTACATCGCCTTGTTCTGGCGATAGGTGCGCTGCTCGATGCCCTGCGGCATCTCCTTGAAGTGCCGCTCCGTGGCCTCCGTGCTCCGCATCGAGTCCGCCAGCAGCTGCAGGCTGCCGCTGGAGCGCAGGGCCGCATAGGCCACGCTGCTCACCGAGCCGCTGTGGCAGCTGTCGGAGAGCATGAAGACCCGCACGCCGGCCTTGAGCTTCGACATCGCCTGGTAGATTTCGTCGTCGACGAGCTCCCCGTCGTACAGACACCACGTCTCGTCCAGGCCGTCGTCCTCATCCCCGTTCATGTCAGGGAGCTGGCCGCCGTGCCCCGAGTAGGTGAACAACAACAGGTCTCCGGCCTGGAGGACCGAAGCCGCCTCTCCCAGCTCCGCGAGCACGCTCGCGCGCGTGGCGTCCTTCGTGAGGAAGGGGCGGATGCGGCTGAACTCCTGCGCCTTCGCGATGCTGATCATGTCCTCGGCGTCCGCTTCACACGCCTTCAGCTGACCATCCCAGCCCGCGTAATGATTCGGATCCACCGCGTTCAAACCGATGTTGATGGAGTACCCCTGCGCCATGACGGTCTCTGCCTCCTTCACCCACGGTGGAGATGGGCGCTCGGGATGGCAGGAAGGAGGCGGGTCGCGCCGCGTTCCTCCGGCCCTTCCTCGACCGGGAACCCGGGGCTCGCTCCCTCCGCTCCCCTGTGACACGACCGCCGCGGGATGCCGGGCGCACGGACAGTGCGTTAGGCTGCGGCTCGCATGGTCAAGATCTCCGGCTCCCCTGGTCCGACGCCGACGTCCGTCCCGAGCGTGGACACGCCTGTCCCACCGGCCCCCTCCGCCGCGACCGTGGCGCCCTCGCGCCGCTCCAGCGCCGCGTCGTCCATGGCCGCGCCAGTCGCCGCGGGCGCGAAGGCCCCGGCGCAGCGGAAGATGGAGCAGCAGCTCTCCGCGCTCCCGGAGGGCCCCACGCGACAGGCCTTGATGAAGGCGCTCTCCAGCGGCCTGACTCCGACCGACGCGGGCGCGATCGCCACCGCCCTGGGCGGACTCAGCCCCGCGCAGCAGAAGGACCTGTCGACCCTCCTGGCGAAGGCCGGGCTCAGCACCAAGGCCTCTCCCCGGTCCGACGCGGACGCGGAGCGCACCTTCCTCCTCAAGGCCGTCGCGGGCGGCGCCTCGGGCGCGACGCTCAAGCGGCTGGCGGAGCAGATTCGCGGGCGGCCCCCCTCCCACCAGGGCTTCTCCTTCAACCCGATGTCCGCCGCCGCGGGGACCCAGAAGCGCGCTGCGCCCACCAGCGCCGCGGATGCCGCCGCGGCGAAGCTGAAGACGGCGATGGATGACATCTGGGGCACCGACGAGGCCGCGGTCTTCGAGGCCCTGGAGGGCTTGGACCCCTCCCAGCTCAAGGAGGTGGCGAAGAAGTACGAGAAGCTGACGGGCACGTCGCTGGAGGACGCGCTCAACCTGGAGCTGGAGGGCGCGGACCTGAAGCGCGCGCTCACGGCGCTCGGGCGCCAGGGGCCGGCCGCCCCCACCGCGCCGGTGCAGGCGACCACCAAGGCCGCCGCGACCACGACGGCCTCCGCGGCCTCCGCCAGCGACGTCCAGAAGAACCTCGACGCCATCCAGGTGAAGTCCAAGGACGAGGGCACCATCCAGCGCGGGAACGCCGTCGAGCTCAACGACCTCATCCCCCGCAACGTCGCGACCTGGAAGCCCCCGAAGGCGAAGCTCTACGCCCCGCTCAAGAAGGCGGTGGAGGCGCACAACAAGGCGCAGGCGGCCGTCGACGCGGCCACCACCGAGCCGGCGAAGAAGGCCGCCCAGGAGAAGCTCAAGGCCGCGGACGCAGCCGTCCAGGCCGAGGGCGAGAAGGTCAAGGCGTGGATGAAGGACCACATCGACACGAACCAGGGCCTCCGCGACGCCAAGGCGGCGGTGAAGGTCTCCGAGCGCGCGCTCTCCAAGCTGGAGAAGCAGCAGAAGAAGGCGAAGGTGCCCAAGGACCCTGTCGAGGCGGAGAAGTTCCGTCAGGCGCAGAAGACCGCGCTCGACGCGGCGAAGGCGAAGGTCACCGACGCGCAGGCCCGGGCGAAGACGGTGAAGGACGGCCTGCTCGCACGGGTCGACGCTTACGCGCCCATGGTCGCCGTGAAGCAGACCCGTTCGGAGGTCACGGTGAACGGGACCACCGTGACCATGCGGGATGGCCGGGAGACCGCGTACACGAACTCGTGGAGCGCGGTGGATGGCGGCGCCGTGTCGGGTGACTCCGCCACCCAGGTCACGTCCCAGTTGGAGAAGAGCGGCATCAGCGAGGACCGGCAGAAGATCCTCGCGTCCATCTCCGGCCTGGAGGGCACCTTCAGCAAGGTGAACACCTGGGACATCGGGCGCGTCTCGTGGGGCTTCACCCAGTGGACGCTCGGCAAGGACGGCAACGGCACGCTGGCCGGTTTCATGCGCGACCTGAAGAAGACCGACCCCGCGCAGTACGAGAAGAGCTTCGGCAAGTTCGGCCTCGACGTCGACGCCAAGGGCGTGGTGCTCACCCGCCCGGACGGCACGGTGCTCAAGGGCGTGGCGGCGGCCGAGGCCATCCGCACCGACGTGAAGCTGGCCGCCGTCTTCATGGCCGCCGGCGCCGACCCGGCCATGCAGCAGGCGCAGATCAAATACGCCGACGAGGGGAAGATCTCCGGCACCCGCAACACGTCGGTGTCCGTGACGGGCAAGGACGCCGAGGGCAAACCCAAGGCGGCGAAGCTGAAGCTCAAGGACGTCGTCACCAGCGAGTATGGCAACGCCATCATGACCGACCTCGCGGTCAACGCCGGGTCGGGCGCGAGGGTCGCCGCCGCCGCGCTGGAGAAGTACGTGAAGGAGAAGGGCGTGGACCCCGCCAAGGTGAAGGAGTGGGGCCCGGACGCGGAGAAGGCCGTCATCGCCGCGCTGGAGAACGCCTCGCGCTCGGAGCGGCTGACGCACCACCGGAAGGAGGGGTTCAGCAAGGAGCCCAACTCCTTCGCGGACTGAGGGCAGACGGCCCCCTCCCCACGTCCGCTCAGTCGTCCGAGGTGACCGCTTCGCCCCAGGGGCCGTCCTTCAACCGCAGGTGACGGCGCAGGGTGTCCGCGAGCCAGGCGGCGTCGCCTTCGTTCTCGAAACCCGTCACCAGCGTGAGCGTGCGTCCGTCCCGCGTCCTCGCGCGCAGGGCGAAGCGACGCAGGACGTAAAGCCCCTTGCCGCCCTTGCGCGTGAAGGCGTGCACCGCGAGGGAGTCCAGGGTGCGCACATCCACGACCGACGCGCTGGACACGGGCAGCGGCTTCGACGTGATGCGCAGCGTGTCTCCCTTCACCTCCACCCAGGTGAGGTTGAGGGCTAGGGCGATGGCCGGGTAGAGGCCCATGAGCACGACGCCGCCCACACAGCTCCACTCCAGGACCCCGAAGCCGGCGACCTGGTCGGGGAACCGGACGGCGTAGAGCACCGCCGCGAGGAGGATGCCCAGCACCGCGTACATCGCGTCGAAGGACGGCGCGGTCCACCCGATGCGCAGCGCCCCGTCCTCGCGCTCCACGAGGAAGTTGGGAGGCGCCACGGAGACCGAGCCCCGGGCCACGACCGGCTTGGCTTCCGTCGAGCCGACCGGGCCGCCCACGCGGCGGAAGCTGCCGTTGTCGCGCACGTGGTACGTCACGTCGCAGCCCCGGCAGGTGAGAAGGACATGGCCGGGCGCCAGGCCCGGAAGTGGCGTGCCACACTGCTCGCACCTGGCCTGCATCGCGGCCTCCCGGACGCGAAGCCTAGCCGGGAACGCGGCCCGGCGCCGCCTGACGTCCCGGGGCACGCGCCCCTATAGTCTTCCTCCCATGAAGGACGCTCCCGCCCCGCTCCGCTCCATCGTCGCCCTGCCCCTGACGCCGGAGGGCTTCGCGCCCTTCGGGGACGTCGTGTCCGCCGGACTCAAGAGCGGCGCTTCGGCGAACCAGGGCACCGCGGTGCGGTTCGACTGGTCGGCGCGGCTGGAGAATGGCCGGGAGGGCGCGAAGCCCAACCTCGCGGTGTTCCGCTCCGTGCCGCAGCCGCTGCCCTTCACCGTGAAGCTGCTGGAACACCATCCCCAGTCGAGCCAGGCGTTCCTGCCCATGCGCTGCTCGCGCTTCCTGGTGTGCGTCGCGCCCACCGCGCCTTCGGGCGGGCCGGACCTGGACGGGCTCGTCGCGTTCGTCTGCGGCCCCGGCCAGGGCGTGAACTACCACCGGGGCGTGTGGCACCACCCCATCGTCGCGCTCGACGCGCCGGCCGAGTTCGCGATGCTGGCGTGGGAGGACGGGAGCGCGGAGGACTGCGTCGTGCGGCAGTTCTCCACGCCCGTCTCCGTCGTCGTCGCGGACTGACGGGTCCCCTACCCCGCCGTCTTCGGCTGACGCGCGAGCCACGCGCGCCACTCGTCGGCCGTCTCGTACTTCTCACCGGAGAGCTGCTTCAGCACCAGCATCGCGGGCTCGTGGTTGATGGGCAGCTGGAGCGCGGACATGGCGACCAGCGTCTCTCCCAGCTGGCGGATGAGCCCGGCCCGCTGGGCCTTCAGCGCCTCCGGCGACAGGTCCGCCAGCAGGTAGCTGAGCAGGAAGGTCGCCTTGTTGCGGTCGCTCGAGTGCGGCAGCGACACCGCGTCCGCCACCATGGCGACGTCCAGCAGGGGCTGCGTCGCGGCCTCCTGCGTGGCCGTCAGCACGCGCAGCACGTTGTTGCGCACGCCGGAGTCCGGGTCGCGGATGAAGGGCACCAGGCGCTGGACCGTCTCCTGCTCCGTGGGCGCGTAGGCCAGCAGGAGCGCGGCGGCGCTCCGCTTATTCGGATCCGCGTCCTCGCGCAGGACGGCGGTCAGCGCGTCCAAGTGCTGGGGCACCTTCGCGAGGAACTCCGGCTCGAAGGCCACGAGGTCCGGATGGCCGAACCCTCCAATGCAGTGCGTGACCTTGCAGGTGGAGTTTTCATCGAGCTTGCCCTGCACCTGGAGCTGCTGCAGGCGCTGATTGTACTCGTTCCACCGGGCGACCAGTCCCTCCGGATCCGCGAGGTGGCCCTTGGGCTCGGGCAGGAAGCGCACCCGGGCCGCGTCCTCGGCGTCCACCATGTCCATCACCACGAAGGCGGTGCCCTTGCGCTCGTCGGCGAAGTACACGGACATGCTCACGTGGGCGTAGAGGAGGCCGTACTGCTCACGGAGCGCCGCCTCCTTCTGCTTGAAGACCGCGGAGCTGGGCACGATGGGCTTGCCCATCTCCAGCCCCAGCACGCGCCGGGCCGTCTCCCGATCCACCTTCCGCGAACCGAACGCATCCAGCCCCGTGAGCGTGAACGTGGGGAACGGAGCCTCGGGCGCCTTCGCCAGGTTGGCGCGGGCCGCCGCGACGATGCCGCTCCACGCGGGCAGTGGGTGCAGCGCCGCCAGCTCCGGGTTGTATTCGAGATGATCCGCGTCGTAGTAGCCGCCCTGGACCGCGCGCTTCAGCACGTCCACGGCCGCGTCCGCGTGGCCCGCGAGCGAGGCACACCCCGCGGCGCGATAGAAGGACTCCGCGCGGTCCGTCCCTTCCACGTCCGCCTCGCCGGAGGCACGGAAGCGCTCCGCGCACCGCTCGAAGTCCAGCGAGGCATAGGCCTGCTCCGCCTCCGCCGAGAGCTGCTGGGCAGTCGGAGCGCTACCCGCCGGCTTCTGGGAATGCGCGCAGCCCGCCCCCAGGGCCATCACGCTCAATGCCATCACGAATCGCATCGTGACCCACCTTTCGAGAAAGCGCGTATCTCATGCAAGCTGCGCGCGGGTTTCAAGGAGCCCTCCCCATGGCCAATGCCATTTCAAAGACCGCCTATTACACCCTGGCCTGCCGGGCGGAGGACGCACGCCAGCCCCGGCCGCTGTGTGGTGACACCTTCGCCTCCCGCTTCATGGATGACGAGGCGCGGCAGGTCTGGGCCCGCTTCCAGTCCTTCCACAAGGCCAACACCAGCAACGCCGCGCGGCATCAGATCATCGACGCGCGGGTGCAGGAGGAGCTGGACCGCGCTCCCGATGCGCGGGTGGTGGTGCTGGGCGCGGGCTTCGACACGCGGGCCTACCGGCTTCGCGGGGGCCGGTGGCTGGAGGTGGACGAGCCCGCCATCATCACGCTCAAGGACGCGAAGCTCCCGGTGACGGAGGCGAAGAACCCGCTCGAGCGCCTGTCCATCGACTTCGGGGCGGAGTCGCTCGCGAGCAAGCTCGCGCCCTACCAGGACTCGCGGCGCACGCACGTCATCATCGAGGGCGTGCTCATGTACCTGTCGAACGCGCAGCGCCGGGACATGCTCGCGGTGCTCGCGCAGGTGTTCCCCCGCCACGCCGTGTATTGCGACCTGATGCGCGCCACCTTCCAGCGCCAGTACAGCCGCGACCTGCACGCGGTGCTCGCCAGCATGGGCGCGTCCTTCCAGGACATGACGGACACGCCGGAGGCCCCCTTCCTGGAGGCGGGCTACACGGCCGCGGGATTCACCTCCGTCCCGCTGCGCTCGCTGGAGCTGGCCGGCAAGCGCGGCCCGGCGTTCATCGTCCGCCGGTTCATGCCCCAGGTCCGCGACGGCTACCGCATCTGGAAGTTCGAGCGGAGCTGACGCCTCACTTCGTCTTCGGCGCCGCGGGCGGCTGCCCCAGCGCCACGCTGCCCAGGATGAGCGTGCCCGCCACCAGCATGGTGGGCGTCAGCGGCTCGCCCAGCAGCAGCCAGGCCCAGGCCACCGCGAACAGCGGCACCAGATAGGTGACGACGACAGCGCGCGCCGCCCCGATGCGCTGGATGAGGCGGTAGAACACCGCGTACCCCAGGCCGGTGCAGAGGATGCCCAGCGCCGTCGCCGCCAGCCAGGGCCGCGGGCCGATGGGCTCCGTGGGCCACGTGGCCACCGCGAAGGGCAGCAGCAGCACCGCGCCGCAGGCCAGCGTGGCGGCGGCGACCGCGGCGGCCGGCAGTCCGGTGAGGTGGCGGCGCACCAGGTTCGCGCCGATGCCATAGAGGAACGCGCCCGTGGTCCCCGCCGCCGCGGCCCAGGCGACGCTCGAGCCCGCGGCCTTGCCGCTGGCCAGCACCACCACCCCGGAGAAGCCCACGAGCAGCGCCACCGCGCGCCGGCCCCCGATGCGCTCGCCGTAGAAGACGAACGCCACCAGGGCCGTGAAGAGCACCGCCATGCTGTTGGTGATGGCGCCGACGCCCGCGGGGGCCTGCCGCGCGGCCCAGGCGAAGAGCGAGAAGGGCACCGCCGCGTTGATGACGCCCACCAGCGCCAGCCGGGGCCACAGCGCGGGGCGGAAGGCCGAGCGTGCGCGCCAGAGGAAGGGCATCAGCACCGCCGAGCCCAGCACCAGGCGCAGCGCCACCAGGGGAATGGGACCGAAGGCCGGCGCCGCGATGCGCAGGAACAGGAAGGACGCGCCCCAGATGGCGGCCAGCCCGCCCAACTCCAGGGGCGTGAGCCACGCCCGGTTGAAGGTAGGAGTCACGGCCTGGGGATGGGTGGGAACGGAAGCGCTCATGGCGGCCCCCTCGTGCGAGGAAGGAATCTGACTTCTGTCTGGTCCCTTCTTCACGCCGGACCCCTCGCTTCACAAGCGCATCGTTTCCGTGTCAGACATGAGCCAGATTTGAGGCTCGGCCATGACCCTGCGCACCGACCTGCTCCCCGCCCTGGCGGCCTTCGAGTCCGCCGCCCGCCACCAGAACTTCGCCCGCGCGGCGGAGGAGCTGCACCTGACCGCCAGCGCGGTCAGCCACCACGTCCGCAAGCTGGAGGACCGGCTGGGGGTCGTGCTCTTCCAGCGGCATGCCCGGGGCGTGGCGCTGACGGCCGAGGGGCGCCAGCTCGCGGACGCCGCCAGCTCCGCGCTGTCGGACATGGACAACGTGCTCGGGAGTCTCAAGCACTCGCGGGACGAGGACTCCGTGGTGCGAGTGACCACCGTGCACTCGCTGACGTACGCGTGGCTGCTGCCGCGCATGTCAGGCTTCACGGCCCTGCACCCGCGCGTCCGGATCCACGTGGACACGGAGATGGCGCTCACCCGCTTCGACGAGGGCGGGCCGGACCTGGGCATCCGCTACGGCCAGCCCCCGTGGCCGGGCCTGAGCGCGCAGCCCCTGATGGACGACGCCCTGTTCCCCGTGGCCTCGCCGCGGCTCGCGGGCATCGAGCACGTGCGCGAGGCGGCGGACGTGGCGAAGCTCCCGCTCATCGGGGACCTCAGCCGCCAGGGCTGGCAGGACTGGTTCCGCTCGGCGGACGTTCGCGGGGTGCGCGTCGAGGAGCGCTACAGCTTCAGCGACACCACCGGCGCGCTGATGGCGGCGGTGCAGGGCCTGGGCGCGGCGCTGGCGCGCGAGAAGATCGTCACGCCCTACTTCGCGGACGGCCGGCTCATCCGGCTGGCCGGGCCCATCGTGCCCACCCGCGCCAGCTACTTCGTGGTCCATCCCTCGCACCGGCGGCTGCGCCCGGCCGCGCGCCTCTTCTGCGACTGGCTCCTGGCCCAGCGCGACCGCCCGGACCCGCCGGTTCCGGCCGCGACCCAAGGCGTCGCACCTCCGCGCAGGAAGGCCCCTCAATGACAGTCATCAGCCCGGGGTGACGCCCCCTCGCCGGGCGCCGCCCTCCTGCCGGCCCCCAGGCAGCCGGGCAGCCCCGGCGCTTTCGCTTGTGCCCGTGCCCCCTGCCCCGTAGGTTGCGGGCAGATATATGGGCTCCCATTCAAATCGAACGCCGCCGCCTGCGGACGTCTCGGGCGAGGTGCGCGCGGCCATGGACAGCGTGCGGCGGCTGGTGCGCCTGCTGCGGGTCTCCGCTCGTGCTTCCGAGCGGCTGGTGGGCATCAGCGGCGCCCAGCTCTTCATCCTCCAGGAGCTGGCGGAGTCCGGGCCCTGCTCCATCAACGCGCTCGCGGAGCGCACGCTCACGCACCAGAGCAGCGTGTCAGTCGTCGTCACGAAGCTGATTGAACAGGGGCTGGTGAGCCGCCGCCGCTCCGACGAGGACGGCCGCCGCGTGGAGGTCGCGCTGGAGCCCAGGGGCCGCGCGCTGGTGCGCAAGGCGCCGCCCATGGCCCAGGCCCGGCTCATCTCCGGACTGCGCGGCCTGGAGCCTGACGTGCGCGCGGGGCTGGTCCAGGGACTGGACGCCTGGGTGCGCGCGCTGGGGCTGCACGGGGACGAAGCCCCGCTCTTTTTCGAAGACGAATCCTCGCGCCCGAAGCGGCGCGGCAAGACACAGGAGCCTACGGATGAAGAAGCCTGACGCTGAACGCATCGAGGAGGGCCTGGGCGAGCGGCCGGAGGAACGGTCCGGCCTCCCCGTGGCCCCGTCGATGGGCCCCGCGCTCGCCAGCCTGCGCACCCCCACCGCCTCCGTGGCGGTGGACTCGCGCACGGTGTTCATCAGCGTCCTGGCGGTGGGGCTCGCGGTCGCCGCCGGCCTGGTGGCGCAGGGGCTGGGCACGCTCATCCACTTCGTGACGAACCTGGCCTTCTTCGGGCGCCTGTCCGTGCAGCCGGTGTCTCCCGGCGACAACACGCTGGGAGGCTGGGTGGTGCTCGTGCCCGTGGCGGGCGCAGTCATCGTGGGGCTGATGGCGCGCTACGGTTCGCGGGCCATCCGGGGCCACGGCATCCCGGAGGCCATGGAGCAGGTGCTCTTCAACCAGAGCCGCATCCCGCCCCGGATGACGCTGCTCAAGCCGCTGTCGTCGGCCATCGCCATCGGCACGGGCGGCCCGTTCGGCGCGGAGGGGCCCATCATCGCCACGGGCGGCGCGCTGGGGTCGCTCCTGGGACAGGGGCTCCACGTCACGGCGGACGAGCGCAAAGCGCTGCTCGCCGCGGGCGCCGCCGCGGGCATGGCCGCCACGTTCGGCGCGCCGGTGTCCGCCGTGCTCCTCGCCGTGGAGCTGCTGCTCTTCGAGTTCAAGCCCCGCTCCGTCATCCCCGTGGCCCTGGCCACCGCGACCGCGACGGGCGTGCGCATCGCCTTCGTGGGCGGCGCGCCCGCGTTCGCCATCCCGGACCTGACCACGCCGTCCGGCACGGCGCTCGTGTTCTACGGCGTGCTGGGCCTGGTGATCGGAGCCGCGTCCGTGGTGTGCACGCGCGCGGTGTACTGGCTGGAGGACGCGTTCGAGAAGCTGCCCCTGCACTGGATGTGGTGGCCCGCGCTGGGCGGCATCGTCGTGGGCGTGGTGGGCCTGCTGTCCCCGCGCACGCTGGGCGTGGGCTACACCAACATCGAGGACATCCTGTCCGGCCGCTTCGTGGGGACGGCGATGCTCGTCTTCTGCGCGCTCAAGTTCATCTCCTGGTCCGTCGCGCTGGGGAGCGGGACGTCCGGCGGCACGCTGGCGCCCCTCTTCACGCTGGGCGGAGGCCTGGGCTCCGGCCTGGGGCTGCTCGCCACGCAGCTGTTCCCCGGCCTGGGCGTGGACGTGCGCGTCGCGGCGCTGGTGGGCATGGCCGCCCTCTTCGCCGGAGCGTCCCGCGCGCTGCTGGCGTCGGTGGTGTTCGCCTTCGAGACCACGCGGCAGCCCATGGGCCTGCTGCCGCTGCTCACCGGCTGCGCGGCGTCCTACCTGGTGTCCGCGCTGCTCATGCGTCACTCCATCATGACGGAGAAGCTGGCCCGTCGCGGCGTCCGCATCCCCACGGAGCTGGGCGCGGACGCGCTGGGCCAGGCGCTCGTGCGCGACCACGGCCTCAAGCCCGTGGTGACGTTGCAGGCGGACATGCTCCTGGAGGAGGTGCGCGCGTGGCTCACGACCGAGGCCGCGGGCTCCCGCCACCAGGGCTTCCCCGTCGTCTCCCGCGAAGGGGCGCTCGTGGGCGTCGTCACCCGGAGGGACCTGCTGGACGGCCAGGACAGCGCCGGACGGCGGATGAAGGACGTGGTGAAGCGGGCCCCAGCGGTCGTCTTCGACGACAACTCGCTGCGCGAGGCGGCGGACCTGATGATGGACGAGGGCGTGGGCCGCCTGCCCGTCGTCTCCCGCGCACGGCCGGAGCACGTCGTGGGCATCCTCACCCGAAGCGATCTGCTCGGGGGCCACCGTCAGCGGCTGACGAACGCCCGCACGCGGGAGCGCGGCATCGGCGGCGCGCGGCCTGCATCCCCACGGCCCGCCTGAGCGCGGCGGTTCAGGTCGTCGCGGGGACCGGGCGCACGTTCGCCTCCGGTTCCCCGCGCAGCGCCGCGAGCGTCTGGCGGATGCCCTCCGCGTAGGGCGTCTTGTGCACCGTGCCCAGCAGCCCGCGCAGCGCGGAGTCGTCCAGCAGCACGGGGTTCGTGAGCAGGTAGTACATCTCCACCAGCTCCTTCATGAACGGGTCGAAGAGGCCCGCCAGCCGCACCAGCGTCTTCCCCATCGTCATCGTCTTCGGGGGGTGACCCGCCTGCGCGTACATCTCCTTCACCATCTGGCGCTGCGTGGTGGCGCCCGCGCCCGCCAGGTTCCAGAAGCGGCCGTACGCGCGGGGCTCGTCCATCAGCGCGGTGACGACGGGGCCCACGTCGTTGACGAAGACGAACTCATGCGGCGTGTCCAGCGGCCCGATGAGCGGCGCGCGCTTGCCCTGGTTCGCGGCGACGAAGGCCCGGTACAGGAAGCTGCGCTCCACGCCCGGCCCGTAGAAGTCCGGCAGCCGCAGGATGGTGCCCTGGATGGAGCCCGCCGCGTCCGCCTCCAGCAGCAGGTCCTCCTGGGCCTTGCGCATGCGGCCCTTGAAGGTGTGCGGCTCGCGCGGATGGGACTCCGTCACCGTCGCGGTGCGCGGCATCCCGTACGGGTACACCGTGCCGATGAGCACCACCCGCTCCACGCCCTCCGCGATGGCCGCGTCCAGCGTGCGGCGCATCAGCTCCGGGTGCAGGTGGAACTGCCAGTAGTTCCCCCCCACCATGTAGATGAGCGTCCGGACGCCCCGCGCAGCGGCCCGGATGGACGCCGGGTCCTCCGGGTTCCACGTCACCACCTCCGCCCGCGGATCCGCGCCGAACTCCCTGCGCAGGCTGCCCTCCGAGCGCCCCACCACCCGGTACGGCCGGCCCTGCGCCTGGAGCGTCCGCGCCACGGTCTGCCCAATGACGCCCGAAGCGCCGAACAACGCCACCGTCTCCATGTCGTCCTCCCGGGAATGAACGGCTGATATTTTTCTGAACGCCGTTCGGTGAACACCGTTCATCTATTGCTGGCCGTTCGGTTCGTCAAGCCCTAACCTCGTGACATGGGCATCACGGAGCGCAAGGAGCGTCAGCGGGCGGAGCTGCGGGAGCACATCCTCCAGGTGGCGCGCGACATGGTGATGAAGGAGGGCTTCGGCGCCCTCTCCATGCGCAAGCTGGCGGACGCGGTGGAGTACGCGCCCGCGACGCTCTACCTCCACTTCGAGAACCGCGACGCCATCGCGCGTGAGCTGTGCGTGCGCGGCTTCCAGGAGCTGCTCGCGGTGCTGGAGCCGGCGGCCGCCGTGAAGGAGCCCGCGGAGCGGCTGTCACGGCTGGCGGACGCGTACCTGTCCTTCGGCCTGAAGCACCCGGAGACCTACCGCCTCATCTTCATGGAGGACCCCAAGCTGTCCGCGGACCTCTTCCAGGACAAGCAGGATGGCGCGGGCCCGAAGTCCTTCGCCCTGCTGGTGCGGGCCTTCGAGGACCTGAAGGCGGACGGCCGGGCCCTGGAGGCCACACCCGCGGAGCGGCTGGCGGAGGTGTTCTGGGCGGGGCTGCACGGCATCATCAGCCTCAAGCTCACCTGCTCCGGGTTCCAGGGCGCGCCAGCCGAAGCGCTGGTGAAGACGCTCGTCGCCACGCTGGTGCACGGCCCGAAGCCCGCGCGGCGCTCCCGGTAGCGTCCCGCGAAACCTCCGGCGTCCCATGGTTGCGGCACTACCAGAAAAGCCCGCTTTCATTGAATTTACCTATCTCCTAGAATCTTTTGCGACGTCGCGGCCCCGGCGTTGCCGGGGTCGATCACCCCCCGTAGTCACCAGGAGGTACCGGATGCTTCGTCGCACCGCCCTGGCCCTCGTCCTGTGCGCCACATCCTGCACACAGGCCGACGGGCCTTCCGCAGCAGAGTCCCCTCCCCCCGAACAAGAAGTCCTGGGCCGTGCCGAACAGGCCGTGGAGTCCCTGGAGACGCCCAGCGAAGCGAACAGCATCCGCTTCCTGGAGCAGGCGTCCTTCGGCCCGAAGCTCGCGCGCGGCGTGGCCCCCGCGCCCGTGGGCACCGTGGAGCACGTGATGGCGGTGGGCATCACCCAGTCGCTCACGGAGCAGTTCGCGCTCCAGCCCGCCACGCCGTTCGACGGGGAGAGCGCGCAGGACCTGGGCTCGCAGTTCTTCCAGCGCGCGGTGACGGGGGAGGATCAGCTCCGCCAGCGCGTGGCGTTCGCGCTCAGTCAGATCCTCGTCGTCTCCCAGAACGGCATCCCGGACTCCGCGAGGACGCCGTACGTGGACTCCAAGGTGGGGCTCGCGGGGTACATGAACCTGCTGTCGCAGCACGCCTTCGGCGACTTCCGCGTGCTGCTGGAGGAGGTGACGAAGAACCCCGCCATGGGCCGCTACCTGGACATGGCGAACAACCGCGCCTTCGACTCGAAGGGCAACCCCATTGACCCGAACGAGAACTACGCGCGGGAGATGCTCCAGCTCTTCACGCTGGGCACGGACAAGCTGAACCTGGACGGAACCCCGGCGCTGGACGTCAACGGCAACCGGCAGCGCGCGTACAGCGAGGAGCAGGTGAAGGCCTTCGCGCACACGCTGTCCGGCTGGACGTGGAACGCCACCGCCTGTCCGGCCAAGGGCGCCGCCATCAACACGCCCGACTACAAGAACCCGTTGATGCCCTGCAACGACAACCACGACACGAGCCGCCAGGAGCTCCTGCGGGGCGTCTTCACGGCCGCGGGCGGGAGCATCACCACGCACCTGACGCAGGCCCTGAACAACGTCTTCAACGACCCCAACGTCCCGCCCTTCATCAGCAAGCAGCTCATCCAGCACCTGGTGACGAGCAACCCGACGCCCGGCTACGTCAAGCGCGTGGCCACCGTCTTCAAGAACGACGGCACCGGCGCGCGCGGGAACCTCCAGGCGGTGGTGCGCGCCATCCTGGAGGACGACGAGGCGCGCGGCGCCCTGCCGCCCCTCAACCTGCGGCCCGGCTTCGGCCACCTGCGCTCGCCCGCGCTGTTCGTCACCAACGTGGTCCGCTGGCTGGACCCCACGCTGGACACGGCCACCAAGGACCCGGGGCTGAAGCTGAGCAACTGGAGCAAGTCGATGAACCAGTGGGTGACCCGCCCGCCCTCCGTCTTCAGCTTCTACCCGCCCAACGCGCCGCTGCCGGGCGCGGACGGCCTGGTGGGGCCGGAGTTCGCCATCCTGGACACGGCCACCATCACCGCGCGCGCCAACTTCCTCCACGAGTTCCTCTACTCGGGCAGCACCGCCAACGCGGGCATCACCGTGGACTACGAACTGCTGCCCGCCACCAACGCGGACCTGGTCACGTACCTGGGCCGCTACTGGCTGCACGGCACGATGGCGCCGGAGCTGGAGCAGAAGCTGCTGACGGCCATGGGTGACAGCCGGGCGAACTCGGCCATCCGCAAGAAGAAGCTCGGGCTCTACCTGACGTTGCTCTCCCCCTCCTTCCAGATCCAGCGGTGAACCCCATGACCACCACCCGTCGCCAGTTCCTCCGGCGCGCCACGCATGGCCTGGGTTTCCTGGCCGCCGCCGCCGCCCTCCCCCGCTGGGTGGGCAACGCCCACGCCGCCACCCTCAACGGCTACTCCGGCAGCCGCGTCGCCGTCTGCGTCTTCCTGCTGGGAGGCAACGACAGCAACAACATCCTCATCCCGCGGGAGACGAACGCCTACGCGCAGTACCTGGCCGCCCGGCCCACCATCGGGCTGAAGGCGGACCAGTTGGATCTCATCAACCCCACGGGCATGGCCGCCGGGTCCTTCGCCCTGCCCAAGACGCTGTCGAAGCTGCGCGCGCACTTCGAGGCGGGGCGCGCCGCGTTCGTGTGCAACGTGGGGCCGCTGGTACTCCCGCTGACCAAGGCGGACTACCTGGCGGGCGGGACGGCCGTGCCGGAGAACCTCTTCTCCCACAGCGACCAGCAGGACGCCTGGGCGAGCGCGCTGGCCAACCCCGGCTCCAGCACCGTCACCGCCGACATCAAGGTCACGGGCTGGGGCGGCCGCGCGGCGGACAAGCTCCACGTGCTCAACACCAGCACGCCGCCGGACTACCCGGAGGTGACGTCGTTCGGAGGCAAGCCGCGCTTCTGCGCGGGCGTGGAGCGCAAGCCCATGGTGGTGGCGCCGGACGGCACGCTCGCGTTCCGCACCGTCGCCACCCCGCCGTCGGACTTCGACCTGCTCCAGCAGGCGGCGCTGGCGGACGTGATGACGGTGCAGGACGGCAACGTGCTGGAGACGGCCTACGCGGGCGTGTTCACCACGGCGCAGACCTTCGCCTCCGCCCGCGCCGCCGCGCGCGACGCGGCGTGGGCGCAGCTGCCCCAGGCCACCCGCGACGCCATCGACGGCTACTTCGTGCCCACGCTGCCGCCGGAGGACACCGCGAAGTGGACGCTGCACACGCAGCTCTACCAGGTGGTGCGCGACCTGGTGGCGGGCGCGATGCCGGTGAGCAACGCGGGCCTGGGCCTCAAGCGCCAGGTGTTCTCCGTGGGCTTCGGCTCCTTCGACACGCACCATGACGAGGACGTGGACCAGCCGAAGCTCCTGGAGCAGCTGGACTTCGCGCTCGACGCCTTCCAGAAGGCGGTGACGCTGCTGGAGACGCAGACCGCGTTCGGCTCCAACGCGCCGCAGGCCACGCTCTTCACCATGAGCGACTTCAACCGGACGCTGCTGGAGAACGGCGACAGCGGCACGGACCACGCCTGGGGTGGCCACGCCATCGTCCTGGGCAACCGCGTCGCGGGCAAGGCGCTCTACGGCACCTTCCCCAGCCTGGACCTGTCGGGTTCGCTGGACGGCTCCACGGACGAGCGGGGCCGCTGGATTCCCACGCTCACGGTGGAGCAGTACGGCTGGACGCTGGCCTCGTGGCTGGGCCTGAACACCGCCGTGGAGCGCGACTACGTGTTCCCCAACCTCGCCGGCTACGTGGCGGACGCGGTGGCGCGCAGCTTCCCGGCGCAGGCCCGCAAGTACAAGGTCGGCTTCATGCTGGCGGACTGACGTGAAGGCCGCATGACGGAAGAAGGCCGCGGGCCCGGAGCGGGTCCGCGGCTACTTCAGCTCCGCGAGCACGTCGAACACGGAGGGCCGGTGCGGCTTCCAGCCCAGGGCGCGGGCCCGCTTCGCGCGGATGCGGCTGTTGGACGCGAGCGCCAGCCGCCCCAGCTCCACGCCCCAGCGCTGCTCCCCTTCCAGAAGCGGCATGCTGGCCACGGGCAGGTGGAGGCTCCTGCCGATGGCCGTCACCACGTCCCGGAAGTTCGCCTCACCGTTCTCCGCGAAGAAGAACGTCCCGGCCGGGGCTCGCTCCAGCACCAGGAGGTAGAGGTCCGCCAGGTCCTCGATGTGCACGTTGGACCAGACGTTCTCCCCCTTCCCGATGTAGCGCGCCGTGCCCGTCTCCCGCGCGTACTGGATGAGCGGCGGCAGCTGCACGCTGTCCGGGTTCAGGCCCAGTCCCTTGCCGTAGATGAGGCACGGGCAGATGACGTTCGTGTGGATGCCGTCCTTCGCGGCGTCCAGTACCGTCCTGTCCAGCGAGATGCGCGCCACCTTCTCCGGCACGGGCTCGATGGGCGTGTCCTCCTCGTGCACGCCGGCCGTCAGCTCGCCGCCCGCGTCGGTGGCGACGATGCTGGAGCCGCTGGTGTGGATGAAGTGCTTGCCGGAGCCCTTCAGCGCGGCGAGCAGCGCCTCCACCACCTTGCGCTCGTCCGCGGACGCCGCGTTGATGACGGCGTCGGCTTCCCTCGCCAGCCGCGCGAGCGCATCCAGGTCGTCGAACGAGGCGACCGTCGCCTGGATGCCGCGCGCCTCCAGCGCCCGCGCCTTGTCCGGGGTCCGGGCGGTGCCCAGGACCTGATGGCCCGCCGCCATCAACCGCGCCGCCACCGACCCGCCGATGTACCCCGTCGCGCCCAACACGAAGACTTTCATGATCCGCTCCCGTGAATGGGAGGAAACCTGCGCTGTTCCCCGGTGGACGGGTAGTGGCTTGTCGGGCACGGCGCCTGTTCCGCTCCCCCGCGAAGGGGCCGGGCGCACGGCCCCGGCCCCGGCGGTGACGGCGGTCAGTAGACCTTGTCGCCCTTCTGCACGCCGAAGGGGGAGGCCGGCAGTTGGATGCCGTTCACCCGGGTCCCGCCGTTGTGGATGGCGGGGAAGATGGGCTCCATGCTCTGCGGGAACCCGAACGTGGGCTTCGTGAGCTCGTCCAGCCGGTTCAGCTCTTCGGCCGTGAGCTTCACGTCGGCGGCCTTCAGGTTGTCCTCGAGCTGCGAGATGCGCCGCGCGCCGATGATGGTGGAGCCCACGCCCGGCTTCGCCATGACCCAGGCCAGCGCCACGCGCGCCGGAGTGCTCTCATGCGCGCGGGCGATGGCCTCAAGCGCGTCGACGACGGTGTAGGTCTTCTCGTTCAGGTAGGGCTCGAGGAAGACGCCCCGGTCTCCCTTCAGCTGGCCCGCGTTCGCGCGGGTGTACTTGCCGCTGAGCGCGCCGCTCTTGAGCGGCGACCAGGGCGTGATGCCCAGCCCGTGCTCCAGGGCCATGGGCACCAGCTCCTGCTCCACGCTGCGCTCGAGCAGCGAGTACTCAATCTGCAACCCGATGAAGGCCGACCAGCCCCGGAAGCGCGCGGTGACGTTCGCTTCGACGACCTTCCACGCCGGCGTGTCGGAGACGCCGAGGTAGCGGACCTTGCCGGCCCGGACGAGGTCCTCGAGCGCGGCCATCGTCTCGTCGATGGGCGTGTGCTTGTCCCAGTTGTGCAGCCAGTAGAGGTCGATGTAGTCGGTCTGCAGGCGGCGGAGCGAGTTCTCGCAGGCCGAGATGATGGACTTGCGGCCGGAGCCGCCCCCGTTCGGATCCCCGGGGTAGAGGTTCCCGCTGAACTTCGTGGCGATGACCAGGCGGTCGCGCAGGGCCGCGTTCCGCCCGACGTGGTCGCCGATGATCTTCTCGGAATGGCTCTTCGTGTAGAAGTTCGCGGTGTCGATGAAGTTGCCGCCCAGCTCGATGAAGCGGTCGATGATCCGCTCGGACTCCTCCACGCTGGTGCCCCAGCCGAGATCTTCACCGAACGTCATCGCACCAAGGCACAGCGGGCTCACGCGGAGGCCTGAGCGGCCGAGCGTCACGTAGTGGTCCAGAGACATGGGGGCTCCTGGGGATGTGCTACCGTTTTGGGGAGGCCGGATTGGTTCAGCCTTGAACTGATTTAATTTTGTACCAATTTCCGCGCAAGGGCCCATGTCGAAAATCGACGCGGCGAAGATCTGGTCGCTCAACTACAACCTGCTGATGGCGGTCATCTCCGGTGTCTCCGCCGACATCTCCGAGTTGGGGCTGGATGTGAAGGAGCTGTTCGTGCTGTCGCAGGTGGAGGAGCACCCCTACCCCGCGGAGCTGGCGGCGACCCTGAGCATGCCCAAGCCGACCGTGACGGTGTACGTGAAGCGGCTGGAGGCGGCGGGCTTCCTGCGCCGGGAGATCGACTCCGCGGACCTGCGCCGGCATCGGCTTCAGGTGACTCCCGCCGGGCGCAAGGTGACGTCGCGGGGCCTCGCGCTGCTGTCGGACGCGTTCGGCGCGCGGCTTGGCCGCTTGAGCGCGGCGGAGCAGGCGGAGCTCGGGAGACTGCTCGAAAAGCTGAGCTGACGGCGGCCTGGGATGGCAGCACGCACGGCTGCTTGCATCCCGCGTGACCCCTGGGTGTATTCCCCATCCAATGCCGAGGCGGGATTGCGCCCGGCGGGGGTTCTCAACACATGCGGACGCGTCGCGCGGGTGAAGTGGTGCTGGGTGCAGTCGTCGGTCTGTGGCTTGCCGCCTGTGGTGGCGACAAGGTGCAGGTCCGGGGACACGTGACCAATGGCGGCGGCCAGCAGTCGCAGGGGCTCGTCGACGGCGCGCCCGCGCTGGGGGGAGACGGGACGGCGTCGGCCACCACCACGGTGCGGATCAGCCGCGTGCTGGCGGCGGGTGACCTGACGACGCTGGCCGAGGCCGACGTCGCGGCGGATGGCAGCTACACGCTGGAGCTGGACAACGCGGGGCAGCGGCTGGTCATCGAGGCGGTGAACAAGTCCGGCATCACGGTGGGCTCCGCGCTGCTGGACTCCACGGCGCCGCTGTCCGGGCAGGAGGTGCGCACGGCGCCGCCCATCACCAGCGAGTCGTCGCTGGAGGCGGAGGTCTACGTCCAGATGGTGCGGGACGGCGACGCGCCGGACAGCGTGGACACGGTGGACCTGCGCACGCGGCTGAACGTGGAGCAGGCGACGGCGGTGCGCGGCCAGCGCAAGGAGACGGCGACGGAGTCGGTGGAGGCGCTCGGCGCGGCGGTGCGCGCGGCGCAGGCGACCCGGATCAAGGCGTATGCCCGCGCGGGAGTGGTCGTCACGCAGGAGCAGCTCTTCAGCGCGTCGCTGGACGCGGCGGCGAAGCTGGACGCGGCGCTGGACGCGGGTGGGCAGGCGGTGGAGGCGTATGACGCTTTCTTCGCGGAGGTGCGCGCGGCCACGCCCCAGGTGAACGACGCGCAGGACCAGCAGGCGGAGCGCGAGGCCAGCGTGGCCTACCGCATGGCGGTGGAGGCGCGGCTGTCCACTGGCGCGGGGATCGCGGTCGTGGACGCGTCGGTGCGGGCCGCCGCCGCGCTGGAGGCGCGCGCCACGGAGGCCGCCGTGAAGGCCGTGCTCCAGGGCGCCAGTGCCACCGACACGTTGCTGGCCCAGGCGAACACCGCGGCCACGACGCTGCGCACGAACCTCTCCAGCGCCACGTCGGCCAGTGCCGCCGCGACGGCCTGGACGAACTACAACGCGCAGCTCACCACCAGCGGCAGCGCGTCCGTGATGGGCGCGTACCTGGGCGTCACGACCAGCAACCAGCTCGCCTTCGACTCCGCGGTGAACGTGGGAGCACAGGCGGGCGCGACGCTCGACACCACGCTGGGCACGGTGCTGGAGCAGTCCGGCAAGGCTTCGGCCACGGTGCTGTCGGAGGCGGTGGTCAACGCCTTCACCACCTATGACGCCGCGGTGCGCGGCGGAGCCACGGCCACCCTGACGGGATTTGGCGCCAGGACGAACACCGGCGTGGAGCTGCTGATCATCTCCGAGGGTTCCTTTTCGTTGCGCTAGGCAAGCATCTGGACCACGGGTTTCGCTTTCCTTCGCCCCACCCTTAGAAGAGGCCCCTCGGGTCGCTGGCCGGAGCGTCCCTGGGGTGGCCACGAATGCGGATGCGCAACGTTGGGAATGTGGTTCAGGTCGGGCTGATGTGCGGAATGCTGATCGCCTGTAGAACTGGAGATGAGGTCGAGGTCCGGGGACGCATCACCAACGGGTCAGGGCCGGCGAGCCAGGAGCTCAGCGGAGCGGAGGACGCGTGGGGTGGCCCGGGCACGACCGCCGCGACGGCGAAGGTCCGGGCCAGCGTCCTGGAGGTCGACGGCCAGGCGAAGGTGATCGCCGAGGCGGACGTGGACGACCAGGGCGGATACAGCCTGAAGCTGGATCAGTCATACGTCCGCGTCATCCTCGAAGCGGTGGGCCCTACCGGACGGACGCGGGCGTCCGCCCTATTGGACTCCACGCAGCCCGCCCCCGGCCAGGACGTGCGCACGGCGCCTCCCATGAGCACGGAGACCTCGCTTGAAGCGGAGGTCTACGTCCAGATGGTCCGCGACGGTGTCGAGCCGGGGAACGTGGACACGGTGGACCTGCGCCTGCGACTCACCTCGAGGCGGGCCCGGGCGGTTCGGCTGTCCTCCGATATTCCGGGAGCGCTGCGGACACTCAGCATGGCGGTGCGAGCCGCGCAGCAGGCGCGTATCAGCGCCTACGCAGCGCCGGGCTCCGTGTACTTCAATAAAGCCGAGCTGCTGAGCGCTCCCCGGGACGCAGCCTCCACGTTGGACCTCGCGTTGGATTCAGGGACGACCTCCGCGGCGAAGGCCTATGCGGACTTCTTTGCCGCGCGGGACGCCGCGCTTCCCATGCACTCGGCGCTCGAGCATCAGAAGGCGGAGCGCGACGCCGGCATGGTGTTCCGGGCGATCGCGAAGCAGGCATGCCTAGGCAATGACTGCCAGTGGGACACTTCCCTCGCGGAGATCCATGCCACTGGAGCGGCGGTGCATTTCGTCCTCGGGCAGGCAGGCGCCTCCGCGCTGCAGCCTTCGGCGGACGCAGCCGCCTCGGAGCTGTTCTCGAACCTGGCCACATCCCCCGCCAATGCCGCTCAGGCCTGGACCACGTACCGTGCGCGCATCCTGGATGCGGAGGACTCCGTCCTCTACCGGTGGGCCGAGGATGCTGGCGCCAACAGGGAAACCATGCGGTCGCTCGTTCAGGCGGCCAGCGGCATCGGGGCGACGTTGGGCGTCGTCCTGTCGGAGCTGCTCCGACAGGACGTCTCCAGCAGCTCCCCGGAAGCACTGGCCCAGTCCATCGACCAGACCTTCACGAACTACACCACGGAGATGACCCGCATCGTCGGCTTCAACCTCGGAGCCGCCGGCATCAGCGCACAGCCCGCCCTGAAGCTGATGCTCATCACCCAGGAGGCCGCCCGTCCGTAAAGCACCGCGCCCCCGGACCCCGCCGGCCGGGCGGACTGGATGCTCGCCGTGCGGAAGGCACGGCGAGGTGCTGTCGACAGAGTCCTCAAGCTTGAACCGGAGTGAGGCCATCGCCAGCATGGCCTCAGCCTTCCCCTCCCCGCTCCTCCCGCCGCAGCGCGCGGTCCAGCGCGAAGGTCCCGAACGGCACCAGCGACGCGCCGAACGCCGCGAGCGAACGGCGCGCCGTCCAGCCGTGCTCGGACGCCGCGCGGAACAGGGACGACACGAAGAGCAGGAACAGGAGCCCGTGGACGCTGCCGGCGACCCGCACCGCCAGCGGCTGCGCCAGCAGGTACTTCACCGGCATCGCGATGAAGAGCAGCCCCAGGAAGGACATCCCCTCCAGGAAGGCCACCCACCTCAGCTGTCGCAGCGCACTCATGTGTCCACCCAAGGCCAGCGCGGCCGGAAGATCATCAACACCAGGACGAGGAAGAACGGCACGGCCGCCATCAGCGCGCCCGCCAGCGTGCGCCGCTCGCGGGACGCCATGGCCACCAGCGACAGCTGCGACACCAGCGACAGCGCCAGCCCGCCCGATATCCACGCCTCCGTCAACGCGAGCTGGAACTGGAGCGTGAGCAGGTAGCCCGCCGTCCACGTCACCACCAGCCCCGGCGACGCGATGGCGTGCACCGCGCGCTTGCGCTCTTGCGACGTCGTCGCGGCCAGCGCCCCCACGAGCCCGCCCCCGTACAGCACCACGCCCACGAACTTCAGCAGGAGCAGCAAGCGGTAGATCAACACGCGGAAACCCTCACCGTGCATCCGTCACGCACCCCGCCCGTATGCCATGCGCGCCCCCGGCGCCGTGAGTGGCGGAAACGCCATCTTTCGACGACTTCCCGCCACAGCCCCTCCTGGCGGGAACACCCCGGTCCTGGCATCTTCCCGCCATGCACACCGTGGCCATCGTCGCGCTGGATGGAGTGGTGCCCTTCGACCTCTCGATTCCCACCGAGGTCTTCCGCCACGTGCGGCTGCCCTTCGGCGGCCCCGGCTACCAGGTCCGCGTCTGCGGCCTGACCCCGGAGGTCCACGCGGGCGCGTTCCGGGTGAAGACCCACCATGGCCTGGGTTCGCTGGCGCGCGCGGACACCATCTTCCTGCCCGGCATCATGGACCTCTCCGCGCCCGTCCCTCCCGCGCTCCTGAAGGCGCTGCGCGCGGCGGCCAGCCGGGGCACGCGCATCGCGTCCATCTGCACGGGGGCGTTCCTGCTGGCCGCGACGGGGCTGCTCGACGGGCTGCGCGCGACCACGCACTGGATGGCCGCGGAGGAATTGGCCCGGCGCCACCCCGCCATCCAGGTGGATCCGAACGTCCTCTACGTCGACAACGGCCAGCTCCTCACCTCCGCGGGCGCGGCGGCGGGGCTGGACCTCTGCCTGCACCTGGTGCGGCGCGACCATGGCGCCGCGGTGGCGGCGGACGCGGCGAGGCTGGCCGTGATGCCGCTGGAGCGCGACGGCGGCCAGTCCCAGTTCATCACCCACGTGCCCCCCGCGCCCGAAGGCGCGTCGCTGGAGCCGCTCCTGCACTGGATGGAGGACCACCTGCACCGGCCGCTCACGCTCCAGGCCCTGGCCCGGAAGGCCGCGATGAGCGAGCGCACCCTGAGCCGCCACTTCCGGGAACAGACCGGCACCACGCCCCTCCAGTGGCTCCTCCACGCCCGCGTGCGCCGCGCGCAACACCTGCTGGAGACCACCAGCCAGTCCGTGGAGGCCATCGCGCAGAAGGTGGGCTTCGGATCCATCACCACCTTCCGCGAACACTTCCAGCGCTTCGTCGCCACCAGCCCCCTCGCGTACCGCCGCGCGTTTCGCGGAGGCCTGGAGGGCCTCAGTGCTGGTGGCCGAAGCGCACCTCCACCTCCGGGTGCGCCGCGACGAACGCGCGCAGCTTCTTGAAGCTCTCCACGCTCCGGGGCCCGTCCTGCGTGAAGGTGCCCGGCTCCACGTCGTGCTCCCAGCCCCAGCGCGTGTGGCTGGCGTCGCCCAGCAGCAGCACCGGCCCCTTCGTGGAGCGCACGAGGTACGCGGTGCTGCCCGGCGTGTGCCCCGGCACCCAGAGCGCCCACACGGACGCGTCCCCGAAGACGTCCACCGCGCCGTCGAAGAGGCCCTTCGGGTCGGCCGTGTAGTTCCACTCCGACAGCGCCGGCTTGCCCTCCAGCGCGCGGTCCGTGGCGCCCTGCACCAGCAGGTTCACGAAGGCGCGGCTGCCCGCCTCACCCGGGCCGGTGAAGACGGGCGTCCCCGCCGGCGCGTCCGCCATGCCGCTGATGTGGTCCGGGTGCAGGTGCGTGAGGAAGACCCCGGAGAGCGGCTGGGGCTGCTTCGCCAGCCACTCGCCCAGCGGGGCCAGCACCGTCATCTTCTCCATGTGCATCGCGCTCGCCACGATGCCGCGCATCGCCGAGCGGTCGGGCGCGTCCCGCAGCGCCGTCTCCACGCCCGTGTCCACGATGTACAGCCCGTGCGTCGGGTGGCGCAGCGCATGGAAGAAGACCTGGACGGGCTCGTCCCCGTCCTCCAGGTGCGCCGCCTTCGCCGTCGGGTGGTCCAGGTTGATGAGGCCGCTCCGATCCACGGCCCAGTCGCACGACGTCACGGTCTCCAGCTCCACCGGGCCCGGCACGTCCAACTGCGCGAGCAGCGTGTCCGCGGGCCGCGTCACGCCGAGCGCGGACTTCTGGACGCCGTGGGAGGACGTGGCGCAGCCGGTGGTGAAACCCACGACGGACAGACAGAGCGCGAGCAGGGACGACTTCATGGCGGGGACTCCTTGTTCTTGCCGGACCCGGAGCACCGGGCGTTCGGGACAGGAGGCAGGATGCGGGATGCGCCCGTGGATGGAAATTGGCGAAAACGGCATGATGCCATCCATTCATGGATATCTCCTGGGACGACGCCCGGCTGTTCCTCGCCATCGCGGAGACGGGCAGCTTCAGCGCGGCGGCGCGGCGGCTGCGCATCGGCCAGCCCACGGTGAGCCGGAGGCTGGCAGCGCTGGAGTACGCGGTGGGCTCGGCGCTGTTCCGCCGGAGCGTGGACGGCGCGGCGCTCACGTCCGCGGGGGAGCGGCTGCTGGTGCCCGCGAAGAAGATGGCGGAGTGGGCCGGGGAGCTGCACCGCGCGGCGGAGTCCGCGGACAGCTCACCCCGGGGCATCGTGCGCGTGACGGCCACGCCCTACCTGAGCTTCGACTTCGTGGCCCCCTTCGCCGCCTTCGTCGCGCAGAAGCACCCGGGCTTGCGGCTGGAGGTGCAGTCGCAGATCCAGTACCTGGACCTGGGGCGCGGCGAGGCGGACCTCGCGCTGCGCGGACGGCCTCCCACCAGCGCGGACCTCAAGCTCGTGGACACGCTGGAGGTCCCCAACAGCGTCTTCGTGTCCAGGGCCCTGAAGGCCCGGCTGCCGAGGAAGGTGACGCTCCAGGAGCTGCCCTGGGTGGCCTGGGCGCCGCCCTTCGAAGCCGTCCCGCCCAACCCCCAGCTGGAGTCGATGATCCCCGGCTTCAGCCCGTCCTTCACGGCGGACAGCTACCTGGTGATGCTCGCGGCGGCGGAGGCCGGCCTGGGCGCGATGGTGATGGCGCGCATGGCGCACCGCTTCACCCGCCCGACGCGGCTCGTCCCCCTGGAGCTGGACCTGGGCCCGTTCGCCCGGAGCCAGACGCACCTCGTGTGCGCGAGGTCCGCGCTGGAGATTCCCCGCGTGCGGCGCGTGTCGGAGCTGCTGTTGGAGGAGTTCCAACGGATTCGCGTGGGTCGATGAAAACCCACAACGGCCGGCAGCCCGCGTATTGTCCCCGCCATGCAATCCGTCCGTCCCGCCGCCGCATCCTACGTCCTCATCGACGCCGAGAATGTCGACTGGGCCGTCTCCAACATCGTCGGGCGCAAGCCCGAGCCCCAGGACCGGGTGCAGTTCGACCGGCTGGTCGCCTTCTGCGACACCTACTTCCCCAAGCCCGTGCGCTGCGTGGTGGTGCTCAACGCACGCGGAGAGCAGCTGCCGGACGCGATGATTGGCTTCGTGCGCGCGCTGAAGTCCGCGGGCTGTGAGGTGGCGCTGCTGCACGGCCGGCCGGACCAGAAGGTCGTGGACCTGGGCATCCTCAAGCTCCTGGAGAACATCCGCACCCAGCGCCCGGGAGCGGCGGTGGGCCTGGCCAGCCACGACGGCGCGGACTTCGCGGAGGCGCTCAAGCCCTTGCTGGAGGAGAAGCGCCAGGTCGCCGTGCTGGGCCTGCGCGAGTACGTGAGCCAGAGGTTCCGCGAGCTCACCCCGCTGGGCCTGAAGGTCGTGGACCTGGAGCTCAACGCCCGCGTCTTCCAGCGTCCCCTGCCCCGGCTCCTGCCGGTCAACGTGGACGAGTTCGATCCCACGCTGTTCGTCTAGTCGCGGTTCCCACTCCGGAGTCCGTCCATGTCATCCGAGTCCGTCCCCCGGCGCGGCGCCATGTCCGCTTCCCTGCATGCCCTGCTGGAAGCGGAGTGGCAGTACTCCCTCCAGCAGTACCCCACCTATGCGTCGCTGCTGGGGGACCGGCGCTGGAACGACAAGTGGGACGACCTGAGCCTCGCCGCGCTGGAGGCGGATCACCGGCACAGCCACGACGTGCTGCGCCGGCTCCAGGACGTGGACCGCGCCGGGCTGGACAGCGACGCGGACCGGCTGCACCTGGACCTGTTCCGCCGGATGCACGAGACGTGGATTGAAGAGTACGGGGTGAAGTGGCACCTGCTGCCCCTCAACCAGATGGGCGGCCTGCCGGAGGGGCTCAAGCAGCCGCCGGGCCTCCAGACGGCGTACCAGCTGGCGGACACCCTCCGCTTCGAGACGGTGCGGGACTACGAGGACTGGGTGAAGCGGCTGGAGGGCTTCGGCGCCTACGCGGATCAGGTGGTGGCGCTGATGCGCGAAGGCATGCGCCAGCACCGCATCCACCCGCGCATCGTGCTCCAGCGCATCCCGCCGCAGCTGGAGCGGCAGGTGGTGAAGGACCCGACGCAGAGCGGCTTCTACGGCCCCTTCACCCGCATGCCCAAGGACTTCCCGGCGGAGGACGCGCGGAGGCTTCAGCAGGCGGGCCGTGACGCCATCGCGAACACCGTGGTCCCCGCGCTCAAGCGCGCCCTGGACTTCGTCACCACGGAGTACCTGCCCGCGGCCCCGGAGACCGTGGGCGTGTGGCAGTTCCCGGACGGCGAGGCGCTGTACACGGTGCTCGCGCGCCGGCACACGACGACGCGGCTGACGCCGGATGAGATCCACGCGATGGGGCTCGCGGAGGTCCAGCGGCTGCGCGCGGAGCTGGACGGGGTGATGGCCCGCACGGGCTTCACCGGCACGCGGCAGGCGTTCTTCGAGAAGCTGCGCACGGAGGCGCGCTTCTACGAGCCCACGGGTGAGGCGCTGCTCGCGCGCTACCGGGCGCTGGCGAAGCGCATCGACCCGCTGCTCACGCGGCTGTTCCGCACGATGCCGAGGAAGCCCTACGTCGTCGAACCCATCCCGGAGGCCATGGCCCCGGACGTGACGACGGGGTTCTACTTCCCGGCCTCCGCGGACGGCTCGCGCCCGGGCACCTTCCAGGTGAACCTCTACCGGCCGGAGACGCGGCCCGTCTGGGAGATGGTGCCCCTGACGCTGCACGAGGCCGTGCCCGGCCACCACTTCCAGGTGTCCCTGACCTCCGAGCAGCCCGACGTGCCGGACTTCCGCCGCTACACGTCCTACGTGGCCTTCGACGAGGGCTGGGCGCTGTACAGCGAGTCGCTGGGTGACGAGCTGGGCCTGTACGACGACCCGCACGACAAGTTCGGCCAGCTCGCCTACGAGATGTGGCGCGCGGTGCGGCTGGTGGTGGACACCGGCCTGCACGCGAAGCGGTGGACGCGGAAGCAGGCGCTGGACTTCTTCATGGAGAACGCGCCGCGCCAGGAGCTGGACGTCACCAACGAGGTGGACCGCTACATCGCGTGGCCAGGCCAGGCGCTGGCGTACAAGGTCGGCCAGCTGCGGATCCGCGCCCTGCGCGACCGGGCGGAGGCCGCGCTGGGCCAGCGCTTCGACGTGAAGGCCTTTCACGATGAAGTGCTCCTGACGGGCTCGCTGCCGCTGGACGTGCTGGAGGCGAAGATCGACGCGTGGGTGGCGCGGGAGTCCGCGTGAAGCGTCCGCTCGTCGCCGGGCTGGTGCTGGGGGGCGTGGCCCTGTTGGCGATGGCGGCCTGGGTCGCGGTGCGCAGCGCGCGCTACATCTCCCAGGAGGTGCACCCGCCCCGGCAGCCGGTGGGGAGCCCTCCGCGGGAAGCGGAGCTCGCCGGCCTGCGGGACGTGGCGTTCCAGGACCGCGACGGCCTCCAGCTCAAGGGCTGGTACCTGCCGCCGCGCGACGGGGCGCTCGTCGTCCTGGTCCATGGCCTGTCAGGCAACCGCACCCAGTTGCTGCCCGAGGCCCGGTTCCTGGCGCAGGCCGGGTACGGGCTGGTGCTCTTCGACCTGGGCGCCCATGGGGAGAGTGACGGAACGGTCTCGACTTATGGGGACCGCGAGGCGGCCCAGGTGCGGGCGGCGGTGGACTTCGCCACGAGACAGCCGGAGGTGGACGCGAAGCGCGTCGGCGCGCTCGGGTTCTCGCTGGGGGGCTACTCGGTGCTGAAGGCGGCGGCGGAAGATCCGCGCCTCAAGGCCGTGGTGGTGGAGGCCGCGGCCGTCGCTCCCGCGCAGGCGCTCCAGGATGAGCTGGGACACTGGGGCCCCCTGGGCCTGTGGCCGGCGCTGGGGGTGATGAAGCGCGCGGGCGTGGACGTGAACGCCGTCCAACCCGCGCGGGACATGGCCGCGCTGGCGGGCCGCCCCGTCCTGCTGATGGCCGGCGCGATGGACCCGTGGGTGCCGGACGCCGCGCTGGAGGACCTCCTGCGCCAGGGTCAAGGCCCCTGGGAGAAGTGGCGCGTCCCGGGGGCGGGCCATGAGAACTACCTCCAGGCCGCGCCGGAAGAATATCCACGCAGGGTGTTGGCGTTCTTTTCGCGCTTTCTCTGAATGCGAAGGCTGGAGAGCGGCCAAGGGGCCGCCCGGCCGTAAGGAATCTGCCCGGGCGCGATCATTCCTTTCCAGGCATGGCATGCTCGGGGACTGCATTGGTCCGTCGTTCCCATCCTCTTCTATTTCAAACGTTCGGAACCAGAAGGTCGGATGGCCCTGGGGGATATGTCCGTGGATGCAGCGCTCATGCAGACAGTGGTGGCTCGTTTCACTGCGCAAGCGTCCCGGACCCCTGACGCCGAGGCGGTCCGGTTCGAGGGCGCGGGGCTGACATACGCGGCGTTGGACCGCCGCTCCAACCAGCTCGCGCACCACCTGCGGAGCCTGGGCGTCACCACGGACGTGCTCGTCGGCGTGTGCCTGGAGCGGTCGGTGGAGATGGTGGTGGCGGTGCTGGCCGTGCTCAAGGCGGGCGGCGCGTATCTGCCATTGGACCCGGCCTATCCCGCGCCGCGTCTGGCTTTCATGCTGGAGGACGCGAAGGCGCCGGTGCTGCTCACCCAGGCGAAGCTGCGCGCGGGCCTGCCCGCCTTCGCGGGGCCGGTGCTGTGCCTGGATGAAGCCCCTGCCCTCTTCGCCTCCGACGCCCCGGCCTCGCCGGTGGACGCGTCGAGCCTGGAGGGGCTGGCCTACGCCATCTACACGTCGGGCTCCACGGGCACGCCCAAGGGCGTGGCCATGGGACACCGGCCGCTCGCCAACCTCATCGCGTGGCAGCTGGGCCAGTCCATCGCGGGGCCGGGCACGCGCACGCTGCAGTTCTCCCCGCTGTCCTTCGACGTGTCGTTCCAGGAACTGTTCGGCACCTGGTGCTCCGGCGGGACGCTGGTGCTGGTGCGGGACGCGCTGCGGCTGGACGCCGTGCTGCTGTTGCAGCTGCTGGCGGAGGAGCGCGTGGAGCGGCTGTTCCTGCCCTTCATCGCGCTGCAGAGCGTGGCGGAGATCGCCACCTCGCACCAGAATGTGCCGCCGTCCCTGCGCGAGGTCGTCACCGCGGGCGAGCAGCTCCAGGTGACGCACCACCTGCGCGCGTTCTTCGCCGCGCTGCCGGGCTGCGCGCTGCACAACCACTATGGCCCGTCGGAGACGCACGTCGTCTCCAGCTACGTGCTCCGGGGTGCCCCGGATGCGTGGCCCGCGCTGCCGCCCATCGGCAAGGCGCTGGACGGCTGCGAGCTCCTGGTGCTGGACGAGCAGAAGCAGTCCGTGCCGCACGGGGAGTCCGGCGAGCTGTACCTCGCGGGCGTGTGCCTGGCGCGGGGCTATCTGCACCGCGAGGCGCTGACGGCGGAGCGCTTCGTGCCGCACCCGCTCAAGCCCGGCACCGGCGAGCGCGCGTACAAGACGGGCGACCTGGCGCGCGTGCTGCCGGACGGCAACGTGGAGTTCCTGGGCCGCATCGACGGCCAGGTGAAGGTGCGCGGCTACCGCATCGAGCTGGGCGAGATTGAAGTCGCGCTCGGCGGCCACCCGGCGGTGAAGCAGGTGGCGGTGGTGGCGCGCGAGGACGTGCCCGGCGACAAGCGGCTGGTCGCCTACGTCGTCCCGGACGGCACGCTGGAGCACGCGGCCGGGACGCTGCGGCGCCACCTGTCCACGCGGGTGCCGGACTACATGGTGCCCTCCGCGTTCGTCACGCTGGAGGCCCTGCCGCGCACGCCGAGCGGAAAGATTGACCGCCGCGCCCTGCCCGCCCCGCTGCCCACGCGGCCGGAGCTGCAGCAGGCGTTCGTCGCGCCGCGCTCGCCGCTGGAGCGCACGCTCGCGGAGGCGTGGGCGCGGCTGTTGCGCATCGACCGGGTGGGCGTGCACGACAGCTTCTTCGAGCTGGGCGGCAACTCGCTGCTCGCGCTCCAGTGCGTGGCGCGGCTGCGGCAGGAGCACGGGCTGGAGCTCCCCATCGTCCAGTTGTTCCAGTCCCCCACGGTGGCGCAGCTGGCGGCGGCGCTGAGCGGGGAGGCGTCGCGCCCGTCGCTCAAGCAGCTGGCGGAGGCGCGGCAGGCGAAGCGCCAGCAGGCGGCGGGCGGCGCGGAGCCGGTGGCCATCATCGGCATGGCGGGCCGCTTCCCGGGCGCGCCCGACGTGGAGACGTTCTGGAAGAACCTGGTGGGCGGCGTGGAGTCCGTCACCACCTTCACGCGCGAGGAGGTGGACCCGTCGGTGCCCGCCGCCGAGCGCGACGCCCCCGAGTACGTGCGGGCGCGCGGCGTCCTGGACGGCGTGGAGCTGTTCGACGCGGCCTTCTTCGGCATCACGCCGAAGGAGGCGCAGGTGATGGATCCGCAGCAGCGCCTGTTCCTGGAGACGGCGTGGGAGGCGCTGGAGTCCGCCGGCTGCGTGCCGGAAGCCTACCCCGGCCTCATCGGCGTCTTCGCGGGCACGCACAACAACAGCTACGGGCCGCTGCACGTGCTGCCCCGGCAGGACATCGTGGGCCGGGTGGGCGCCTTCCAGGCGATGGTCGCCAACGAGAAGGACTACGTGGCGACCCGCGTCGCGCACAAGCTGGACCTGCGCGGGCCCGCGCTGTCGCTCAACACCGCGTGCTCCACGTCGCTGGTCGCGGTGGCGCAGGCGTTCTGGGCGCTCCAGACGCACCAGTGCGACGTGGCGCTGGCGGGCGGCGCGTCCGTGACGGTGCCCCAGAAGTCCGGCCACCTGTACCAGGAGGGCGGCATGCTCTCCCAGGACGGGCACTGCCGGCCCTTCGACGCGAACGCCACCGGCACCCTCTTCAGCGACGGCCTGGGCGCGGTGGTGCTCAAGCGCCTGTCGGACGCGCAGGCGGATGGCGACGTCATCCACGCGGTGCTGCGCGGCGTGGGCATCAACAACGACGGCGCGGCCAAGGTGAGCTTCGCGGCGCCGGGCGTGGAGGGCCAGGCCACCGCCATCGCGACGGCGCACGCGAACGCGGGCATCGACCCGCGCACCCTCCGCTACGTGGAGGCGCACGGCACGGCGACGCCGCTGGGCGACCCCATCGAGGTGGAGGCGCTGTCGCAGGCATTCCGCGCGCACACCTCGGACACGGGCTTCTGCGCCATCGGTTCGGTGAAGAGCAACTTCGGCCACCTCACCGCCGCGGCGGGCGTGGCGGGCCTGCTCAAGACGGTGCTCGCGCTGAAGCACCGCGAACTGCCGCCGACGCTGCACTTCCAGACGCCCAACCCGAAGATCGACTTCCCGCGCAGCCCCTTCTTCGTGCAGGCGAAGCGCTCCGCGTGGCCGGAGGGCACGGGCCCCCTGCGCGCGGGCGTGAGTTCGTTCGGCGTGGGCGGTACCAACGCGCACGTCGTGGTGGAGGAGGCGCCGGAGCGTCCGGTCTCCGGTCCTTCGAAGCCGCGCCAGCTCCTGACGCTGTCGGCGAAGACGCCCGCGGCGCTGACGCAGGCGGCGCAGCGGCTGGCCGCGCACCTCCAGGCGCATCCGGAGGAATCGCTCGCGGACGTGGCGTACACGCTGGCCACGGGGCGCAAGGCGTTCCCGTTCCGGCGCGCCGTGGTGGCGGGCACGCATGAAGAGGCCGTGCGGGCGCTGACGGCGGCCGAGCCGGAGGCCCCGGGGCTGGAGTCCACGCCGCCGGTGGCGTTCCTCTTCCCGGGTCAGGGCTCGCAGCATCCGGACATGGCGCACGGGCTGTACCGCCACGCGCCGGCCTTTCGCGCCACGGTGGACGCGTGCGCGGAGGTGCTCAAGCCGCTGCTCGGGCGCGACCTGCGCGAGGTGCTCTTCCCGAAGGACCCCGAGTCGCCCGAGGCCGCGGAGGCGCTGCGCCAGACGTCGTTCGCGCAGGCGGCCCTGTTCACCGTGGAGTACGCGCTCGCGCAGCTCTGGTGGAGCTGGGGCGTGCGGCCGGACGCGCTCGTGGGCCACAGCGTGGGCGAGTTCGTCGCCGCGTGCCTCGCGGGCGTCTTCACGCTGGAGGACGCGCTGCACCTGGTGGCGAAGCGCGGCCTGCTCATGCAGGCGCGGGAGCCGGGCAGCATGCTGTCGGTGCGCCTGTCCGCGGAGGCGGTGGCGCCCCGGCTGAAGGACGGGTTGGCCATCGCGTCGGACAACGGGCCGCGCCTGTGCGTGGTGTCCGGGCCCACGGAGGCCGTGCAGCGCCTCCAGGCCGCGCTGGAGGCGGAGGGGACCGCGTGCCGGATGCTCCAGACGTCGCACGCGTTCCACTCGCCGATGATGGACGCCGCGGTGGCGCCGTTCCTGGAGACGGTGAAGGGCATGCGCCTGTCGGAGCCGCGCATCCCCATCGTCTCCACGGCGACGGGCACGTGGCTGAAGGCCTCCGAGGCGACGTCGCCTGAGTACTGGGCGCGGCACCTGCGCGACACGGTGCGCTTCTCGCCCGCGCTGCGCACGCTCTGGGACCGGGGCGAGCACCTGTTGCTGGAGGTGGGCCCGCGCGTGACGCTCGCCACGCTGGCGCGGCAGCAGGCCACGGCCGACCAGCGCTCGCGGGTGTTCACGTCCCTGGGCGAGTCCAGCGGCGACGCCGCCGACTGGAACGCTCTCCTGAACGCCGCGGGCCAGCTCTGGCGCCGGGGCGTGGCCCTGGACTGGCGGGCCTTCCACGCCGACGAGCAGCGCCAGCGCGTCACCCTTCCCACGTATCCCTTCCAGCGGCAGCGCCACTGGATCGACCTCGAGCGGGCGGCCATGCCCGCCCCCACACCCTCCACCGGAGCCGCCGTGAGTCCCGCCCCTGTTCCCCGTGCCGAACGTCTCGTCCCCACCCTGCGCAACCTGTTCGAGGAGCTGAGCGGCCTGGAGCTGGCCGACGCGGATCCGGGCGCGAGCTTCCTGGAGCTGGGCCTCGACTCGCTGGTGCTCACGCAGGCGGCGCTCGCGGTGCAGAAGCAGTTCGGCGTGAAGGTGACGTTCCGGCAGTTGCTGGAGGAGGTCCCGTCACTGGGACAGCTCGCCGCGTTCCTCGATGGCCGCATGCCTCCGGAGGCCGCGCCGGTGGCCGCCGCCGCGCCGACCGCGCAGCTCACCGCGAACATCCTCGGCCAGCCACAGGTCGCCGCGTCTACGGGCGCTCAGTTCCCGGTCCAGGCCGCGCCCGCTCAGGGAGCGCCTGTGGGTGCCGCGTTCCCGTCGCAGTTCGCCTCCGCTGGCGCCGCGTTCCAGGCCCAGGCGATGGCCGCCCCCGCCGGGAGCCTCCAGGCGGTCGTCGCGCAGCAGCTCTGGCTGATGACCCAGCAGCTCGCGCTCCTGTCCGGTCAGCCCGCGCAGGCCGTGGCCCCGCAGGCCTTTGCTCCGGCTCCCGTCGCGCAGCCGCAGGCCGAGCAGGCCCAGCCCGCGCCGTCCGCTCCCGCCGCGGTGGCCACCCCGGCCGCCGCGCCCGATGAGGCCGACCTCAAGGGCCCGGTGAAGTACGACGTGAAGAAGGCGTTCGGCGCCATCGCGCGCATCAGCCTCGCGCCGAAGGACGCGCTCACGCCCCGGCAGCAGACGTTCCTGGAGGACTTCACCCGCCGCTACACGGCGAAGACGCAGGGCTCCAAGCGCTCCGCCCAGGAGAACCGGAGCCAGCTGTCGGATCCGCGCGTGGTGACGGGCTTCCGGCCGCTGATCAAGGAGCTCATCTACCCGCTGGCCGTGAACCGCTCCAAGGGCTCCAAGCTCTGGGACGTGGACGGCAACGAGTACCTGGACGCGCTCAACGGCTTCGGCTCCGTGATGTTCGGCCACGCGCCGGACTTCATCACCCAGGCCGTGCACAAGCAGGTGGACGACGGCTACGAGCTGGGGCCCATGCACCCCCTGGCCGGCGAGGTCGCGAAGCTCGTCTGTGAGTTCACCGGCGCGGACCGCGCGGCGCTCTGCAACACCGGCTCCGAGGCCGTGATGGGCGCGCTGAGAATCGCCCGCACCGTCACCGGCCGCAGCACCGTGGCCATCTTCTCCGGCAGCTACCACGGCATCTTCGACGAGGTGCTGGTGCGTGGCACCAAGAGCCTGCGCACCGTGCCTGCCGCTCCGGGCATCATGGCGGGCGCGGTGCAGGACGTGCTCGTGCTGGACTACGGCACGCCGGAGTCGCTCGAAATCCTCCGCTCCCGCGCGGACTCGCTGGCGGCCATCATGGTGGAGCCCGTGCAGAGCCGCCGCCCGGACTTCCAGCCGCGCGAGTTCCTGCACCAGCTGCGCGACCTCACGCAGAAGTCCGGCTCCGTCTACATCTTCGACGAGGTCATCACCGGCTTCCGCATGCACCCGGGCGGCGCCCAGGCGGTGTTCGGCGTGCAGGCGGACGTGGCCACCTACGGCAAGGTCGTGGGCGGCGGCATGCCCATCGGCGTCATCGCGGGCAAGCGCCCGTTCATGGACGCGTTGGACGGCGGCCACTGGCAGTTCGGCGACGACTCCGTGCCCACCGTGGGCGTGACGTACTTCGCCGGCACGTTCGTGCGCCACCCGCTGGCGCTCGCCGCCGCGAAGGCCGCGCTGGAGCACATGAAGGCCGCGGGCCCGGAGCTCCAGCGCAGCGTGAGCGCCAAGGCGGACCAGCTGGCCAGCACGCTCAACGCGTTCTTCGACGAGGTGGGCGCCCCGCTGCGCATCAAGCACTTCGGGTCGCTGTGGAAGACGTTCGTCACGGCGGACGTCGCGAACGCGGACCTGCTGTTCTGCCTGCTGCGCGACAAGGGCATCCACATCTGGGATGGCTTCCCGTGCTTCTTCACCACCGCGCACTCCGACGCGGACCTGCGGCGCCTCATCACCGCGTTCCAGGACAGCGTCACGGAGCTGCAGGACGCGGGCTTCCTGCCCGGCACGGCCCGGCCCCAGCCGCAGGCCCCCGCGGCCTTCGACTCCAACCAGCCCCCCGTCCCTGGCGCCCGCCTGGGGCGTGATCCGCAGGGCAACCCCGCCTGGTTCGTCCCGCACCCCACGGTGCCCGGCAAGTTCGTCAAGCTGAGTGAGACCCGATGAAGACCCCCGCCTCCCCCACGCAGGACCTGCCCGACGATTTCGATCCCTTCGCCGGGCCCGCGCTGCTGCTCACCGCGCCGTCCACCGAGCCCCAGCGCGAGGTGTGGACCGGCGTGCAGATGGGTCCGGACGCTTCGTGCGCCTTCAATGAATCCATGTCCGTGCGGCTGCACGGCTCCCTGGACGTCGAGTCCCTGCGCGCCGCGCTCCAGGACCTGATGGCGCGGCACGAAGCGCTGCGCACCACGTTCAGCGCGGATGGCCTCACGCTGTGCGTCGCCGCCGCCACGCCCCTCTTGCTGGAGGTCGTGTCGCTGGACGCGCTGCCGCCCTCCGAGCGCGACGCCCGCGTCCGCGAGTTCGTCGCCCACGAGGTGGAGACGCCGCTGTCCCTGGAGACCGGGCCGCTCCTGCGCCCGCGCCTCGCGCGGCTGTCCGCCCAGGAGCACCTGCTGACGCTGACCGCGCACCACATCGTGTGCGACGGCTGGTCCATGGCGGTGATGCTGCGCGACCTGGCGACGTTCTACTCGGCGCACGCGCGGCGGGCGCCGCACACGCTGGCGCCCGCGCCCACGTTCAGCGACTACGCCCGCGCGCAGGCCCAGCTGGCCACGACGCCGGAGTACGCGGAGCACGAGCGCTACTGGCTCAAGCAGTTCTCCGGCGCGCTGCCGGTGCTGGAGCTGCCGCTGGACCGGCGCCGTCCGCCGTCCAAGACGTACAGCTCGCGGCGTGAGGACTACGTCCTGGAGCCCGCGCTCGTGGAGCAGCTCAAGCGCGTGGGCGCGCGCCACGGCGGCAGCTTCTTCACCACGCTGCTGGCGGGCTTCAAGGCGCTGCTGCACCGGCTGACGGGGCTGGAGGACGTGGTGGTGGCCATCCCCGCCGCGGGCCAGTCCGTGGCGGGGCTGAAGGACCTGGTGGGCCACTGCGTGAACGCGCTGCCCCTGCGCAGCAACGTCGCCGCGGAGGCGCCCTTCACGCAGGTGCTCAAGCAGCTGCGCACCACGATGCTCGATGCCTACGAGCACCAGGAGTACACGTTCGGCACGCTGCTCAAGCAACTGGCGCTACCGCGCGACCCCAGCCGCCTGCCGCTGGTCAACGTGCTGTTCAACGTGGACCAGGCCGTCACGGGTGAGCAGCTGGCGTTCCAGGGCCTCACCTGCACCCTGGCCAGCAACCCGCGCCACTTCGAGAACTTCGACCTCTTCATCAACGCGGCCGAGGCCCATGGCCGCGTGGTGCTGGAGTGCCAGTACAACACCGACCTCTTCGACGGCTCCTCGGTCCGCCGCTGGATGGCCTGCTACGAAGAGCTGCTGCGCGGCGTGGTCGCCGACGCGGAAGTGCCCGTATCGCGCCTGCCGCTGCTGCCCGCCGCGGAGAAGCAGCGCGTGCTGGTGGACTGGAACGCCACCGCGAAGCCGTTCGACCGCGAGGCCTTCGTCCACACGCTCGTGGCCGCCCAGGCCCGCGCCACGCCCGACGCCGTGGCCCTGCGCGCGGGGGACGTGACGCTCACGTACCAGCAGCTGCTCCAGCGCGCCCACCAGGTGGCGCATGCGCTGAAGCAGGAAGGGGTTGCCCCCGGAAGCCTCGTCGGCCTCTTCACGAATCGCGGCGCGGACATGGTGGTGGGCCTGCTGGGCATCCTCGAAGCGGGTGCCGGCTACGTCCCGCTGGACCCCGGCTTCCCGCCTGAGCGCCTCGCCTTCATGGTCGAGGACGCGAAGCTGTCGCTCATCGTCACGCAGCAGGCCCTGGTGGCGTCCCTGCCGTCCACGAGCGTGAAGCCCCTGCTCCTCGAGGACACCGCTTCGCAGCCCGAGTCCGAGCTGCCGGCGCAGGACGTCACGCCCGAAGCCGTGGCGTACGTCATCTACACGTCGGGCTCGACGGGCAAGCCGAAGGGCGTGCGCGTGCCGCACCGGGCGGTGGTGAACTTCCTGGGCACCATGCAGGAGGCCCCCGGCATTTCCTCCCAGGACGTGCTGCTGGCCGTCACGACGCTCTCCTTCGACATCGCCGTGCTGGAGCTGCTGCTGCCCCTCACCGCCGGCGCCCAGGTGGTGCTCGCCTCCCGCGACACGGCCTCCGACGGTGCGCTCCTCAAGGCCGCGCTGGAGTCCCACGCCGCCACCGTCATGCAGGCCACGCCCTCCACCTGGCGCCTGCTGCTGGAGGCCGGCTGGCAGCCGCGTCCGGGCTTCAAGGCCCTGTGCGGCGGTGAGGCCCTTCCCCGGGAGCTGGCCGAGGCGCTGCTCGCCCGCGTCGCCAGCCTCTGGAACATGTACGGCCCCACGGAGACCACCGTCTGGTCCACCACCTGGCGCGTGCAGCCTCCCCTCTCCTCCATCCGCATCGGCCGCCCCATCGCCAACACCCAGCTCTACCTCCTCGACTCCCACCTGGCCCCCGTGCCCGTGGGCGTCGCGGGCGAGCTGTACATCGGCGGCGACGGCGTGACGCTGGGCTACCTCCACCGCCCGGAGTTGACGCAGGAGCGCTTCCTCGCCAATCCCTTCCGCCCTGGCGAGCGCATGTACCGCACGGGCGATTTGGCCCGGTGGCTGGCCGACGGCACGGTGGAGTACCTGGGCCGCAATGACTCGCAGGTGAAGCTGCGCGGCTTCCGCATCGAATTGGGCGAAGTCGAGGCGGCGCTCGCCTCGCATCCCTCCCTGGCCCAGGCCGTCGCCCTCGTGCGTGAAGACAGGCCTGGCGACCGTCGCCTCGTTGCGTACCTCATCGCTCGGCCCGGGCAGACGACGCCCTTGGATGAAGTCCTCCGTGCGCACCTCAAGCAGGGGCTGCCGGAGTACATGGTGCCGCAGCACTTCGTGGCCCTGCCCGCGCTGCCGCTCACGCCGAACGGCAAGGTGGACCGCAAGGCCCTTCCGTCGCCGCAGGTGGAGTCGCAGGAGGACGCCTACGTCGCGCCTCGCGACGAGACGGAGCAGAAGCTCGCGGCCATCTTCGCGGACGTGCTGGGGCTGCGCCGGGTGAGCGTCACGGCGGACTTCTTCCGGCTGGGCGGCCACTCGCTGCTGGCGTCGCAGGCCCTCACGCGCGCGAGCCGGGACCTGGACGTCAGCCTCACGCTGCGCCGGATGTTCGAGGCCCCCACCGTGGAGAAGCTGGCCCGGCTGGTGCGCGGCGACGACGGGGCCACGAGCCCCGCGCAGCGCATCTCGCCCCGCGTCGGCACCGAGCCCGCGCCGCTGTCCCTCATGCAGCAGCGGCTGTGGTTCCTGGAGCAGCTCAACCCGGGCACCGCCGTCTACAACCTGCCCTCCGCGTTCCGCCTCCACGGCGCGCTGGACGTGGGCGCGCTGCGCTTCAGCTTCAACAAGCTGCTGGAGCGCCAGACGTCCCTGCGCACCTTCGTGCGGTGGGATGAGGGCACGCCGGTGCAGCACGTGGCCCCGTCTCTGACGGTGGAGCTGGAACCGGTGGACCTGGAGCCCGTCCCCGCGCACACGCGCGAGGAGGACCTGCTGCGCCGCCTCCAGGCGCTGGCGGACGAGTCCATCCCCATCACCGCACCGCCGCTGTTCCGGCTGACGCTGTTCCGGCTGGGCGCCACCGAGCACGTCCTCTTCTTCATGCCCCATCACCTCATCTGGGATGGGTGGTCGTTCGACGTGTTCCTGCGCGAGCTGGACATCATCTACTCCGCGCTCACCCGGGGCCAGGAGCCCAACCTCCCCGCCCTGCCCATCCAGTACGCGGACTTCACCGAGTGGCACCGCGCCTGGCTCCAGGGCGAGGAGCTGGAGCGGCAGGCGCGCTACTGGAAGGGAAAGCTCTCCGGGAACCTGCCCGCGCTGGAGCTGCCCACGGACAAGCCGCGCCCCGCGCAGATGAGCCTCAAGGGCGGCACCGAGCCCTTCGTGCTCACCAGCGCGGAGGTGGACGCGCTCACGAAGCTGGGCCGCGAGTCCAACGCCACGCTGTACATGGTGCTGCTCACGGCCTTCAAGACGCTGCTGCACCGCTACAGCGGCCAGGAGGACCTGGTGGTCGGCACGCCCATCCGGGGCCGCTCGCATCCGGAGGTCGAGGACCTGCTGGGCTTCTTCGTCAACACGCTCGTCCTGCGCACGCAGCTGGCGCCGGAGCTGACGTTCCGGCAGCTCTTGGAGCGCGTGCGCACCACGTGCATGGAGGCGTTCGGCCACCAGGACATGCCCATCGAGCTGCTGATGCAGCAGCTGGGTGTGCAGCGCGACCTGAGCCGCACGCCGCTGTTCCAGACGTTCTTCACCTTCCAGGACGTGCGCAACCGAGGCTCCGGCCTGGGCGACCTCACCTACGGTCAGGTGCACGTGCACGCGCACGCGACGCCGCTGGACCTGAGCTTCTGGGTGAAGGAGACGGCGAACGGCATCGTCGGCGGCATGGACTACAACACCGACCTGTTCGAGCGGGACACCGTCGTCCGCATGCTCGAGCAGATCCGCACGCTGCTGCGGGCCGCGGTGTCCGACGCGGGAGTCCCCGTGTCGCGCCTGCCGTTGCTGCCGGAGACAGAGAAGCAGCGCGTGCTGGTTGACTGGAACGCCACCGAGAGGCCGTTCGACCGGAACGCCTTCGTCCACACGCTCGTCGCCGCGCAGGCCCAGGCCACGCCCGACGCGGTGGCCCTGCGCTCCGGCGCCGTGACGCTCACCTACCGTCAGCTCCTGCAGCGCAGCCATCAGGTGGCGAACGCGCTCAAGCAGGAGGGCGTCGCCCCCGGAGGCCTCGTCGGCCTGTTCACCGAGCGCGGCCCTGACATGGTGGTGGGCCTGCTGGGCATCCTGGAAGCGGGCGCGGGCTACGTCCCGCTGGACCCCGGCTTCCCGCCCGAGCGCCTCGCCTTCATGGTCGAGGACGCGAAGCTGTCGCTCATCGTCACGCAGCGCGCGATCCAGGGCACCCTGCCCTCCACCACGGCGAAGGCCCTCCTCGTCGAGGACACCACGTCGCAGGCGGACACCGCCCCCGAGGCTCCCGGCGTCACGCCCGAAGCCGTGGCGTACGTCATCTACACGTCGGGCTCGACGGGCAAGCCGAAGGGCGTGCGCGTGCCGCACCGGGCGGTGGTGAACTTCCTGGGCACCATGCAGGAGGCCCCCGGCCTCTCCTCCCAGGACGTGCTGCTGGCCGTCACCACGCTCTCCTTCGACATCGCCGTGCTGGAGCTGCTGCTGCCCCTCACCACCGGCGCCCAGGTGGTGCTCGCCTCGCGTGACACGGCCTCCGACGGTGCGCTCCTCAAGGCCGCGCTGGAGTCCAACGCCGTCACCGTCATGCAGGCCACGCCCTCCACCTGGCGCCTGCTGCTGGAGGCCGGCTGGCAGCCGCGTCCGGGCTTCAAGGCCCTGTGCGGCGGTGAGGCCCTCCCCCGGGAGCTGGCCGAGGCGCTGCTCGCTCGCGTCGCCAGCCTCTGGAACATGTACGGCCCCACGGAGACCACCGTCTGGTCCACCACCTGGCGCGTGCAGCCTCCCCTCTCCTCCATCCGCATCGGCCGCCCCATCGCCAACACCCAGCTCTACCTCCTCGACTCCCACCTGGCCCCCGTGCCCGTGGGCGTCGCGGGCGAGCTGTACATCGGCGGAGACGGCGTGACGCTGGGCTACCTCCACCGCCCGGAGTTGACGCAGGAGCGCTTCCTCGCCAATCCCTTCCGCCCCGGCGAGCGCATGTACCGCACGGGCGATTTGGCCCGGTGGCTGGCCGACGGCACGGTGGAGTACCTGGGCCGCAATGACTCGCAGGTGAAGCTGCGCGGCTTCCGCATCGAATTGGGCGAAGTCGAGGCGGCGCTCGCCTCGCATCCCTCCCTGGCCCAGGCCGTCGCCCTCGTGCGTGAAGACAGGCCCGGCGACCGCCGCCTCGTCGCGTACCTGGTGACGAAGCCGGGACAGGCCTACACGGACACGGAGCTTCGCAAGCACCTGCGCTCGCAGCTGCCGCAGTACATGGTGCCGCAGCACTTCGTGGAGCTGGAGGCGCTGCCGCTCACGCCGAACGGCAAGGTGGACCGCAAGGCCCTGCCTCCCCCGGCGGGCACCGCGCGTCCCGTCGAGGACGCCTTCGTCGCGCCGCGCACGCCGACGGAGCAGCACCTGGCGCGCATCTGGCGGGAGGTGCTGGGCATCGCGCAGGTGGGCGTGCACGACAACTTCTTCAACATCGGCGGGCACTCGCTCCTGTCCTTCCAGGTGGTGATGCGCGTCCGGAAGGAGCTGAACCAGGAGCTGCACCCGCGCACGCTGCTGCTCAACACGCTGGAGCAGGTGGCCTCGCAGCTCGCGGTTGTAGCGCCGGCCGCTACAACCACCGCCAGGACGCAGCCCGTCACTCCGCCAAAGACTGCCACCCAGGAGACTTCTGTTCCCCTGGCGCAACGCTTGTTCAATAAGCTGAAGCGGAACCTGCCGGGGCGCTCGGACTGAGCGGCCCTCCGAGGAGAATGGTCAGACCGTGACGCCTTGCTTCTTCGGCACCTCCGAACGACAGCTCTTCGGCATGCACCACCCCGCGCAGGGCGCCGAGCGCGCCACCGGGGTGGTGCTCTGCCATCCCGCCGCCCAGGAGTACATGTTGACGCACTGGGCCTTCCGGAAGCTGGCCGGGATGCTCGCGCGCGAAGGCTTCCACGTCTTCCGCTTCGACTACTACGGCACGGGGGACTCGGCCGGTGAGGTCCACGAGGGCCGCGTGGCCACGTGGGTCCAGGACATCCGCCACGCCGCCAATGAATTGCAGGACGTGACGGGCGTGCAGCGCGTGGCGCTCGTGGGCCTGCGCCTGGGCGCGGCGCTCGCGGTGCGCGCCGCCCTGGAGGGGCTGTCCACCGCCGCGCTGGTGCTCTGGGAGCCGCTGGTGCGGGGCGAGGCCTGGCTCCAGGAGCTGGAGCTGCTCCAGGCGCGCCGGGCCACCCGCACGCTCTTTCCCCAGCCCGAGAGCCCGCTGGAGGTGCGCGAGGAGCTGCTGGGCTTCGCGTTCCCGCGCGCCCTGCGCGACGACATCCTCGCGCTGGACCTGGCCGCGCTGCCCGCGTGGCCCGCGACGCGCACGCACCTGGTGGCCGGCGCCCCCCGCCCCGAGTACCAGCGCCTCCAGGAGCGCCTGGAGGCGACGGGGCTGCCCTTCCAGCACCACCTGGTGCCCGAGGAGGGCGCGGGAGGCCAGGAGTCCGCGCTCCTGTCCAACCGCATCCTGCAGACCATCACCACGCTCCTGAAGGAGGCCGCGTGATGCGCGAGCGCATCTGTACCTTCGGCCCCGAGCAGAGCCTCGTGGGCATCCTCACGGAGCCCGACCCGGCGAAGGTCCTGCCGGAGGCGCCCACGGTGGTGCTGTCCAACGTGGGGCTCAACCACCACGTGGGCCCGTACCGGCTGTGGGTGGAGCTGGCCCGGCAGCTGGCGGGGCGCGGCGTCACCACGCTGCGCTTCGACTTGTCCGGCCTGGGCGACAGCCGCCCGCGCCGCGAGGGCGGCTCCGACGAGTTCCAGCGCGCCCGAGAGGAGACGCGCGCGGCGCTCGACTACCTGGAGCAGAAGAAGGGCCAGAAGCGCTTCGCGCTCATCGGCCTGTGCTCCGGCGTGGACAGCGCGCACGCGGTGACGGTGGCCGACGAGCGCGTGGTGGCCGCGGCCTTCATCGACGGGTACACGTACCGCACGCTGGGCTACCACCTGCGCTTCCACCTGCGCTACCTGAGCCCCCGCCGGTGGACCCGCTTCCTGCGCAAGCGCAAGCTGCCCGCCCGGCTGCGCGAGGCCGGCGAGGCCGACGAGGTCTATACGCGCGAGTACCCCGAGCGCTCCCAGCTGACGCAGGACTACCAGCACCTGCTGGAGCGCGGCGTCAGCCTGTGCTTCGTGTTCTCCGGGGGCATGGGGCTGTCCTTCAACCACGAGCGCCAGTTCTACGAGATGCTCTCGCCGCTGAAGCTGGAGGGCCGCGTCACCTACGCCTTCTACCCGCGCGCGGATCACCTCTTCTCCGTGCCGGAGGACCGCGCGGAGCTCCTGCGCAAGCTCACCGCCTGGGCCGTGGGCACGGTGCCCCCGCGCGCGCTGACGGGCTGAAGGCCGCCTGTCCGCCCTGCGAGCGGGGATGCGGCTGGGGGCCGGGTATGCGTCAAGCGCTTGTTTCCCACCCAACGGTCGCCACCTTCGAAGCACACACGTTCTTCGAAGGAGAGCCACCCATGAAGCTCCCCCTGATGGCAGCACTGGCAGCACTCGCCTTCTCCGGCCAGGCGTTCGCGCAGAGCCACACCGACCATGAGACTCCGCCCGCGCAGGAGCCGTCCACGGACGCGCCCCAGGACAGCGCGGAGCGCTGGGACAAGGCCACGGGCGGCTCGGGCGCCGCGGGCACCTCGGACTCCGAGGACCTCAAGCCGGCGGACGAGGCCGACGACAACGCGGTGGCCCCGAGCAGCGTGGATGAAGGCGTCGGCGGCTCCGGCTCCACCGAGCAGGGGAGCAACAGCACGAGCGACCACTCGGCCGCCGCGGAGCCGGGCGCCCCGAACTCGGGGACCCCGGGCAACAAGGGGGCGAAGATGGAAGTGACGCCGCCGGCCTGGGACCAGAACAAGCAGATGGGCAGCTCCGCCAGCCCCACCACGGGCACGCCGCCGGTGGAAGGCAGCGCGGGCAACTAGCGCCGCCCCGGCATCGACAGACATCGCAATCAATGCCACGGGTGGATGGGCTTCGTGTGAGCGAAGCCCATCCCTACCCATTGCGGGGTACAGACCCCCAGGCCTCACCACCGGTATGTCCTTGCACGGACCGGATGGAAGGAGGCCCCGTCGAATGGATCTCACCGCGCGCGAACAGGCGCTCCTGCTCGAGCTGACCCAGGTGCTCTCCAGCTCCCTGGACTTGACCGAGGTCCTGGGCCGGGCCCAGGGGACCCTCGCGCGGCTCCTGCCCTGCGACTACGCGGCGCTGTGCGTCTCCAGGCCGGAGCGGCCCGGGGACTACGAATGGATGGGATTGGGGGCGCCGGGCATCCTCTTCGCCCACTACCCGGAGCTGGCGGCGGTGGAGCTCGGGCGCGAGCCGGGGGTGAAGCAGCCCGACGCGCCGCCGTCCGACGCGAACCGGCTGTCGCACAAGGAATTGAAGCGCAGCCTCCTGTACCTGCGCTGCCGGGAGCTGGGGCTGCCGCTGGAGCACGTGATGGCGGTGCTGCTGGACCTGCGGCAGGACTGGCATGGAGGCTTCACGCTGTACCGGGAGCACACCCTGCCCTTCTCCGAGCGGGAGCAGGCCCTCCTCGATGACCTGACGCCCTACCTGACGAACACGGTGCGCAACTGCCTGCTGTTCGGGAACGAGGCGACGCGGGGCGACCTGCTGGACGCCCTCTTCCGCCACCAGGGCGCCGAGTGCGTCGTGATGGATCCCCCCGAGCACGAGAAGCTGCGGACGCCAGGAGCGACGGAGCTCCTGCGGCGCTGGTACCCGGAGGAGCTGAAGGCGAACGACGCGCGGCTGCCCCAGGAGCTGCGAGAGCACCTGACCCGCCTCCGGGCGCCAGGGACGAAGCGGGTCCCGGGCGTGGACACGTGGACGCGCTCCGGGGGGAAGCACGACCTGAAGGTGACGTTCGTGGAGCTGCCGGAGCAGCGCGGCAGCCATCCCTGGGTGCTGGTGTTGCAGGAGTGCTCGCGAGCCATCCCGATGCCGGAGGCGTGGCGCCTGAAGCTCTCCCGGCGCGAGGTGGAGGTGGTCCAGGGGGTCCTCAGCAACTGGACGAACGAGACCATCGCCGAGGACCTGGGCCTGACGCTCAACACGGTGAAGACGCACCTGCGCAACATCTTCCCCAAGCTGGGCATCGAGAGCCGCACGGACCTCCTCTACCAGGCCGCCTGGAGGCAGAAGCCGGGGTGAGGAGGTCCGGAGTCGCGCTCAGGGCGCCCGGAAGAACTTCGGGAACAGGGCGCGCGTGGTGCGGGCGGAGAGCAGCAGCGCGGCCTGCTCCTCCGGGGACGTGAGCGTGCGCAGCACCGACTCCAGCTCCGCCACGTGGTCGCCGTCCGCGGCGCCGTGGCCGCGCAGGAAGAGGACGGCCTTGTGGATGTTGGGGATGCCGCTGTCCGCGATGAGCCGGTCCTTGGCGTCCGTGGCCCGGTTCACGGAGAGGTACTCCAGCACGTAGGCCGTGCCCAGGAAGGCGGTGGGCACACCCGACAGCGTGGTGAAGCGGTTCCACTCCACGTAGGCGCGCACCGCGGAGCAGACCGGCGCGCGCTCCACCCGCTCCTTCGTCCAGCCCAGCGCCGCCAGGTCCTGGAGCAACCACTTCTCGTGGCCGTTCTCCTCGCGCGACTTCTGGAGCAACAGGTCCGCGAGCGCGGTGTGCTGGCCCTCGCGCTTCATGCGCTCGCCGGACTCGGTGAGGAACTCCGTGCTCCAGCGCACGTACTGATACGTCTGGATGAGGTAGTAGGCGTAGTCATCCTGGCGGATGCGCCCCTCGAAGAGGCGCTGGGCGCCCGGCGTTGCGTCCAGCTCGCGCACGAGCATCCGCGCCTCGTGCCGCAGGGAATCCAGCCAGTCCGTCTTCGCCGTCTGCTCATGCCTGGGCTGCTTGCACATACACGTCTCCTGACAGGGGCCCGTGGAGGCCCGTTGGGTGTTGCGTTGAGGTGAAGGGGGGAAGGAGCGCGCCGGCCTTGCGTCAGGCGGCGTCGGCGTCCAGCGCGGCGAAGAGGTCCAGCGTCCGCTGGGGAATCGCATCCAGCGCGGCGACGAGCGGCACGGTGAAGCGGTTGAAGGCGGGGTCGAAGTGCGGCGGGCCGATGAAGCGCGCGCCCATCTTGTCCGCGAACAGCGACACGATGCGCGGCATGCGCAGCGACTCCAACTGGCCCTGGCGGGCCCGGGCGCGCTGCTCCGGCGTGAGGCGGGGCGCCAGGGGCTGCGTGGGCGGCGGAGGAAACTCCCGGGTCCGCACGCGGAACTCGCCGCTCACCCAGCCCCGGCGCGCCGCGGCCTGGTAGTAGAGGTCCGCCTCCTCCTGCGAGTCCGTCTCCATGTTGGCCGCGGCGATCCAGTGGGTGACGCCGCGACGGCGGCTCTCGCGGTACAGGCCCGCCTGGAGGCGCAGCGCCGTCGAGTGGGGGCTGCGCTGGGTGGCGCAGTAGCGCGTGGTCTCCGCGAACACGTGGCCCGGCGCGAGGAGCTCCGACAGGTCGAGCTTCTTCTCGATGTCCAGCCCCACGAGCGTGTCCGCGAACGCGGCCACCTCCGCGTTGGGCATCAGCAGCCGGGCGGTCGCCACCGGCTCCGCGTCTGAATAAACGACGACATGGGCGGTGGTGCGGAGCGTGTCGAAGCAGTCCGCCTCGCGCGGCGCACGCGGGCGCTTGGGCCCCAGCATCCGCATCTCCTCGCCAAAGACCTGGTAACGGACGCGGAGCGCGTCATCCAGTTCACGCTGTGCTGTCGCGACACGGCAACTCCATGAAGACATGACGGGTCTCGCTTGGTGCTCGCCGGACTGTGTGTCCGGCCCCGACCTTTCATTCGTCGCTGGTCGCCCGAGTGCGCGCACGGGGTGTCTTTTTCCGATGAGCCCTGCCAACCACACGCAGAGCCGCCCGCGTTGCATTGAAACAGGTGTCTTTTCCGATCCAGGGGGATCGCGAAGGACCCATTGTCCTCAAAGGCAGTACCACTTCAGAGGTAGAGACACCGATCCTCCTTGCCGCCAACCTCCCGGCTCGGACGGAGACGCTCCGCCGTCGAACTCTACAGGGCTGTAGCGAAAGTCCAGACGGACCGTAGCCAACCCGAAAGCGGGCGTGCGCATGTCAATGAGGTGCGGGGGATGAGTTACCCATCAAGGGAAGAGGAGTGGGCGCTTCACGATCAGGTCTTGAAGCGGATGCCTGTCGCGAACGCGAAGGTCTTCGAGCTCTTCGTGCCGTTCATGTTGAAGACCCTCACCGCGGAGATGAAGTGCGAAGCCGAGGAGGCCCGTACGTGCGCCCTGGAGGCGGTGATCGAGTACCTGGGCCGGCCTGACGGCTACGACCGGGACCAGTCCCTGCTGCGTAGCTACCTGATGCTGGTGGCCAGGCGGAACGTGTTGGATTCACGGCGTTCCCACCAGCGCCGGGTCCTGCGCGAACAAAAATTCGCGGACGTAATCGAACTCCAGGCGAGGCCTCCGAATGAAGAGATGGAGGCAGCCGTGGAAACCGCCCTGGCCCTGAAGAGACTCGAACGCCGCAACCTGACGCAGCAGGACCAGGGAGTCCTCCGGCTCATCCTCCAGGGAGAAAGCTCCACCCTGGAGCTGGCCCGCCCCCTGGGCAAGGCAGGGCTGCCCGAGCCCGAACGCAAGCGGGTGGTGAAGCAGAACCGCGACCGCCTCCTCAAGCAGCTGAGGCGGCTCGGAAAGGAGGAGGACACCCATGACGAATCCTGACTGGCTGGAAGCAGCGGCCGAGCGTGGTGCGCGGGAACCCGACATGCTGGGCTCCGTGTTCGCGTGGTACCGGGACCTGGAGGACCTGTCGGTCCAGGCCTTCGCCCAGAAGCTGGGCTGCACGGTGGAGACGCTCCACTGGGTGTCCCTGTGCCGGAGGCCCGAAGGCGCGGCGTTCTCCGAGCACGTGAACCAGATCGCCGAGCACTTCGGCATCGACGGGTTCGAGCTCTCCAGGGTCCTGCGCGACATGGAGGCCACCGCCGCGCTCATCGCGACGGAGAACAGCCCGCTGGCGCCGGAAGCGCGCGCCGTGCTCCTGGCCGCACGCGACCGCGAGAAGAAGTCATGAGGGAACGCTGGCTGCGGGACGCCCTCCAGGTGGCCAGTCTTCCCGAACCCGGGACCTTCCCTCGCCCCATCGTCGCGGACGCGCAGAAGGTCCTGCAGGTCAGCTTCGTGGCCCTGGATGAAGTCACCGTGCACACCGTCCGTGCCTACCTCTCCCGACGCGGATGGAAGTCCATGCCGGAAGGCGACGACCGGGACATGCATGGGTGCATCGTGGCCCTGCGCGGCACCGCCTTCCTCTTCTACTCGCGCAAGGACCCGCTCGAGGAGCAGCGCTTCACGGCTGCGCACGAGCTGGCGCACTTCGTCCTCGACCACCTGGTTCCACGCCAGAAGGCGCTGCGTTTCTTTGGCGACAACATCCTTCCGGTCCTCGACCTCCAGGAGAAGCCCACGCCGGAGCAACTGCTGACCTCCGCGCTGGACGGCGTTCCCATGAAGCCCCAGGTCCACCTGATGGAACGGGACGACCTGGGCGACATCGGCACCGGGGACGTCTTGCGCGTGGAACAACGCGCGGACCGCCTTGCCTTTGAATGGCTTGCGCCCGAAGCCGTCGCGACGCAGGTCCTGAAACAAGGCCCGCGCGAGGAACGGGCCGCCCGGCTTCAACGCGCGTTCGGCCTTCCCTTGAGGAAGGCTGAAACCTACGCGCGGGTGCTGGCTCAACGGGAGGGAGCGCCGCGCTTCGTCCTGTCCTCGGTGCTGGGTGAAAGGAACCCGGGTTAGCCATGGCGGATCCCCTGGATGACAGCGAACTCGCGGGGGACGGAGACTATCTCTCGTCCTTCGGTGAGACCCTGGCCGACACGCTCAACCTGGAGCGGTGGGCCCACGGGCTGGACCTGGAAGACATCATGCGGGTCTTCCGGGAGCAGATTGGCGGCGCCATGCGCAAGGAGGACGTGCTCCGCGCCACCGTGCGCCAGCAGCTGCTGCCCCTCTTGAAGACCGGCCCTCACGCGCCCAGTGGCGCGGGCGTCTACCAGGCCACGGAGGCGCAGCTGCGAGCGGTCCACGACGGCTACCTGTTCCGGGGCAACGTCGAGGCGGTCAACGGGCGCGCGGTGTCACACGACACGCTGGCGCTGGGCATCACGCAGTTGGGCATCGCCGCGGTCGGTTATGGCGGCTCTTCGGGAACGTTCTCCCAGCGGCTCTTCCGCAAGGAAGTCACGTTCCAGATGGACGATCCCTTCAAGCAGGCCCGCGAGTACGTCGAGCGGCGGGAGCTTCGCTCGCGCAAGGCGCCGCGAAACAAGGACAGCCTGTCGAAGCTGGCCACCCGGGGGATCCGCACCTACGCGGAGCGGGCCATCCTGGCCGAGCGGCTCCAGGCGGAATGGCGCATCGGGTTGGGGAACCCGCTGGCGTACGAGCTTGTCACCGGCTCCGGCTACCGGGGGCTCCTGGACGCTTCGCTCGAGATGCTCGCGAACCTCGTCGACCGGCAGCAGAAGTTCGTCTTCGTCACGGACAAGCTCGAGCACCGGGGGTTCCTCACGCTGGGGCATTCGCTCGACACGGGCGAGTACGCCATCCTCGAGACGCTGGAGTCCTACGGACAGGAGATCCTCGAAGGGTGGCGCTATGACGAAGAGGGCTTCGCGAAGGCGAGCCGCTTCGTCCATAGGTACTGCCCGCAGGTCGTGATGGGCCTGTACCGCGCGTCGAACAACTCCCCTCCCCGCCTGTTCTACGCGCACCAGGAGCATGTCCACTTCGCGGTGCGCGTCGCCATGGCGGACAGCATCCTGCGGCCGGAGCAGGGCTTCCCCATGCTCCTGGATGTCGCCGCGATGACCTGCCACAGCGTCTTTGGCGAGGACGGCTTCCATGGCCTGGTCCAGGACGCCTACGCCCAGGCCGATCCCAGCCTCCAGTACCTGAACGTCCGCAAGATGCGCCGCTAGTCCCACCGAGGGGGAACACATCCATGTCTGACAATGGCCGAGGCCCTGGCAACCCGGGGCCGTATCCGCCGCACAATGGCAACACCCTCCGCATTGGGCAGGCGCCGCATCCGCTGAACGGCAACCTCCGCCCGGCCAGCAATGCCATCCGGCCCCCGGGCCCCGCCGGTGCACGCCCCGCGCCCGCGACCGCCGTGCCTCCCCAGGCGCACCCCGTGCAGACGCCGCCCGCGGCGCCTCCGCCGGGGAACCGGCCTCCTCCCCCCAGGAGGAACAACATCGTCCAGGAGACGCCGCCGGAGGTCATCCACGCACTGGCCGCCGCGCAGAAGGAGGCCCAGGAGGCGGTGAAGGCCGACCCCGAGCTGGCATTCGCCGTGGGCTTCACCCACTTCGACACCTCCTCCAGCCACGACAACCTCATCACCGTGCTGTCGACGAAGGAGGACCTGCCCCGGCTGGCCTCCCAGACGCTGGTGCGCGTGAAGTCCCGGGAGGATGGGCGTTCCTACCTGGGGGTGGTCGTAAGCGGGCCCTTCGCGGAGCCCAACGCCGTGCCCGCGAACTCGTCCATGGCCATTGGCGTGGTCACCCATGGCAAAAAGCTGACGTACACGTTCGACTATCACGGCCGCGCCGAGGTGGAGCTGCTGGGCGAGGAGGTCCGGGGAACGTTGCACCCGCCGCGCTTCCGGCCCCGCCCGCAGAGCCCCGTCTTCATCCTGGATGAGAAGGAGAGCGCGCGCGTGCTGGGCGTGGGCGGGGACCTGAGCCTGGGCATGGTGGTGGGCTACGAGGGGATGGAGGCCCGCCTCAACCCGCGTGACAAGTCCGTCCTGCCCCGGCACACAGGCATCATCGGAACGACGGGCGGCGGCAAGTCCACCACCGTCGCCACGCTCATCCACCGCGCGCAGCTCGCGAACATCGCCACCATCGTGTTCGACGTGGAGGGTGAGTACACCCATATCCATCAACCCACGAACCATGAGGCGATGCTGGAGGCGCTCCGGCGACGGGGGTACAAGGCGGAAGGCGTGAAGGATCTGCACATCCATCACCTGGACGGGCGCAAGACGCGCAACCCCCGGCACCGTGCGCTGCACCGCTTCTCCCTGAACTTCTCCAGCCTGTCGCCCTACGCCCTCGCGGAGATCCTGGAGCTGTCCGAAGCGCAGCACGAGCGGTTCATCAAGGCCTACGACGTCACCAAGCTGCTGCTCCAGGACTTCAAGATCTTCCCGACCGACTCCAGGGACGCGGAGCAACAGCGGCAGGTGATGGACGTGGACGAGCTGACCACCGGCTATCCGCACATGACCATCCAGCACGTGCTGGACGTGGTGAGCGCCTACATCTACAGCCTCAGCGACGAAGGCAGGTCGGAGGGCCGCAGCACGGGCAGCAGAGCGGGTTCACGCAGGCGCGCCGCGACGCAGGGGGACCTGGGGCTCGGCGAGGAGCCCGAAGAGACACCGGCCGCGGCGCCTTCCGGGCCGCAGTTCTACAGCGAGTTCAGGAGCAATCCGGGCATGGTGATGCAGCGGGTGTACGCCGCGAGCAGCCGCACGGAGATCAGCTGGAAGGCCCTGGCCAGCAAGCTCTACCGGCTGAAGCGGCTCAACATCTTCGACCGGGGCACGTCCTCGGGCGTGAAGTACGACGCAATGCTCAGCCCCGGCCGGGTGTCCGTCATCGACCTGTCGGACACGGACTCGCCGCAGCTGAACAACCTGGTCATCGCGGACATCCTGCGCGGCATCCAGGAGCGGCAGGAGGAGGCCTACGAGAAGGCCGACCGCGAGGGCGGCGAGGTGACGCCGGTGCTCATCATCATCGAGGAGGCCCACGAGTTCCTGTCCGCCAGCCGCATCTCGCAGATGCCCGTCCTGTTCGAGCAGGTCTCGCGCATCGCGAAGCGGGGCCGCAAGCGGTGGCTGGGCCTCGTCTTCGTCACGCAACTGCCGCAGCACCTGCCCAACGAGGTGCTGGCCCTGCTCAACAACTTCATCATCCATAAAATCACCGACGGCGCGGTCATCAGCCGGATGCAGAAATCGGTGGGCAGCATCGACGAGAGCTTGTGGAACCGCGTCTCCCGGCTCGCGCCAGGGCAGGCGCTGGTGTCCTTCAGCAGCTTCACCCGGCCGTTGATGGTGGCGGTGGACCCGGCGCCCGTGATGCGGCTGCTCGTCGATTAGTCACCCGAAGGCCAGGAACGCCGGGAGGCAGGAGCGATATAGAGCGAGCCGCCATGCTCGTCTCCGCGCTCCTCGCCTCCGTCATCGTCGCCCAGGCTCCCGCGTCCCCGGCCTCTCTTGCCGCGGAGACGCTGGGCCTGGGCCCAGTGCTCGATTCCGTCGTCCACCAGGGCGTGACCTACGCCGCCCTCGGGCGGGGCGGCATCGCCGTGCTCAGGCTCGACGGCGCGGCGCCCCAGCTCGTGCGGCGCATCGAAGAGGGCCGGCGCTTCGTGCGGCTCGTCGTCGTGGGCCAGTCCCTCCTCGCCATCGAGCAGCGCGAGGAGGCCCATGCGTTCTCCCTCGCCACGCCGGAGCAGCCCCGGCCGGACTCGCTGGCCTCCGCGCTGGGCGCGACGCGTGAACTCACCGTCGTCACCCAGACGCCGCCGCCCACCCAGGCCCCGGCGGCCCCCGCCTCCACCCGGGTCACCGTCACCGCCGTGAACGATGGCGACGTGATGCTCTCCGGGGGCCACGCGGCGGGCCTGGGGGAAGACACCCGCGTCCGCATCCGCACGCAGGACTCCCGCGAGGTGGTGCTGCGGGTCGTCGAATCGCGCGAGGACACCGCCGTCGCCCGCCTGGGCCGCGGGGAGAACGTGCGCGTGGGGGACACCGCCGTCGTCACGGACGCCCCCGTCACCGCGCGCCTCTTCTTCCCCGAACCGGGCGTGCCGCGCCTGCGCTACGGCTTCCATGCGCGGCCCTTCCTCGCGCTGGATGCGAAGACGCGGCTGGGCAACTCCGCGCGCGCGGGCGGCCTGCTGCTGGATGCGTTCATCGCGTGGCGCCCGGGCGACCTGCCCCTGGTGCTGAGCGCGCAGTTCGACCCCGTGGGCTTCGGCCTGGGCACGGGCCTGCGCCACACGCCGGGCTCCGCGTACGTCGCGGTGGCCTACTCCACCGCCTTCCTGGAGGTCGGTCTCGGCGCGGGCGCGCTGTTCGGTCAGAAGGAGTGCGGCACGCAGTTCGAGTACGACCCCATCACCTACGAGCCCATCAACGGCCGGACCGTGTGCGACTCCAACGCGGGGCCGTCCTTCCAGCAGGTGCTGCGGCTGGGGGCGCTCGACGGGTTCCACATCGCCTGGAACTCGGCCATCCTCTCGCGCGACAACCAGTTCCGCTTCGGCTCCGGACGCGGCGAGGTCCAGGTGCCCCTCACGCCCAGCCTCTCCCTCTTCGGCGCGGGCGGGGGCTCCGCCAGCGGATGGGGCTTCGGCGAGCTGGGCGTGCGCAGCTTCCTCAAGGGCACCGGCGGCTCCGGTACCACGGTGCTCTCCGCCAGCCTGGGCATCGTGTCGCTCTCCGACGGCACCGGCGAGGCCCTCACTGGCCCCTCCATCGCCATCGGCATCGAGCGCCGGCCCTGAAGGTCAGTGGCCGGACGCCGTCGACGCGGCGAACTCCTCCGGCACCATCGCGCCGGAGATGGGGAAGTCCCTCGGCGCCTTCTCCCACGCCTTCCCGGCCGCCGGGCGGGCAGCCGTCCGAGGGAGCTGTCCCAGGCCGATGAGCGTCAGCGACAGCAGGCCCAGCCCCACGGCCCCCGCGGCCAGCTCGTCCACGAGGCCGACCCGGCGAAGGCCGCCCACCCCCAGGAGCGGGAGCGCGGCGATGGGCGTGGCCACCCACGCCAGCCACGTGCGCCAGTTCGCGCGAGCCTGTTGCCTCAGTGCGTCGATTGAAGCCATCGGGACGTCCTTCCGAACAGGAGGGTTGTCCAGGAGGATGGGGATGGACCCGGGTCCAATGAAAGGCCCCCGCGCCGTGCTCGCCCGCCTCCTCACGGGCAGGGCGGTGGTGCGGGGCGGCAAGGACGAGGACCGGAGCCCTCCCCGCGTTCAGCCGCTCAGCGCCCGCACGCGCGCCGCGAGGTTCTGCGTGAAGAGCCGGTAGATGTGCAGCGAGGCCGCGTCGTGCGTGGTGAGGAAGTGCTGGAAGCTCTCGCGGGTGATGCGCAGCGCGCGCACCGCCGTCTTCGCGCGCACGTTCGCGGACACGGGGCCGTCCTGCACGAGGGAGATTTCTCCCAGGAACGAGCCCGGCCCCAGCGTGTTGAGGTGCCGCGCGTTCGGCTCGTTGCCGGAGAAGACGTCCACCGTGCCCTCCAGCAGCACGAGCAGGCCCGTGCCAGGGGAGCCCTTCTCCAGCAGCACCGAGCCCGGCGTGACCGTCACGGGCCGCGCCAGCCGGTACAGGTCCTTCATGTCCTCCAGCGTCAGCTCGCCGAAGATGGGGATGGCCTTGAGGAAGCGGTAGCCGCTGGCCTCCGGCACGGTCGCGCCCGCGGCCAGCCGCGCGAGCAGCGCCTCCGCCTCCACGTCCAGGCCCATGCGCCGCAACAGCCGCGCCTTCTCCGTCACCAGGACCGGATCCGCGCGCAAGAGCTCGGAGCTGCTCAGCGCGTCCGCCAGCACCGCGAGCGCCCGGTGCGTGAAGCCTCCGGCGTCCAGCACCTTGCACGTGCGCAGCACCGCTTCGACGTAGCGCGGATCCTCCGCGAGCACGCCGCCCAGCGCCTCGGCCTCCGCGTGGGCCTGTCCCAGTTCGTGGTACAGGTCCGCGGCCTCGAAGGGACGACCCAGGCGGACCAGACAGTGCGCCATGGACTCGCGGGCCCCCAGGCCCCGGTAGACCTCCAGCGCGCGCTCCAGCGCCCCACCCCGCTCGAAGGCCGCCGCGGCCTTCTCCACCTCGCCCGCGCGCAGGTACGCCTCCGCGGCCGCCACGTGCTGGCCGCCCTGCGCGTACAGGTCCGCCACCGACACGTCGTCGCCGCTGCCGTCCAGCAGCCGCGCCGCGCCCGTGAAGTCGCGCGCCCGGCGCAGCACGTCCACCAGCCAGTGGCGCTCCTTCACCGACCCCTGCGCGGCCTCCTTGCGCAGGCGTTCGCGCTGCGCCGCGCCCAGCTCCTCGTAGAGCTGCGCCGCGCGCTCCGGCTCGCCTTGCGCCGCCAGGGACTGCACCACCTGGAGCGTGCCGCCCCGCGCCGAACCGCCCCGACCGCTGCCCGCAGTTTCGCCTGCCATCTCACACGTCCCTTCCCAGGCCCGCCCCGTCGGGGCGACGCGCCCGGTTCCACAAGCGCCTGACTAACCAGGAACCCGAGCGTAAAGCCAGCCTCCACCGGCCCCCCCGTGGCCCTGGAGACACCGGGTCCGGTAGGGTCCGGGCATGGTTGTTCCCGTCCCGGCCGGGGTGTCTCCGGACCGCCTCCCCGGGCCCTCGCGCCCGCGCTCCTGGTACCTCGTGGCCCCTTCGGCGGCCCTGCGCCCCGGCCAGGCGATGGGCGTCCAGGTGGGAGGCCACGAGGTGGTGGTGTTCCGGAGCCACGAGGGGCGCGTCCACGCCCTGTCCGCGCACTGTCCCCACCTGGGGGCCCACCTGAAGCACGGCACCGTCCAGGGCGAGCTGCTGCGCTGTCCGCTGCATCACTGGAGCTTCGACGGAGGGGGCCGCTGCCGCGCCGCGCCGGGACGCAGCGACGTGTCCGCCCTGCCCGGCCCCCGGACCTGGCCGGTGGAGGAGCGCTTTGGAGGGGTGCTGGTCTTCAACGGGGCGGAGGCGCTGTTTCCCCCGCCCGACCTGACGGGTGGGGAGCACGTCTGGAACGTGGGGCCTCCGGTGACGGTGGGATGTCCCTGGCTGCCGCTGGCGGCGAACGCCTTCGACCTGGAGCACCTGCGCACGGTGCACCACCGGGAGCTGTGGGACACGCCCACCTGGGAGACGCCGGACCGGTACACCCTGCGGCTGCGCTACACGTCGCGCGTCATCGGCACGGGCGCGAGCGACCGGCTGATGAAGGCGCTGTCGGGCAACCGCATCCGCGTGGAGCTCACAATGCACGGCGGCACGCTGATGTCGGTGAAGAGCGACCTGGGCCGGACGCGGGGCCTGCTGCTCGCGAGCCTGACGCCGGTGGCGGAAGGCACGTCGGTGCGGCTCGCCGTCGCGGCACGGCGGGGGCCGGTTCCAGGCGCGGCGGCGCTGGTGCTCGGCGTGTCGCGGTGGCTCTACACGTCGTTCCTGCGCCGGGACCTGTCCGTGCTGGACGGCATGCGCTTCAACGTCGCGACGGCGACGGCGGATCCGGTGATGCGCCAGCTGCTCGACTTCGCCGTGGGCCTGCCCGAGGACGGGGACGATGCGCGCCGATGACGCTCCGCCGATTCCCGCCGCGCTCAATGCGCTGTTGCTCGTCGCGGCGATGGGCACGGGGGCCCTGTGCCTGTGGGCCGCGTCGCACGCGGAGGGGCTCTGGGTGCGGCTGGTGGCGGCCGGGGTGTTCTCCTACGTGAACAACACGGTGTTCTCGCTGTTGCACGAAGCGACGCACGGCGTGCTGCACCCGTCGCGGAGGCTCAACGACGGGCTGGGCCGGCTGGCGGCGACGTTCTTTCCCACATCGTTCACGTTGCAGCGCGCGTTCCACCTCACGCATCACCGGCACAACCGCACGGCGCGCGAGCAGTTCGACTACCTGCACCCGGGCGACCACCGCTTCCTCAAGTATGCGCAGTGGTACGTCATCCTGACCGGCGTCTACTGGTTGTTCGTGCCGCTGGGCGCGTTGGTGTTCGCGCTCGTGCCGGGGCTGCTGCGGAGGTTGAGGGGCCCGGGCACGCGCTACGGGGAGCAAACGGGCGCGGACGCGTACCTGGGGCGGCTGGAGGACGCGCCGGGCGCGGCCATCCGCGTGGAGGTGCTGGGGATGGTGGCGGTGCAGGCGGGGCTGGCGTACGCGCTGGACCTGACGCTCGTGGGGTGGGCGCTCTGCTATGCGGCGTTCGCGGTGAATTGGAGCTCGCTCCAGTACGCGGACCACGCGTGGTCGCCGCTGGACGTGCGCGAAGGCGCATGGGACCTGAAGGTCGCCGCGCCGGTGCGCTGGGTGTTCCTCAACTACCACTACCACCGGGCGCACCACCGTCACCCGCAGGTGCCCTGGCTCTACCTGGGCCGCTACGTGGATGAGCGCGTCCCCCGGCCGTCCTTCCTGCGGGTCTGGCTGGCAATGTGGCGGGGACCCCGGCCGTTCCCGGAGCAGACGAAGTGAGTGCGCCATCGAGCAGGCCCAGCTCCGGGAAGGGAGCGCGTGCGGAGGGTCCACTGTTCGGCTGGCCCACGCGGGAGGAGTTGAAGCGCACAGGCGCGATGACGTTCGGCTTCGCGCTGTTCTTCCTCGCGGTGTACGGCGGCGCGAGCTGGGTGACGGGCTTCTATCCCGGTGGCCTGCGCGTAGACCTACCGTTCGAGCAGCACATCCCGTTCATGCCCGGGTGGGCCGCCGTCTACGTCAGCATGGACGTGCTGCTGCTCCTGTCCCTGTTCATCTTCCGGACCTGGCGGCAGCTGCTCCCCTTCGCGCTGGCGTTGTGCGCGGAGACGGTGCTGGGAGCGCTCTGCTTCCTCGTCCTGCCGGTGGAGGTGGCGTGGCCGACGCGCGCCGTGACCGGCGGGTGGACATCAGTCTTCCAGGCCGCGGACACGATGAACCTGGAGCGCAACTACCTGCCGTCACTCCACGTCGCCTTCGCGTGCACGGCGGCCCTGGCCTACCGCGAACGTTCAGGTCCGGTAGCCAGTACCGTGTTCGCGCTGTGGGCACTGGCCATCGCGGCGTCCACGCTGCTCATCCACGAGCACCACCTGGTGGACGTGCTCGCGGGAGCGCTGCTCGCCTGGGGCACGTGGCATGTCGTGGCGCCCAGGGTCCGGAAGGAAGCATTCGTCGAAGCCGTGCGGGTGGAGGCCCTCTGCGCGCGCGAGCTGTCCCGCTTCGCGCGCAGGCATCCGCGCTACGGTCTCATCGCGCTCGCGCTGTATCAACAATCCCTGGGGCGCTGGAGCAAGGCGCGCAGGGCGCGGGTGGGGTTCTGCTTCCTCCAACTCGTGGATGACGTGCTGGATGGAGATCGTCCTGTCGATGGCGAACCGCTGGACGCCATCGACGCGCTCCTGCGCACGCTGGAGACTGGAGCACCGGCTCCCGCGACGGAGCTCCATGACACCGCGACCCCACTCGGCCGGGTGCTGCTCACGGAGCTGACCGACCCGACGGCCCGCGAGCAGGTGTTCGAGCTGGTGCGCACGATGCGCCGGGACCGCGAGCGGGTGCGCGATGGGCGCTGGTGGGACGCGGCGACACTCCAGAACCAACTCGGCGACACCTTCCGGCTGTCCGTGGGCCTGATGCTGCACGTCGCGGATGCCCAGGTGCGAGCGGAGGAGGCGCCTTCCCTGCTCGCGGCGTTGGGTTGGTGTTCCGTGATGCGCGACCTGCGCGAGGATCTGGCCCAGGGCCTCTTCAACGTCCCCGCTGACGTCGCGGCGGAGGTGCGCGCCCAGGGGCATGAGCCGGAGGACTTCGACTCCCTGCTCGCAGCCGAAGCCGGACGGACGTGGGCGCGGAGCGAGTACCAGCGCGCCCGCGCCCTGCTGGACCGCTCCGCGAAGGAGCTTGCCAACCTGGAGGGCAGGCCCGGTGTCGCGCTGCTGCGACTCTTCCACCGGTCGGTGGAGGCCTTCTGGGCCCGGAAGCTGCCGCGCCGCATGCCCTTCCTGCGCGAGGCGCCGGTCCTCGAAACCTCCTGAGTCCTTCACTCGCGGTCGTCACACCCGTGCGTGGGGTGCGGTCGCCGCGGACGACTCTGTGCATGCGTTGACGGGAGCCGGAGGGAGGCATCTGCTGGACGCATGTCCGACTCCGTCCCTTCCGCCTCCAGCGCCCGCCCGGTGGACGCCTCCGAACGGCTGCCACTCCTGGACGTGCTGCGCGGCTTCGCGTTGTGGGGCGTCTTCGTGTCGAACAGCTTCGCGTGGTTCAGCGGTCGCGTGCTCATGCCTCGCGAGCAGGCCCAGGCGCTGGCTGCACCGCCCTTCGAGGCGGCCGTCACGGCGCTCTACCACTTCTTCGTGAACCAGAAGTTCGTCACGCTGTTCGCCTTCCTCTTCGGGCTGGGGTTCTCCATCCAGCTGAAGCGAGCCGAGGGTCGAGGGGCCTCCGTCGTCCCGGTGTACTCGCGCCGGTTGTTGGTGCTGCTGGGCATCGGCGTGGTGCACCTCACCGCGCTGTGGGCGGGAGACGTGCTCTCCACGTACGCGCTGCTGGGCTTCGCGCTGCTCCTCTTCCGGGACCGTTCGGACCGGATGCTCTGGATGTGGGTGGGCCTGTCGGTGGTGGTGGTCCCGCTGCTGGTGCCGGCGCTCCTGCACTTCGGCCCCATCCTGCTCCACGGCGCGCAGGCCGCGGCCGACGCCGCGAAGGCCACCGAGGCCATGGAGGCCCAGACGCGAGGGCAGCTGCTGTTGGGGCTCAAGAGCGACTCGCTCTGGACGACGCAGGCCGCGAACGCGCACTTCCTCCAGTACATGCTGCCCACGCTCAAGCGGCTGCTGTGGATGATCTTCATCCTGGGCCGCTTCCTGCTGGGATTGCTGGCGGGCCGGCACCTGTTGCTCCAGGACGTGGAGCGCCACCGCGCCTGGCACCGGAAGCTTTTGGGCTGGGGGCTGGTGCTGGGCGTGCTGGGAAATGGCGCGGGGGTGGTGGTGCAGCACCTGCGCCTCGCGGGGCTGCTCGACCCGTCGAAAGCACACTGGATGTTCACCCTGTCCGCCATCCAGGAGCTGGGCTACCTGGGCCTCGCCGCGTTCTACGTGGCAGCCTTCGCCCTGCTCTTCCAGAAGGAGCGCTGGCGCCGATGGCTGGGCGTGCTGGCGCCGGTGGGGCGCATGGCGCTGACCAACTACCTGCTGCAGACGGTGGTGAGCCTCTGCCTTTACGACGGCTGGGGGCTGGGGCTCGTCGGCAAGCTCACGCCATCCGCCTGTGTGGCGCTGACGATGGGGGTGTTCGCGCTCCAGATTCCGTTCAGCCACGCGTGGCTGTCGCGATTCCGCTTCGGTCCGGCCGAGTGGTTGTGGCGCTCGCTCACCTACGGCCAGCGCCAGCCCATGCGGCTCGCGCTCAAGCCGTCGCCGGCCGGCGTCCCCGACGTCCAATGAAGAACCCCGCCGCGAGCGCGGCGACCGCGACCAGCGCCCCGAAGCCCAGGGCCGCGTTCTTCACCTTGGTGAGCAACGGGTTATCGAACACGTTGGTGGAGTAGTGGAACGCGGCGATGAGCCACCGGTCGCCCTCCTTCACCAGCGTGCAGGTCCACCGCCCGTTGATGACCAGGTCGGTGCCGTCGTTCAGGATGTAGTGGTCCAGGGACGAGCCATACGCGATGCCCGAGTTGCCATACAGGCGGGTGAGCGCATCCACGTCGAACTTCGCCGTGACCTTCTTCACGACGCTGTTCGGGCCGCCCAGCATCTGCGCGTAGTAGGCGCGGATGGCGTCCTTCCCCACGAGGACGTCGTTGTTCATGGTGGAGAACACGACGTCCGGGTGCAGGTGCGACAGCAGCCGGTCCAGGTCCTGCTTGTTGAGCGCGTCCTCCATGTCCTGCTTGATGGCGCGCAGCGCCTGATGCGTCGCCTCGTCACCAGAGGCCACCGCCGCCGGAGCCACGGCCTCCTGCGCCCCCGACACGAAAGGGACCGCGACGAACAGCAACGCCAGGAGACCTACGAACCGGGTGCGCACCATCGAAGCTCCGTGAAGGAAGCGAGAAGGCGCGCATCCTAGACGACCCCTCTGGATTTCCGTATGCCGAGCGTGCCCGCTCTCCTGGGGGCGCGGTTCCCTGGAGCAACGAAGGATTCTTCCGAGACCCGGCTCCTCAACGTCAACCTCGACCGCCGCGGCACTTCAGGGGTTCGCGACCTCGTTCGTGCGCTGAAGCCGTCCTTGCTCGTCCTCCGGTTGGCCGACACCGAGGCCTCCCTGGAGCATCGTTCCGCGCAACCCCTTGGCCACGCTGCTGGGAATCAGGTCGGAATTGCTATTCACGATCCACGCCAACGCCACGGATTGAAGCGACTCCTGGAACGCCGCCGCCTCGTGAGCAGGGTTCCACGGTCAGGGGCGCCTGCCGGGCGGGCTCTTGCGCGAACCTGTCCGACTGTCGGACAGGTTTTCGCCGCATCGGGCCCAAGCCCGCGCTGTCCCGGCAGTTGATGAAGACCGTGGGCGCTCGCGTCCATGTCAGACCCATCTGGTTGGATGGGCGTGGCTTGGGCGAGGAGGATGGTGATGGTGCGGGTGGGACTCGTGGCGTACGTGGAGGAGCAACTCGAGCGCGCGATTGCGCTGGGGATGCTGCCGAGGGGGCAGTTCGGCTCGGAAGAGAAGCTGGCGCGTGAGTTCGGGTGCTGCCGGGGTACCGTTCGGGAGGCGTTGCGACGGCTGGCGGCGCGAGGCCTGGTGGTGCAGCGCTCCGGACGGAAGACGCGCGCGGTGGCGCTCGATGAGTCGTTGACGCTGGAGAACCTGGGCCTGGCTCTGCATGACGAGCGCTCGGAGGAGTGCCGGCGGCTCCTGGAGGGCTACTTCAGCCTCAAGCGGCAGGTGCTGGTGGAACTGCTGGCCGACTGCTGTGCGAATGCCTCCGAGGCCCAGGTGAGCCAGTTGGAGTCCACCTGCTACGCTCTCTGGGATGCGGCGCGCTGGGAGCCGGGTGCACGCTGCGCACAGTTGGAATTCGAGTTGCTACGACTGGCGGCCCACGCGGCGGCCCGTCCCGGGCACCTGCTCCTCATTCAGTCGCTGCAGCGGGCCATGAGGGGTAACGCGGCCCGGCTGCAGTTCCTCATGGGCGGAGAGTCGCTGCGCCAGTGGGCCATCTGCGCGATGCACGCCCTGGGCGATCGCGACGTGCGGGCGCTGACACACGAACTGCCGGCGTTGCTGAAGGCGTGCGACGAGGGCGTGCTGGACGCCTTCGCCCCTGCTCTTCGGGAGCATGCGCCCTCCGAGGACTCCCGCGCGCAGGAGAGCCACTCCGAAGCTTGCGCGTCCACCGCCGCGCAGGACGAGGCACTGGAGCCACGCCCCTGTGTGGACGAGGGCGGCATCGACTGCCTTGCGTCCACCGTCGAGGACAACAAGATGCTCGAGTCTGCATCCTGCCCCAATGAGGGAGAGTCCCCTCCCATGGAGCCGGACCGCGTGGCGCTGTGTCCTCAAACCGACCTGGAGCTCGCCTCCAGCAAGCCGGGGCGTGAGCGCGTTGCGGAGGACGTAGTGGGCGCAGTCTTGGGAACCCTCTCCGACTGTCGGGCAGCTTGGGACAATTTCAATCCAGAGGGAGGCCTCCCGTCCGAGCCTCCATCCACCTGTTTCTGCGGACACCGCTGCACCGATAACTGCCTGTTCTAGCGGCGGTGAGCACGTCGAACGAGAGCAATAGGAGCCATTGCAGAAGCTGGCCGGACCGAGCCGTCATACCGCCTACTCACTCGAAGGAGGTATGGACAAAGACACTGCCCAGGATTGTTGTTCCCGGAGCCCGACTTCGACGGGTCGCAGGGGGGAACGCCGTGGACGCGAATCAACTGCTGGAGCTGGTCAAGCGTTATCAGGACTCCAGGAACTTCATCACCAACGAAGAGACCGCCAAGCAGGCGCTGGTGGTCCCCTTCATCCGGCTGCTTGGCTACGACCCCGGCCTTCCACGGGAGGTGCGTCTGGAATACTCGGCGGACTTCGTCCAGGGCGACGGCAAGAAGCTCCCGGACCGGATGGACTTCGCCATCTTCGACCAGACGGGACTGAAGCCTCTCATCGTCATCGAGACCAAGCCCCTGGGCACGGACCTGAAGTCCCGCGCCCAGCAGCTGGCCCGCTACCTCTCCCAGCTCCCGGAACTCCACTTCGGCATCATCACGGATGGGTGCCACTACCTGTTCTTCGGTGACCTGGAGAACCCCAACGTCATGGACCCGGAGCCCTTCTTCACGTTCTCCCTGGAGGACACGAAGTCGGACTGGGCCAAGGTCGCGAAGTTCCTCTCCAAGTTCAGCCGCGAGTCCTTCAACGCCACGACGCTCATCACCGACGCGGAGAACAGCCGCTACCGCCAGGGGATGATCGACAAGCTGTCCGCCGCCCTGAAGTCCCCCGGCGAGCACGAGGGCTTCCTCAAGTGGCTCACCGAGGACATCTACAAGGGGAAGCGGACCACCGCCGTCATGGAACGCCTCGCGGAGGTCGCGAAGGAGGCCATCGAGCCCACCCTCCTCCGCGTCATGGGCGATGACTTCCTCGACAAGCTCAAGGAGCGCATCCAGCGGTTGAACGAAGGCGTGGAGCCGTCCACCGCCAAGGAGGGCGCCAACGTCGTGAAGGCCGACAGCGCGAAGCCCTTCGAAACGGAGTCCCGCGCCCCGGGCGACGACAAGGCACGCCCCCCGGTGGAGACCACCGAGGAGGAGCTGTCCTTCTTCGGCATCATCCGGGACATCTGCACCAAGAACGGCCACGCGGCGGAGGACGTCCTCTACCGGGACACCGCGAGCTACTTCAACGTGTCGTTCAAGAAGCCCACGAAGTGGTTCGTGCGCTTCTTCGGCAATGGCAAGCGCAAGAGCCTTGCCACCTGGGTCCCGGTGGAGGAGGCGAAGGCGCTCGCCGCGGGCTTCGAGGTCGAAGCGTCCCCCGCCGCCTTTGGCGTGAGCCGGGTCTACATCCAGTCGATTCCAGAGGTGTGGGCGCTCAAGGCGCTGGTCGCCCGGAGCCTGGAGCTGTCCCTCACCGCCAAGGAGGAGGCGCCCGCGGAGCCCACCCTCAAGGTGGTCGCCAGCCAGTAGGCCTCACACCGCCGGCAGCGGCTTCACCGTGAGCGCTTTCGACGCGAGGAACTCCGGGTTGAACACCTTGGAGGCGTAGCGGCTGCCGTGGTCGCACAGGAACGTGACGATGCGCAGGCCCTGTCCCTGGTGCTTGCGCGCCACCGCCCACGCGGCCCGCACGTTCAGGGCCGCGGAGGTGCCCACCACCAGCGCGTCCTCGCGCGCCAGGTGGTAGAGCATCTCCAGCATGTCCTGGTCCTCCAGGCGCATCGCCTCATCCACGCGCGCCTGCCGGAAGTTCTCCGTCAGCCGCATGATGCCAATGCCTTCCGTGATGGAACTCCCCGCCGTCTCCATCTTCCCCGTGCGCACCTGGCAGTAGAGCCCCGACCCCGGCGGATCCACCAACACCACTCGCAGGGCCGGGTTCTTCTCCTTCAGGTAGCGGCTCGTCCCGGACAGCGTGCCGCCGCTGCCCACCGCCGCCACCAGCACGTCCACCTTGCCTTCCGCCTGCTCCCAGATCTCCGGCCCCGTCGTCTCGTAGTGGAAGTCGCCGTTCGCCGTGTTCTCGAACTGGTTCATCCACGCCCAGCCGTTCGCCTCCGCCAGCACCCGCGCCTGGTGGAAGAAATGCGAGGGATTGGAGAACGGCACCGCCGGCACCCGCCGCACCTCCACGCCCATCGCCTCCAGGAGCTCGTACTTCTCTCGCGCCTGGTTGTCTGGCATCGTCACCACCACCCGGTAGCCGCGCTCGCGCCCCAGCAACCCCAGGCCGATGCCCGTGTTGCCCGCGGTGCCTTCGACAATGGTGCCGCCGGGCTTCAGCTGCCCCGTGGCCTCCGCGCGTTGAATCATGCCCTTCGCGGCCCGGTCCTTGATGCTGCCGCCCGGGTTCATGAACTCCGCCTTGGCGACGATGTCACAGCCCGTCTGGCGGCTGAGCGAGCCAATGCGCAACAGCGGCGTGTTCCCCACCGCGTCCCAGAGCAACCCCATTCGTGGCGCCATGTCCGTCCTCCCTCGGCTACAGCTTGCGCATCCGCACGCGGCGGACCTTGTGGTCGCTGCCCTTCACCAGGATGAGCCGCGCCCGTGAACGCGTGGGCGCGATGTTCTCCGCCAGGTTGGGCCCGTTGATCTCCGCCCACACCGACGCGGCCCTCGCGATGGCCTGCTCGCGCGTGAGCTCCGAGAAGCGCCGGAAGAAGGACCGCTCGTCGCGGAACGCCGTCTCCCACAGGTGCAGGAAGCGCTCCACGTACCAGTGGCGGATGTCCGTCTCGTTCGCGTCCACGTAGATGGAGAAGTCGAAGAAGTCCGACAGGAACGTCTGCGGCAGCCGCCCGCCCTCCACCGGCCCCGTCTGCAGGACGTTGAGCCCCTCCAGGATGAGGATGTCCGGCTGCCGGATGGACTGCGCCTCCTCCGGCACGATGTCGTAGACGAGGTGCGAGTACACCGGCGCCGTCACCTCCTCGCGCCCCGCCTTCAGCTCCGCCAGGAAGCGCACCAGCGCGCGCCGGTCGTAGCTCTCCGGAAAGCCCTTGCGGTTCATGATGCCCCGCTCGGCGAGCACCCGGTTGGGATGCAGGAAGCCGTCCGTCGTCACCAGCGCCACGCGCGGATGATCCGGCCAGCGCGCCAGCAGCGCCTGGAGGATGCGCGACGTGGTGCTCTTGCCCACCGCCACACTGCCCGCCACCGCGATGATGAACGGCACCTTGCGCACCGAGTGCCCCATGAACGCCTGCTGCGCCGCCCACAGCGACTGCGCCGACGCCACCTGCAGGTGCAGGAGGCGCGACAGCGGCAGGTAGACGTCCTCCACCTCGTGGATGTCCAGCCGGTCGCCCAGCCCCCGCAGCTTCTCCACCTCCTCCGCCGTCAACGTCATCGGCGTGGAGTCCCGGAGCTCGCGCCACGCGTCGCGGTCCAGGTCGACGTACATCGATGCGGCGCGGGGCTTGGTCACGGACATGCCGCCCAGCATGAACCAGACCTCCCCGGCTCCGGCAAGTGAAGGTGACAACAGGTCTTCCCTGCGATTCTTGACAGCAAGACTTTCCCACCTCCAACGTGCCCGCCCGCTTCCCGGTCGCGCCCCTCCGGTTCGGGGCCTCCTGCCCCTGGCGCCCGTCCCTCCCTCAAGAGGTCCCCGCGTGTCCGCCTTCCCCACCGCCGCCCTCGCAGCCGCCACGCGCCTGCTGCTCGCTTCGACCCAGGCGCGGGCCCAGGCCGCGGAGCCGCCGGTCGTCCAGGTGTCGGAAGAAGGCTTCACGCTGTCGTCCGCGGACAAGGCCTTCGTGCTCAAGCTGCGCGGGCAGCTCCAGGGTGACGGGCGCTTCTACCTGGCGGACACGGACCGCACCGGCACCAACACGTTCATCGTGCGGCGCATGCGCCCCATCCTGGAGGGGACGCTCTTCGGCTTCGTCGACTTCCGCCTCATGCCGGACTTCGGCTATGGGCAGTCCATCATCCAGGACGCGTACATCGATTTCCGTCCGGGGGAGTGGGTCCGCCTGCGCGCGGGCCGGTTCAAGACGCCGTTCGGACTGGAGCTGCTCCAGTCCGACATGGACAACCCCTTCATCGAGCGCTCGCTCACGGTGGACCTGGTCCCCAACCGCGACGAGGGCCTGGAGCTTCACGGCGAGGGCGAAGGCGGCCGGTGGCAGTACTCGCTGGCGGTGGTGAACGGCGACCCCGACGGCGCCAGCACCGACGCCAACATCGATGACAGCTTCGACCTGGTCGCCCGCGTCTTCGCCCTGCCCTTCAAGGGGCGTGAGCCGTCCTTCCTCCAGGGGCTGGGGCTGGGGATCGCGGCGACGCGCGGCCTCCAGTTCGGCACGGACACCAACACCGGCCTCGCGCCCGCGCGCAGCACGGGCCAGGAGACCATCTTCAGCTACCTGAGCAACGCGGACACCGGGGAGACCGTCACCGCGCACGGCCTGCACCTGCGGCTCGCGCCCCAGGGCCACTTCTACTGGGGGCACTTCGGCCTCCTCGCGGAGTACGTGCGCTCGTCCCAGGAGGTCCAGCGGGGGGACGCGCGCGCGAGGCTGCACCACCACGCGTGGCAGACGGCGGTGTCGTGGGTGTTCGGAGGGAAGGCCTCCTTCGAGGGCGCCCGGCCGACGAGGCCGTTCAACCCGAAGACGCTGGAGGGCGGCGCGCTGGAGGTGGCGGCGCGCTACCACGCGCTGGACCTGGACGACGCCTCCTTCCCCCGCTTCGCCAACCCCTCCCGGTCCGTGAGCCACGCGAAGGGCTTCGGCGTGGCCACCACCTTCGCCTTCAACCGGCGCGTGCGCTTCGCCCTGAACTTCCACCGCACGAACTACGAGGGCGGCGCCCCGGAGGGCGACCGGCCTCCGGAGAACGCCCTCCTGTCCCGCTTCCAGCTCACGTTCTGAACGCCGGCCCGCGCCCTGGAACCTCCGGTGACGCCGGGTGTCACGGCGGGCTTCGTCCTGGTGCGTCTTGAAGCGCGTGCGTCAGGTGCACGACGCTCCCGCTGCCCGCGACGCGGGGCCCTTGCCCGGGGGCCCTCCTTCGCGGACTCCCGCCGAGAGGACGCATGCCCGCGAACGTGTACCCGCAGCGCCCGACGTCTGTCCGCTCCCCGTCCCTGTCGAAGGGGCTCACGCGCGCCGCGCTGCTCGCCCTGCTGGGCCTGGGCGCGCCCGGGGCCGCGCAGCAGCCCCAGCCCCCCGTCACGGAGGACGTGCCGCCCCCGGTGCAGCCGTCCCTGCCCGAGCGCCGCGTCTTCTTCACCACGCTCAACGTGGTCCGCTACAACCCGCTGGGGCTGGAGTCGCAGAACCGGCTCGTCTACCAGAAGCGCCTCTTCGACAGCCCCTCCATGCTCCTGCGCGACACGTACGCCAGCGCCGCCGCGAGCCTCAAGCTGAGCCCCGCCTTCTTCAAGCTGGGGCCCGTGGTGGAGCTGCAGCCCGTGGCGATGTTCAACGTCCGCGCCGGCTACGAATACATCCAGTACTTCGGCACCTTCGGCAGCATCCAGTCGTACCCGGACTCCTTCCAGCCCTACGACGACGACCTGCGCAGCAAGACCAACGACGCCGCCTACGGCACCTCCGGGCACCACTTCTTCGTGGAGCCCATGCTCCAGGCGAAGGTGAAGTCCGTGGCGCTGCGCACGAAGCTGGCCATCGAGTACTGGAACGTGTCACTGCGCGACGGCGGGACGCGCGGCACTTTCTACGACCCCACGCTGGACACGCTGGTGCCCGGCAAGGGCTGGGTGCTGGCCAACGACACGGACCTGCTCTGGCTGGCCGGACAGTGGACGCTGGGCGCCCGGCTGTCCGCGGTGTGGCCCCGCTACGACGAAGACACCACCGCGGTGGAGCCGCTGCCCGGGCGCAGCCTGCCCACCAACCAGCACGTCCGCGTGGGCCCCATCGTCGCGTATGCCTTTGACACGAAGCCGGGCGGCCTCATGACCAAGCCCACCGTGCTGCTCATCGCCGGCTGGTACCTCAAGCATGAGAACCGCGTGAACGCCATGCCCTACCTGCTGGGCGGCTTCTCCTTCAGCACCGAGCTGCTCTCCGGCCGCTGACGACTGTTCAAGCGTCAAAGCCACACTGCCCTCCGGGGCAGTGTCCCAGGGTCCGGGTCGTTCCTAACTCGCACCGTCTGTCTTTGCGGACAGCCGGGGGTGCACATGGGAAGGACACACAGGGCGATGGGCTGGCGGCTTCTCGGGAGCATCTTGGTGGTGATGGCGCTCGGAGGGTGCGGCCCCGTGGAGGCGCCGGAGGCCTCCCCTGGGACCCAGGAGTCAGGGCTCACCGGCGGGGGCCTCGTCTGGGTGAAGCACCTGGGCTCCAGCCGGCCCGACCAGGCCCACGCGGTGGCCTTCGACCGCGACGGCAACATCCTCGCGCTGTTCCTCTATCAAGGCAGCGTGGACCTGGGCGCGGGCCCCGTCGGCTCAGGCAACCCCGACAGCTTCGGCTTCGCGGTGGCGAAGTACACGACGGGCGGCGCGCTCTTGTGGACTCGCACCTACGAGGGCGTGCTTCCTCCCGGCGGGCAGAACTTCGTCAACGCGGTGGCACTCACGGTGGACCGGGAGCGCAACGTGCTCGTCGCGGGGACCTCGAATGAGTCCATCGACCTGGGAGGGGGGCTGCAGCCTCCGGGCGCCTTCCTGCTGAAGCTGCGCAAGACAGGGCAGTTCCAGTGGGCCCGGCACTTCACGGGCAACATCTCGCCGCGGGACCTGGTCACCGACTCGCAGGACGCCATCGCCATGACGGGCAATGCCTTCCGCACGGTGGACTTCGGCCTGGGCCCCAATGACTCGATGGTGACGGACGTCGTGACCGCCTTCCTCACCAAGTTCAACGCCGCCGGCACCGCGCAGTGGACCGTGCGGGAACAGTTGGACCTGAGCAGCGGCGCCAGCGTCGCGGTGGATGAAACGGACGCCTTCTACTTCGGCGGTATCCGGTATCCCGACCCCGAGGCCTGGAAGGTCAGCCCCTCGGGCACGGTGGTGTGGACCCGTTCGCTGGTGGGCGCGTCGGGAGGAGCCGCGGCCATCGCCGTGCACGGCAACCGCGTGGTGATGGGAGGCCAGTTCAGCAGCACCTTCACGTTCCGGGGTCAGACGGTGACGCCCCCGGCCTCGGGCGCCGGCTTCCTCGTCGCGTGGACCCGCGCAGGCGAGGAGCGCTGGGCGCGCGCCTACCCGCAGGCCGTGGGCGCGGTCGCCATGGCCGAGGACGACGCCGTGGTCGTGGGCGGTGCCTCCATCCAGCCGGACTCAGCCTCCGGCTACACGCTCTTCACCGCGAGGCTGGAGCGCATCGAGGGCCAGCAGCAGTGGCGGCACACGTACGCTTCGACCGGGCGACCGTTCTTCACGGACGTGGCGGTGAACAAGCAGGGCGCGTTCGTGGGCATTGGCTACTTCTCCGGCACGCTCCACCTGGGAAGGAACCTGGTCTCGCGCGGCTTCGACGACGACTTCCTCTTCAAGGGGTCGACGGCGCCCTGACGTTCACCCGAAGCCCTGGGCGCGCAGCACCGCGCCCAGCGGCACGGAGCCCGCGCGGAACGCGTCGAACCACCGCGCGGCCTCCTCCGGCGTCGGCTGCGTCCACCGCCAGCCGCCGTGTCCCCCGCCGGTCCCGCAGCGGATCAACGACGTGCGCAGTTGCTCCGCGTGCGCGAACGTCAGGTGTTCGAACACGAGCGGGCTCTGGCTGGTGACGAAGGCCTGCCGTTCGCCCAGGTCGTGCATGCACTCGCGCACCAGGTCCGGATGCAGGCCGTCCGCCAGCTCGTCCGCGATGACGAAGGCCTCGTGCACGTCCAGGTAGTAGAGGAAGGACAGGAGCCGCTTCTGGCCATGGCCCAGCTGCTCCTGTGTCACCGGCGTGCCGTCCGCGCGCGCGAAAGCGAAGCGGAAGCCGCTGAAGCCCAGCCGTCCGCCCTGGGACAGCGGCGTCGTCTCCGTCACGTCCACGGACAGCGTGCCGGACGCGAAGCCCGCCAGCGTCACGAAGCGCGCGAGGAAGCTCCGGGGCACGGCGTCGTGGCGCAGGAGCAGCGCCGGGGGCACGGGCTCGTGCTCCACCTGCTCGCGCAGCCAGCCGGGCATCCACGTGGGCAGCGCCATGAGACCCAGCGGGAACAGCTCCTCTCCGCGCTGCTCCATCGCGTAGCGGATGGCGCCGATGCGCTCGAACATGCCCAGGGACTCGTCGAAGCGCGGCGGCGCCAGCAGGAACGTCTCCCGCAGCAGGTCCTTCAGCCGGTCCTTCACGCCGCGCTCCAGGTACTGCGCGGCCATGAAGAGCAGCGTCCACACGGAGCGGTCCAGCACCGACCAGTGCATGCGCTTGGAGAAGCCGGCCGCGCCCGCCACCTCGCACGCGAAGCCCGTGGCGCTCGCGCGCATGACGAGCCGCGCGTCCTCCGCCGCGTCCCACCGCACCGTCGCCACGATGGAGGGCATCAGCCCGTGCGCCAGCGCCCCGGGCGGCAGCGCCAGCGCGGCCCCCGGGCCCGTGGGGCCGCCCTCCCCCGCCGTGGCGGGCAGCGCCGCGGGCGGCTCGTTGCGCACGGCCACGTCCACCGTCAGCGCGTCGAAGCGCAGCGCGTAGTCCAGCGCGAACGGCTCCCGCAGCAGCCCGGAGAAGTCCGAGCACAGCACCGCGGACACCAGCTCCAGCAGCGTCGTGCGGCCGCTGCCCGTCGCGCCCACCACCAGGTTGAGCGTGGGGCCGAACGTCAGCACCGTGTCCGGCGCGAGCCCCCGGTAGTGGTGCACATGCAGGCGGGTCAGCTTCATGGCGTCCGGCCCTCCCCGGGGACCGCCGTCAGCGTAGGCCCTTGGCCAGCTGATGCGCGAGCCGGTGCAGGAGCTCCGTGTTCTCCGCCTCCGCTGCCTTCAGCTTGGGCAGCTGCGCCTTCAGCGCCTCCACGTCCTTGCCCCGCGTGACGAGGTCCTCTTCCCCCAGCTCCAGCCAGCGCCCCAGCTCCCGCGCCGTCAGCTCCAGGTGGAACTGGAAGCCGTAGGACCTCCCCAGCCGGAACGCCTGCTGCGTGTACCGGTCCGTGGACGCGAGCAGCGTCGCGCCGGGCACCGGCGTGTACGTGTCCCCGTGCCAGTGCGCCACCGCCGTGCGCGGCTTCACGCCCGCCACCACCGGGTCCTTCAGCGCGTCCTGCGTCCAGCGCACCGGCCCCACGCCCACCTCGAAGCCGTTCTTGCCCGGCGACACCGTCGCCCCCGCCGCCGCCGCCAGCAGCTGCGCCCCCAGGCACACGCCCACGCACGCGCGGTCATTGGCCAGCCGCTCCCCCAGCAACGCCAGCTCCTCGTTGAGGAACGGGTGGGCGTCCGCCTCGTACACGCCCATGGGCCCACCCATCACCACCACCAGCGGCGCGTCCACGTCCTCGCGCTTCACCGTGCGGAAGCGCCGCACCAGCGTGAAGCCCGCCGCCTCCAGCGCCGGCCCCAGCAGGCCCGGTCCCTCGTGCTCCTCGTGCTCGAACACCACCGCGCGCATCGTCCGCCACCCCTTCCCTGGGCCTTCGTTGGTGCCACGTGCCGCGCGGAGACTAACGCTGCCGGCCACGGTTGGCCGCGACGCGGCGTGAACCCGGATAGTCGGCAGGCATTTATTTCACAGCATTTCGTGCCATCATCAGCGGGCCCGGTTTCTCCTATAAGCATGCGGACCCGGGCATTCCCCCTTGGGTGTTTTCCGTCGCGTCGTTTTCCGAAAGGAAGTTCCTCGTGAGCAAGAGCCTTCGCGGTTTCAAGTGGCTGATGGGCACGGTGGTCGGCGTTTCCCTGCTGAGTGGTTGCGGCGCTCCTCCGGCGGAGGGTGAGTCCACCCCGGCCGAGGCCACGGAGCAGGCCCAGGGCGCCCTGACGGCGCAGGTGTCCGCGGGCAAGGCCTCCATGGCCGCCAGCGAGCGCGTGACGGTGGAGGTGACGCTGACCAACACCTCCTCCGCGCCGGTGAGCATCTACAAGTGGGACGCGCCGGGCGAGGGCCTCAACGAGGGCCGCCTGTCGGTGTCGCGCGACGGCCAGGCCGTGGAGTACACCGGCGCGCACTTCAAGCGCGTGCTGGGCCGCTCCGAGGACCTCATCACCATCGCCCCCGGCCAGAGCATCTCCGGCCCGGTCGTCGTGTCGGACGCGTATGACCTGTCCGTCTCCGGCACCTACACCATCCGCTACGAGCTGGAGGCGCGCGAGGGCGTGACGGCGCTGTCGTCCAACTCGGTCAGCCTCTTCATCGAGGGCCGCCGCAACACCCGCGACGAGGCCGAGGCGATGCGCCAGGTGACGGCGCAGGGCCTGTCCTACTCCGGCGCCTGCACCAGCTCCGAGCAGACCAGCATCACCAACGCCTACAACAGCGCGAAGACGTACTCCAACAACGCGTACAGCTACCTGAGCGGCACGCCGTCCGCGACCAGCCGCTACACCACCTGGTTCGGCACGTACTCCAGCACCAACTGGAGCACCATCAAGACCCACTTCAGCAAGATCGCCAACGCGTTCTCGACCGCGGCGGTCGTCGTGGACTGCAGCTGCAACGACAGCGGCACCTACGCGTACGTGTACCCGGGCTCGCCGTACAAGATCTACGTGTGCGGCGCCTTCTGGAGCGCCCCCAACACGGGCACGGACTCGCGCGCGGGCACGCTGGTCCACGAGATGAGCCACTTCACCGTCGTGGCCGGCACGGACGACTGGGCCTACGGCCAGACGGCCGCCAAGAACCTGGCCAAGTCCAACCCCACCAACGCGCGTGACAACGCGGACAGCCACGAATACTTCGCGGAGAACAACCCCTCGCTGCCGTAAGGTGACGGTGGGCCGTTGACCTGAAGGGGCGCGGGCCGCACGGGCTCGCGCCCCTTTTCTTTTCGCCGCACGAACACAAGGAGCGCCACGTGATGAGGCTGGGACGAAGGAACCTCGCATGGGTCGCGGTGCTGTCCGCCGCCGGTATCACCGCCTGCACGCCAAAGCCCGCGGAGCCGCCCGCGCAACAGCAGGCCCCCGTCGCCGCGACGCCGCCCCCCGCCGCCACGCCCCCCGCCGAGCCCACCCCGGAGCCCGCCGCCGTGACGACCCCCAAGCTGGAATGCGCCCTGAGCGTCCCCCCGAAGGCCAAGGCGGGCGAGCCCGTGGAGGTCCTCTTCAAGCTCACCAACCGCGGGGACACGCCCGTCTGGGTGCTCAAGTGGCAGACGCCGCTGGAGGGCATCCTGGGCACCGTGTTCCAGGTCACCCGCGACGGCGAGGAGGTGCCGTACCAGGGCCCCATGGTGAAGCGCGCCGCCCCGTCCGCGGACAGCTACATGGCCATCGCCCCGGGCGCGACGGTGGAGAACACCGTGGAGGTGACGCAGGCCTATGACTTCAAGAAGCCGGGCACCTACCGCATCACCTTCCGCGACGCGCTGATGGACGTGGCCACGCGCAAGGAGGACGTCCCCCGGGCGGGCGGCGACTACAAGTCCACCCCGGTGACGTGCGCCCCGGTGGACGTCACCGTCGCCGCGCGCTGAGAAGCGCGCACGGAGGAAGGGGAGCCTTCTGGATTTCCCCGGAACGCCAGGGGGCGAGCAGGCACGCTCCCCCTCCTCAGCCGGGCCCGGGCGCGATACACCTGGGCCCACCATGGCGGACACCTCCTCGATGAACATTCCGACGGTCGACCTGCTGGACCTCGCGTCCGGTGAACCGGCGCGCCTCGAGCGCGCCGCGGCGGCCCTGCGCGAGGCCTTTGGCGTCTTCGGCCTCGTGTTCGTGAAGAACCACGGCGTGGACGCGCCGGCGCTGGAGCGCTTCTACGACGCGTTCTCCGCCTTCGTGGCCCGCCCGGACGCGCAGAAGCGCCCCCTGGGCCGCGCGGACTTCTGGTACCAGCGCGGCTGGACGCCTCCCAACACGGAGGTCGCCGTCGCCAGCAACGGGCAGCCGGACTTCAAGGAGTGCTACTTCGCGGCGCCCACGCCCACGGACCCCCAGTCCGCCATGGAGTTCCCGGAGCTGTACCCGGAGAACATCTGGCCGGACGACGCGCCGCCCTTCTTCCAGGAGGGCCTGCTCACCATGGGCCGCGCGCTGCACGAGGCCGGCCTCAAGCTCTTGCGCGGCGCCGCCCTGGCGCTGAGCCTGCCGCAGGACACCTTCACCGCCGCGTGCGAGAAGGCGCCCCACGTCACGCGCGCGCTCCAGTACCTGCCGCTGGGCCCCACCCAGGTGAACACCGGCATCCTCTGGGGCGAGGAGCACACCGACTTCAACCTGCTGACGCTCCTGCCCGGGGGCCGGTTCCTCAACCCCGAAGGGCGCCCCGCGCCGAAGCCGGACGACCAGAGCGGCCTGTACCTGCGCACGCGCGCGACGCCGGACGCGCCCAACGGCGAGATGGTGCGCGGCACCGCGCCCGCGGGCTGCATCGTGGCGCAGGTGGGCCAGCAGCTGGAGATCCTCACGGGCGGCACGTTCCTCGCCACGCCGCACGTCATCACCGCGCCGGGCGTGCCCGGGTGGCAGCGCCAATCCGCCGCGCACTTCATGCACGTGCACACCAGCCAGGTGCTCTTCCCGCTGCCGGGCTTCCGCACGCCGGAGGCGGTGGCCAACTACGCGCCACCGGTGCTCGCGGGCACGTACGACATCAAGACGCTGGTGGACATCGGCCTGGCGCCGCCCGCCGCGCTCGACAAGCTGGGCTACCGCCACTACGACCGGCTCAACCGGATGCGCGCGACCTCATAAGCCGCGCGCGGGGCCGTGCGCCCCATGTGGCTGGCGGCGGGGGACGGGCTGCGTTACAGCGCAGCCACCTCCATGGACAGCCCCTCCGCCCCCGCTCCATCCATCTTCCGTCACCGCGACTTCCGGCTCTATCAAATCGCCCGTCTGTGCGCGGTGCTCGCGGCGCAGATCGAGTCGGTGGCCATCGGCTGGCAGGTGTACGAGCTCACCGGGAGCGCGCTCGCGCTGGGCTACACGGGCCTGGCCCAGTTCGTCCCCTTCCTCGCCTTCAGCCTGCTGGGTGGGCAGCTGGCGGACCGCTACGACCGCCGCCGCATCCTGGCGCTGTGCCAGGGCGTGATGATGGTGTGCAGCCTGCTGCTGCTGTCCTTCACCCTGGGCCACTTCCAGGACGTGCGGTTCGTCTACGGCGTGCTGGTGCTGTTCGGCACCGCGAGGGCCTTCTACGCGCCCGCGGGCTCCGCGCTCACGCCCTACCTGGTGCCGAAGGAGGAGCTGACGCGCGCCGTGGCGGTGAACTCCATCACGTGGCAGGTGGCCACCATCACCGGCCCCGCCCTGGGCGGCCTGCTCTACGGCTGGCTGGGCGGCAAGGGCGTCTACATCACGTCCGCGTCGCTGTGCGCGCTCACCATCATCTGGATCCTCTCGCTCAAGGTGCGCACCGGCAGCGCGTCGCGCGAGCCCGTCTCCCTGAAGACGCTCGTCGCGGGCCTGCGCTTCGTGCGCCAGAAGCGGATGCTGCTGGGCAGCCTCACCCTGGACCTCTTCGCGGTGCTGCTGGGCGGCGCGGTGGCGCTCCTGCCCATCTACGCGCGCGACGTGCTGCACACCGGCCCGTGGGGCCTGGGCCTCTTGCGCAGCGCTCCGGCCGCGGGCGCCGCGCTGGTGGCGGTGCTGCTCGCGTTCCGTCCGCTGGGCGGCCACGCCGGGTGGAAGATGTTCATCGCGGTGGCGGTGTTCGGCGCGGCCACGCTGGTGTTCGGCCTGAGCACGTCCCTGCCCCTGTCGCTCGCGGCGCTCGCCATTGGCGGGGCGGCGGACATGGTGAGCGTGGTGGTGCGCCACACGCTGGAGCTGGTCTCCACGCCGGACGACATGCGCGGCCGCGTGAGCGCGGTGAACCTGATGTGCATCGGCGCCTCCAACGAGCTGGGCGAGTTCCGCGCGGGCTCGCTCGCGGAGGCCCTGGGCGCCGTGCACGCGGTGGTGATTGGCGCCGTGGGCACGCTGGTCGTCGTGGGCCTCTGGGCCTGGCTCTTCCCGGAGCTGCGCAACGTGGACCGGCTGGAGTCCGCCGAGCACCGCCCGCCCCTCCCCGAACAGGACGCCACCGAGTCCGCGCCCTCCGTCTGAGCCCCCACGGGCGCAGGGTGAAAACCATCGCGTCCGAAGGGTTGAACTCCGGGTGAGGGGCCTGTTGCCTGGGGGGCCACCCGGGGACGGGCCTTGTAGCCGGAAGGGACACAACCGGGGCCCGCCGCCCGCGGCCTCCCGAGGAGCGCCGCCGCTGGTATGGTCCGTGCTTGGACGTACGTCCCATGGCGTACTACTTCAACGTGGTGGCACTCTGCGTAGGGACCGCGTTCTGCTTCGTGTTGGGCCGGGCCCTCTTCGAAGAGGTTGAGCCGGCGCCCGCTCCGGCCCGCACCACCGCCCAGGCGGACTCCAGCCCGGCCCGCGTCGTCCGGGCCGACACCTGCCACCCGCGCAAGTAGGGCCCCACGCGAGGGCGCCCCCGCGCGATGATGCGCGCCTTCCCGTGGGCGCGACCGGCTCCTTCCTCCTCCTGCTGCTGCTCTGGGCGGTGCTCCTCGTGGGGGTGCTGTCCATCGTCGTGTCCACCCTGCGCACGGGCGCGCCGCCCATGCCCAGCTCGCCCCGGGTGCGGCGGGCGCTGCTCGCCATGTTGCCGGGGGACACCCGGGGCACCGTGCTGGACCTGGGCTCGGGGTGGGGGGACGTGGCCTTCGCCCTGGCGGACCACTGCCCCCAGGCGCGCATCGTCGCGTACGAGCTGTCCTGGCTGCCCTGGTGCTTCAGCCGCCTGCGCCAGCGCCTCTTCCCGCGCCCGAACCTCACGCTGGTCCGCGGAGACTTCTTCGCCGCGTCCTTCCAGGACGCAACCTGCGTCCTCTGCTACCTGTCCCCGGGCATCATGACGCGCCTGGCGCCCCGCTTCGCCGCCGAGCTCCCCGAAGGCGCACGCATCCTCAGTCACACCTTCGGACTCCGGGGGTGGAATCCGGTGCGCTTCGTGCGGCTCCAGGACCTGTACCGCACCCCCGTGTACCTCTACGAAGTGCCGCCCCGCGCGCCGCCCGGTGAGTAGAGTCCCCGTCCGTCCACCCCTTCTCTTTAGAGACCCGCCCGCGATGAGTGACTTCCAGTTCCAGGACATGCTGCCGCTTGGCAAGGACGAGACGCCCTACCGCCTGCTCACGAAGGAGGGCGTCTCCACGTTCGAGGCCGGCGGACGCAGCTTCCTCCAGGTGGAGCCGGAGGCGCTCACGCTGCTCACCCGCGAGGCCATGCGGGACATCTCCCACCTGCTGCGGCCCGGGCACCTCCAGCAGCTGGCGAACATCCTCCAGGACCCGGAGGCGTCGTCCAACGACAAGTTCGTGGCGGTGGAGCTGCTCAAGAACGCGAACATCGCCGCGGGCGGCGTGCTGCCCTCCTGCCAGGACACCGGCACCGCCATCGTGATGGGCAAGAAGGGCCAGTACGTCCTCACCCGAGGCGGCGACGAGGCGGCCATCTCCAAGGGCGTGTTCGACACGTACCTCACGTCCAACCTGCGCTACTCGCAGATGGCGCCCCTGGACATGTACAAGGAGGTCAACACGGGCAACAACCTGCCCGCGCAGATCGAGCTCTACGCGACCGACGGCGACGCCTACAAGTTCCTCTTCATGGCCAAGGGCGGCGGCTCCGCGAACAAGAGCTACCTCTTCCAGGAGACGAAGGCCGTCCTCAACCCGCAGAGCCTGCTCGCGTTCCTGGAGCAGAAGATCCGCTCGCTGGGCACCGCCGCGTGCCCGCCGTACCACCTGGCCATCGTGGTGGGCGGCACGTCCGCGGAGTTCGCGCTGAAGACGGCGAAGTACGCCTCCGCGCGCTACCTGGACACCCTGCCCACCAGCGGCAACGCGCTGGGCCGGGGCTTCCGCGACGTGGAGCTGGAGCAGGAGGTGCTCAAGCTCACGCAGCGCACCGGCATTGGCGCGCAGTTCGGCGGCAAGTACTTCTGCCACGACGTGCGCGTCATCCGCCTGCCCCGCCACGGCGCGTCCTGCCCGGTGGCCATCGCCGTGTCCTGCTCCGCGGACCGGCAGGCGCTGGGCAAGATCACCCGCGACGGCGTCTTCCTGGAGGCGCTGGAGACGGACCCCGCGAAGTACCTGCCGGAGACGGCGGAGACGGACCTGTCCGGGGACGTGGTGAAGCTGGACTTGAACCGCCCCATGAGCGACCTGCGCGCGGAGCTGTCGCGCTACCCCATCAAGACGCGCCTGTCGCTGTCCGGCTCGCTGGTGGTGGCGCGCGACATCGCGCACGCGAAGATCAAGGAGCGCCTGGACCGGGGCGAGGGCATGCCCCAGTACCTCAAGGACCACATGGTCTACTACGCGGGCCCGGCGAAGACGCCGGAGGGCTACGCGTCCGGCTCCTTCGGCCCCACCACCGCGGGCCGCATGGACGCGTACGTGGATCAGTTCCAGGCGCAAGGGGGCAGCTTCGTGATGCTGGCCAAGGGCAACCGCTCCCCCGCCGTCACGGAGGCGTGCAAGAAGCACGGCGGCTTCTACCTGGGCTCCATCGGCGGCCCCGCGGCGCGCCTGGCGCAGGACTGCATCAAGAAGGTGGAGGTGCTGGAGTACGCCGAGCTGGGCATGGAGGCCGTGTGGAAGATCGACGTAGTCGACTTCCCGGCCTTCATCGTCGTGGACGACAAGGGCAACGACTTCTTCGCGAACATCAACAAGCCGTCCGCGAAGAAGTAGGCCTTGAGTCCTGCTTCCGGCGCGCTGCCGTCAGTCGAACTCGAGCGCGCGCTGGAAGTCCGCCGGGTTGGAGGCCGCGCTCTGCGCCGTCTCCAGCGTGATGTCCCCGGCGCGGTACAGCTGCGTCAGGTGCTGATCGAAGGACTGCATGCCGAACATGTCGCGGCCCTTCTCGATGACGTCCTTCAGCTCCGCGGCGCGGTCGTCCCGGATGTACTGCTCCACCGTCTTCGTCTGCACCATGATCTCCAGCGCCACCGTGCGGCCCTTGCCGGTGGCGCGCGGCAGCAGGCGCTGGGAGACGGTCGCCTTGAGCGAGTCCGCCAGGCGCATGCGCACCATGGTCTGCTCCTCCGCCGGGAACACCGACACCAGGCGGTTGATGGTGCGCGACGCGTCCGTGGTGTGCACCGTGGACAGCACCAGGTGGCCCGTCTCCGACGCCTTCAACGCGATGTCGATGGTCTCCGTGTCGCGCATCTCGCCCACCAGGATGACGTCCGGGTCCTGGCGCAGCGCGGCCCTCAGCGCGATGGCGAAGTTCGCCGTGTCCGGGCCAATCTCGCGCTGGGAGATGGAGGACTTCACGTTCTTGTAGATGAACTCGATGGGGTCCTCGATGGTGAGGATGTGCAGGCTCTCCGTGTGGTTGATGTGGTTGATCATCGACGCCAGCGTGGAGCTCTTGCCGGACCCCGTCGCCCCCGTCACCAGCACCAGCCCGCGCTCGTTGCCCGCGATCGTCTTCAGCACCTGCGGCAGGCCCAGCCCGTCGATGCTGGGAATCTCATCCGGGATGATGCGCAGGATGCACGCCAGCGAGCCGCGCTGCCGGTAGATGTTCACCCGGAAGCGCGCCACGCCCGGAAGGCTGTAGGACGAGTCGCACTCCTGCACGCTGTCCACCTGCGCCTTCATCAGCGGATCATTCATCACGTGCAGCGCCACCTGCTTCGTGTGATCCGCCTGGAGCTTTTCCATCTTCAGCGGCCGCAGCACCCCGTTCACCCGGTAGATGGGCGGGTCGCCAGGGCGGAAGTGGATGTCCGAAGCCCCGTTCTGGACGCCGACGGTGAGCAGCTTGTTCAAGGTGTTCAGGTCCAGGGAATCCCTCTCGCGTCACGCATGGAGCGGAGGATTCTAGAAGAAGGCCACCCAATCCCTCCATGGTTGCAGTGTGGAAGGCATTTCCCCAACCTCACTGTATTGAGTTTTCCCGCAAATCAAGGAAGGCGAGTACCCCAGGGGATGAAGGAACTGTCCTCGACTGCTCACCAGTGGCCGTCTTCCTGCCCGGTCGGCCCGGATGCCCTGCCCGGAATCCGTGGCGAACATCCGGGCATGAACGCACGAACCGAGCAGGCCCCCCACTACGAAGAGCTGTCTTCCGCTGACTACGCCGCCCTGGAGGTGTGGGATCCCACCCAGGTGGTCATCACGCCGCGCATGGCGGCCCGGCTGTGGTTGCAGACCAGCCTGCGGCTGACCCGGGCGCAGAAGGAACTGCACGACGCCATCTTCGCCAACGACGCCAGTGAGGAGGCGAAGGACCGCTACGCGGAGGCCCGCGCGGAGCTGGACTCCGCGGAGGCGTGGGCCCTGCACGTGGCCCGCAACATCCCGCGTCACCGGTAGTCAGGCTCCCCACTCCATCCCCCCCGGACGTGGCACACGGGTGGCGGCGGGGCGGTGGAAGGGTGGGTCAGGGACCCGTCCTTCCTCCTCCCGTCGTCACCCGTCTTCGTTGCGGGTGGCCGGCGCGAAGGCCGGGTCGTCCTTGCGCGGCGCGGCGGCTTCGGTGCCCAGCAGCTGGCACAGCCCCGTCTGGAGCTTCTCCAGCAGGCGCGACAGCTCCACGACCTCCGGCGGCGACAGGAACGCGCGCGCCTGGACATCCACCCACTCCGCGGCGCGCTCCAGCGCCCGGATCTCCTGGCGCCCCGCGTCGGTGATCTCCAGGCGCACGCAGCGGCGGTTCTCCCCCGCGCGGCGCTCCACCAGCCCGTCCTCTTCCAGGCGGTCCACCAGCCGGCTCACGGCGGGCGCGTCGATGAGCAACCGCTCCGCGATGACGGCCTGACTGTGGATGCCGTGGATGCCGATGTTCTTCAGCACCAGCAGTTGCATCAGCGGCCGATCCGTCTGCTCAGCCACTTTCTGGGTGAGCAGCCGGACCACTGCGCGTCGCGTCGATGCCACTTGCTCGGCGAGGGTCATGGGCGTAAGAGATGATTGCATTCAACAACGGTTGTCAATTACATCTTGACCGCGGGCAGGGATCCCGGGGTGGGTAGCCCCCCCGCTCCTGCCGGAAAGACCTGCCGCTCCAGAGTATGGCCACCCCCAGCGCTCTCCTCGTCCTCCTCCTCGCCGCAGCGCCGCAGGCCACACCGTCCGCGTCTCCGGCGGCCCCCGCTCAGCAGCAGTCCCCCACCCCGGAGGCCGGCGCCTCCCCCCAGGCCCCCGTCCCCTTCCAGCCGAAGGTGGACGACCCGATGCTCGCGCCCGTCCCGCCCGCGCCGGAGCAGGTGACGACGTGGGACGAGGCCCTCACCCGGGTGCGCCAGCGGTCCACGGACCTGCGCGGCGCGGAGGCCGGCGTGACGCGGGCGGAGGGCCGGTGGCGCCAGTCGCTGGGGCTGCTGCTGCCCAACGCTCGCGCCACCGCGGGCGCGGGCGTGGACGTGCTCCACCCGGACGTGCCCTCCGCCCCGGGCGGCGGCGTGGTGGGCGGCGGCACCAGCGCCCCTGGGGTCAGCGTCCCCAGCGCGCCCCTGGGCACGCTGTCCGCGTCCGTCACCCAGACCCTCATCGACGTCAGCGCGTGGCGGGGCCTGTCGTCCGCGAAGGCGTCGGAGGCCGCGTCCGTGGCCAACCTCCAGGACGTGCAGCGCCGCCTCACCCAGGGGCTGGCGCAGGTGCTGGTGGCCACGGTGGCCGCCGAGCGCGCCGCGGAGATCAACCGCGTGGGCCTGCGTCAGGCGCTGGAGCGTCAGGCCCTCACCCAGCGCTCCTTCGAACTGGGCGCCGGCACGCAGCTGGACGTGGTGCGGGTGAGCCAGGACGTCGCGGTGGCCCGGCAGACGCTGGTGGCCGGGGACGAACAGCTGCGGCGCACGCGCGAGTCCCTGGGCCTGTCCCTGGGCGAGGACCACGGCGTGGGCGTCAACCCGGCCTTCAACCTGGGCGGGCTGGTGGACCAGACGCGCCGGGACTGCACCCCCTTGCAGGACCTGGGCGCGCGGCCGGACCTGGTCGCCCAGCGGGCCAACGTGGACGCGGCCCGCGAGAGCCGCCGCCAGGCTTCCGCCGGCTACCTGCCCACCCTGGGGCTGAGCAGCACCGTCCTGGGCTTCACCACCGACCCCGGCTTTGGCCGCTTCGCCACCTGGAACGTGTCCGCGGTGCTCTCCGTCCCGCTGTGGGAGGGCGGACAGCGCGGGGGCCTGGTGCGCGAGCGCGAGGGCATTGAACAACAGGCGGCCCAGAATCTGGAGGCCACCCGCCGCAACGTGAGCGTGGAGGTTTCCCGCGCGCGGCGTGGAGTGGAAGTCGCGGAGGCGCTGTTGAAGACCGCGTCCGAGTCCCTGGAGCTGGCGGACCGGACGGACCGGCTCACGCGCCGGGCCTTCGAGGTGGGACGAGGTAGCAGCTTGGAGCTGGTGCAGAGCGGAGCCGCCCTCCGCCAGGCCCAGCTCGCGTTGGTTTTGAGGGAATTCGAACTCGTCCAGGCCCGCCTGGCCGCGTTCCTGACGGAGGCCCGGTGCGACTGGTGACGAGGGTACGCCCCCTGAAGGCGCTTTTGACGAAGACGGTGTTGGGCGCGGCGCTGGTGGCGGGCGTGGCCGGGTGCTCGGGCAAGCCGGAGGCGAAGGCGCCTCCTCCTCCGCGCGAGGTGCAGGTGGTGGCGCTGGCGCCGCACGAGGTGCGCGACACCGGGGAGTACCTGGGCTCGCTCTTGTCGCGGCAGAGCGTGACGGTGCTGCCGCAGGTGAACGGCTACGTGCGCAAGATTTTGGTGAAGCCCGGCCAGAAGGTGGAGGCCGGCACGCCGCTGATTGAAGTGGACGCGCGCGAGGAGACCGCGGCGCTGGACAGCGCGCAGGCCCAGCAGAGCTCCTCCACGGTGGAGCTGGAGCTGGCGCGGCGCACCCTGTCGCGCACCGAGTCCCTCAACCGCGAGGGCCTCGCGAGCGTGCAGGAGCTGGAGCGCGCCCAGGCGGCGGTGAAGGCGGCGGAGGCCGCGTCGCGCGCGGCGGGCGCGACGGTGGCGCAGCGCCAGGTGCAGCTGCAGTTCCACGTGGTGCGCGCGCCGTTCGCGGGCACCATGGGCGACGTGCTGGTGCGCGTGGGTGACTTCGTCAGCGCCACCACGACGCTCACGACGGTGGCCCAGGCGGACGCGCTGGAGGTCAGCGTGTCGGTGCCGTCGTTCCGCGCGCGGACGCTCAAGCCGGACACCCAGCTGGAGCTGTTGGATCAGCAGGGCAAGGTCATCCTCACCAGCACCGTCTTCTACGTGGCGCCGCAGACGGACCCTCGCACGCAGCTGGTGGAGGTGAAGGCCGCCTTCCGCAACACCGTGGGGCTGCGCCCCAGTGAGCTTCTGCGGGCGCGGCTGGTGTACTCCACGCGGGACGCGCTCCAGATTCCGGCGCTCGCGGTGGTGCGCCAGAGCGGCCAGCCCTTCGCCATGGTGGTGGAGAAGAAGGACGGCAAGACGCTGGTGGAGCGCCGCCCGGTGGCCCTGGGACAGCTGGGCGACATGTCCTACGTCGTCGAGGGTGGCCTGAAGCAGGGCGACCTCGTCGCGGTGTCGTCGCTGCACATGCTCCGCGACGGCATGCCCGTCATCCCCAAGCAGGTCACCCTGAACACCGACGAATCCCCCCAGCCGCGGGGCAACGTGCGGGCCGACGAGGTCCCCACGAACGCCCAGCGCCCCCGCACGGCATCCGGGGGTGGCGGCGCCACCGGCGGCAGCCGCTAGCAGGCGAATTCAAGAGAGGCGCCACACCGTGTTCGTCGACTTCTTCATCCGCAGGCCTGTCTTCGCCATCGTCTGCTCCATCATCCTGACGCTGGTGGGCGTCATCGCCATCCCGACGCTGCCCATCGCGCAGTACCCGGACCTGGCGCCGCCGCAAGTCACCGTCACCAGCACCTACGTCGGCGCGAGCGCCGAGGTGGTGGAGTCCGCCGTCACCATCCCGTTGGAGCAGGAGCTCAACGGCGTGGAGGACATGCGCTACATCACCTCCACCAGCAGCAACGACGGCACCAGCACCATCACCGTCACCTTCGCCCCCACGCGCAACATCGAGGTGGCGGCGGTGGACGTGCAGAACCGCGTGAGCCGCGCCGCGGCCCGCCTGCCCGCGCAGGTGAACCAGACGGGCATCGTGGTGAACAAGGCCTCCAGCCAGATGCTGCTGACGGTGGGCCTGTCCTCCCCGGACAACCGCTACGACGCGAAGTTCCTCTCCAACTACGCGGACGTGAACCTCAAGGACGCCATCAAGCGCGTCCGCGGCGTGGGCGAGGTGCGCATCTTCGGTGAGCGCAAGTTCTCCATGCGCCTGTGGCTGGACCCCTCGGAGCTGGCCCGGCGCCACATGACGCCGCAGGACGTGGTGCGCGCCCTCCAGGAGCAGAACCTCCAGGTGGCCGCGGGCCAGGTGGGCCAGCCGCCGTCCAGCGACGAGCAGCCGTACCAGATCGCCGTGCGCGCCCGGGGCCGCCTGGTGGAGCCGGAGGAGTTCGGCGACATCGTGCTCCTGCGCAACAACGACGGCAAAGCCGTCACGGTGAAGGACGTGGGCCGCGTGGAGCTGGGCGCGGAGAACTACGGCACCCTCTTGCGCTTCAACGGCCGCACGGGCGTGGGTCTGGCCATCTTCCAGCTGCCCACCGCCAACGCGCTGGACGTGCGCGACGGCGTCGTCAAGGAGCTGGACCGCCTGGCACAGGCCTTCCCGCCGGGCCTGGAGTACCGCGTGGGCACGGACACCACGCTCGCGGTGCGCGCCTCCGTCAACGAGGTGGTCCACACGCTGATTGAAGCCATCGCGCTCGTCATCCTGGTCATCTTCCTGTTCCTGCACGGGTGGCGCAGCGTGCTCATCACCGCGCTCACCCTGCCGGTGTCGCTGGTCGGCACGTTCGCGTTCGTCTACCTGATGGGCTTCTCCATCAACACCCTCACCCTCTTCGGCCTCACCCTGGCCACGGGCCTCGTCGTGGACGACGCCATCGTGGTCATCGAGAACATCGAGCGCCTGATGGCGGAGCGCGGGCTCACCCCGTTCCAGGCGGCGCGTGAAGGCATGAAGGAGGTGGCCGGCGCGGTGGTGGCCATCTCCGTGGTGCTGGTGGCGGTGTTCATCCCGGTGGCCCTCTTCCCGGGCACCACGGGCTCCATCTACCGGCAGTTCGCGCTCACCATCGCCGCGTCGGTGGCGCTGTCCACCTTCTGCGCGCTGACGCTCACGCCCGCCCTGTCCGCGCGGCTGCTCAAGCACCACCACGGCCCCAAGTGGGTGTTCTTCCGCAAGGTGGACCAGGTGCTGGACTGGACGCGCGACACGTACGGCAGGGGCCTGCGCAAGCTGCTGGCGCACCCCTTCATCGTGCTGGTGGCGTTCCTCGCCTGCATCGGCGCCACGGTGATGCTGTTCCGCTCCGCGCCCACGGGCTTCATCCCGGACGAGGACCAGGGCTACGTCATCATCTCCGTGCAGGGGCCGGAGGGCATGTCCCTCACCCAGACGGAGAAGGTGCTCCAGGAGGTGGAGGCGGTGCTCAAGGCCCAGCCGGAGGTGGCGGTGATGTTCGCCATCGGCGGCTTCTCCCCCAGCGGCAACGGGTCCAACTACGCCACCGTCTTCACGGCCCTCAAGCCGTGGGAAGAGCGCCTGGGCAAGGACCAGTCCGTGGCCGCGCTGGTGGAGCGGCTGCGCGGGCCGCTGGGCAAGATTGGCAGCGCGCGCGTCCTGCCCTTCCAGCCCCCGGCCATCCGCGGCGTGGGCAGCGTGGGCGGCTTCCAGTTCATCGTGGAGGACGTCGCCGGCGGCCACTCGCTGGAGGACCTGGCCAACGCGACGCAGGAGATGGTGCAGAAGGGCAACGAGGAGGGCCGCCTGCGCGGCGTCTTCACCCCCTTCAACGCCAACACGCCCATCCTGGACGTGGAGGTGGACCGCCAGAAGGCCAAGGCGCTGGGCGTGCCGATTGAACAGATCTTCGGCGTGATGCAGCTCTACATGGGCAGCCAGTACGTCAACGACTTCAACTACGCCAGCCGCACCTACCGCGTGTACGTCCAGGCCGAGCAGCAGTTCCGCGACAGCCCCCAGGACATCGGCTCCTTCTACGCGCGCACGGACGCCGGGGACATGATCCCGCTGGAGTCGCTGGTGAAGGTGACGCCCATCGTCTCCGCGCAGGTCATCAAGCACTACAACCTGTTCCGCTCCGTGGAGATCAACGGCCAGGGCGCCCCCGGCGTGTCGTCCGGCCAGGCGCTGGAGGCGATGGAGGCCGTGGCCAGCCAGGCGATGCCCCAGGGCATGGCCGCCGAGTGGACGGGCATCAGCCTGGAGCAGAAGGAGTCCGGCGGGCAGACGATGATCATCTTCGCGCTGGGCATCCTCTTCGTGTTCCTGGTGCTGGCGGCGCAGTACGAGAGCTTCAGCCTCCCGTTCGTCATCATCCTGTCCGTGCCGCTGGCCATCATGGGCGCCCTGGGGTTGCAGGTGGCGCGCGGCTTCGCCAACGACGTGTTCTGCCAGGTGGGCCTGGTGATGCTGGTGGGCCTGTCCTCCAAGAACGCCATCCTCATCGTGGAGTTCGCGGAGCAGCTGCGTGAGCAGGGCAAGAGCGCGCTGGAGGCGGTGGTGACGGCGGCGGAAGTGCGTCTGCGCCCCATCCTCATGACGTCCATCGCGTTCCTCCTGGGCGTCGTGCCGCTGATGACGGCGTCCGGCGCGGGCGCGGCGGCGCGCAACTCGCTGGGCACCGCGGTGTTCGGCGGCATGCTGGTGTCCACCATCGTCAACCTCATCTTCATCCCGGGCCTCTACGTCCTCATGCAGAAGGTGCGTGGGAACGCGACGCGGTCCAGCGGTGAGGAGGAGACGCCCACGCCGCACGAGCCCGCTCCGGCCCACTCGCCGTGAGCTGACCTTCAGCGCTGAAGAACAGACCGCCCTCCCCTTCCGGTACGCGAAGAGGAGGGCGGTGGTGTTTCGTGGGGCCTGCCGTGCGCGTCAGATTTCGTGGGCGGTCTGCTCGTACACGATGACGTGGCGGGAGACGGGGAACAGGATGATGTTGAGCGTGCGCCAGTTGTCGCCGTTGGGGCCGGTGCTGAACTCGCGGAAGTAGCTCTTCACCTGCACGTTCTCACCCGTGTCGCCGTAGGCCGCGAGGATGGCCGGGTGCAGCGACTGGTATTGCAGGTACATCCGCGACTGGAACGTCGCGTAGGTGTACGTGCCCGGGGCCGGGTCGTTGCGGTAGCCGCTGTACTCGCTCCGGGCCAGCACCGCCGCCGCCGCCGCGTCCAGCGACGCGGGCGTCGAGTACGACCACGCGAAGTCATACCGGCTCAGGAACGAGAACATGTCCTCGCGGTACGCGTTGCCCGTGTCCAGCAGCGCCTGGAGGTCCGGCTCGATGGCGAACCGCGCCAGCGTCACCGGCGCGTTGGCCGGCGCGGACGCGGGGTTGGACACGCACGCGCCGCCCACGCAGGAGGCCTGGAGGCGGTACTGCTTGCCCAGGCCGTTGCTCCAGCCCACCACCACCAGGTACTCGCCCGCGTCGTCCAACGTCGCGAGGGCAATCTTGCTCAGCTCGCCGTAGCCGGAGTCGTCGTCCTGGAAGAGGATGCGCGTGCCGTAGCTGCCGTTCGCGTCCTTGGGGCCGTACACGAACAGGCCGGTGTCCACGCCCACGCCGGTGCCCAGGTGCGTCACCTCCAGCGCCACCTGGGTGTGCGCCGCGACGGTGAGCGTGAAGCCCTCGTAGGCCGCCGTCGTGCCCGTGTTCGACGCCACGGCGCCGCCCACGGCGAGGGGGCGCAGGGAGTTGATGAAGCCGCCAAACGGCGTGGGCGGCGGCGACACCAGGGACTGCGTCGCCGTCGTCACCGTCTCGCCGCCCGCCGGGGCCTGCTCCGGCGGCCCACCACAGGCGCCCAACAGGCCCACCGCGGACATCCACAGCACCGCGCTTCGCACTGCCGTTCCACGCTTCATCGCTTCCGCCTTCATCCAGGGAGGGCGGGACGTCCGCCCAGGGGAGTGAGGCGGCCCCTGTGACAGCTTGAAGACGGGAACTCAAGCAACAGATGAAACACAGGCGCCCCCGGCGAGACATGCAACCGGGGCGCCTGTCTCGGCGTCTTAGAAGCTGGCGGTGGTGGTGATGCTGCCGCCGGCGGCCGGGGTGGTGACGGTGTTGTTGCTACCGCCCTGCCAGACGACGTTGCCGCTGCCGTCGCGCTTGAGGCACTTCCACTGCACGGTGGTGTTCGCGGGCAGCGCGAAGGTGCCGCGCCAGGTGGGGTACGCGGTGGGGCTGAGAATCTTCGTGGTGGTGGGGCTCCAGTTGTCGAGCGCCGCGACGCTGCCGGCCACGTAGACGTTCTGGCCCATCACGGTCGTGCCGTTGTTGCACACGAACTCCACGTTGGCGGTGGTGGGCGTCGTGGTGCCGCTGGAGGTCCACACGGTGTAGTCGGTGCCGGAGGCGGCCTGCGTCCAGCCGGTGCCGGGGCTCCAGGCGCCGCTGCCAATCTTCATGGCCACCTTGCCGCCGATGATGGCCGCGTACAGGCCGCTCTCCGCGCGCTGGATGCTGACGGTGGAATCGGAGGTGAGGCCCGCGCTCTTGCGGATGTCCATCAGCGTCTTGATGGAGCTGCCCAGGCCCCAGTTGAAGTAGTGCGCCCAGTAGACGGTGGGGATGCCCGGGTGGGTCAGCACGTAGGCGTAGCCCTGCATCACCTTGGCGCACGGCACCGGCCAGTGGTTCTGCCCGTTGCCGCACGTCTCGCTGGGGCCGGTGTCGTGGTTGTCCACGAAGGTGACGTGGCGGCTGGGCCACCAGCCGATGCCGCCCGCGGGCTTGCCGTCCGCCGCCTTCAGGCGCGCGTAGTTGTTGTTGGTGAGCACGTCGTTAAGCAGGCCCTTGGTGGCGAAGTCGAACGCGGCGCAGCTGCCCGTGGTCGCGTCCACCCAGTTGGTGATCTGCTGCTTCCAGTCGTTGGGGTTGTTCGCGTCGAAGTAGTTGGTGGGCCAGAACTCACCGACGCAGAACCACGGCGCGGTGTCCGTCACGTACTCCTTCACGTAGCTGCCCGCGAAGCCCTTCACGAAGTCGAACCGCCAGCCCTGGAACCCCACGCCCTTCAGGCGGGTGTTCATCCACGTCTTCAGGTCCGCGCGCACGTTCGCCTGCGAGTGGTCCAGGTCGCGCGCCGCGGCGTAGCCCTCGCCGCTGTCGGGGTTGCCGCAGGCGCTCGCCCACTCGTCGCCCTTGGCCACCGCGCTGCAGCCGCTCCAGGTGGGGTTGGTGAAGTCCGCCCAGTTCGTGGTGCCCACGCGGTGGTTCACCACGATGTCCGCGATGGGCTTCACGCCCTGCGCGTTGAGCGCGGACAGCGCGGCGGTGAGCTCCGCCTCCGTGCCGTAGCTGGAGTTGAGCACGTTGAGCTGCCGGGGCAGGTAGCCCTGCGTGGACGCCGCGTCGGAGGGCGGCGGCAGCCAGATCATCGTGAAGCCCGCGGCCTTCAGCGTGGCCGCGTTGTTCTTCACCGTGTTCCACCAGCCGCCCGCGCTGGCGGAGTTCCAGTGGAAGCCCTGGATCATCACGTCGGTGCTGGCGCCATCCAGCGGCTTGGCCACGGCGGGCGCGGCGGCGAACAGGCCGGCCGTGGAGACGACCAGCAGTCGGGTCTTCAACGTCATCGGGGGACCTCGGGGTTGGGGAGGAAGCGCAGGCAAGCTAGTCCCGCCTTTCCCCATGAACCAGGACTCCCCGTTGAAGGGGACTCTCCCACCCCGTGCTTCCGAGGGGACGGCGCAGTGCGTTGCCCTGTGCAGGACGCGGGAGCTGTCTAGAATCCCACCCTCCCCTGTCCTCCCCTGTAGGTGTCGCCCTTGATTGAACAAGAGACCGCCCTCCCCGCCACGGCGCCCGCCGAGGAAGCGCGTTGGTCCTGGCCCCCGCTGTTCGGCCTCCTGGAGGTGCAGTTCGGCGCCGCCGTGGGCTACCTGCAGACGGCGGTGCCGTACTGGCTGGCGAAGGACGGGATGCCGCTGGCGGAGATTGGCGTGCTGTCGGGCACGGCCTTCTCGCCGCACGCGTGGAAGCTCTTGTGGGTGCCGCTCATCGACCTGGGGCCGTGGCGCCGCGTCTGGTACGGCGTGAGCACGCTGCTCACCGCGGTGCTGATCCTCGCGTGCGCGGTGTTCCCGGAGCCCGGGCAGCACCTGGGCCTCTTCACGCTGCTGCTCACCGCGCTGCAGGCGGCGGCGACGACGGCGCACGCGGCGCTCAACGGGCTGATGGCCACGACGTCCAAGCCGTCCGACAAGGGGCGCACGGGCGGCTGGCAGATGGCGGGCAACGTGGGCTCCACCGCGCTCATGGGTGCGCTGGCCATCTTCCTCGCCAGCCGGTTCTCCCGGCAGGTGGCGGGCATCGTGCTCTCCACGCTGGTGCTGGCCAGCGGCGCGGGCATCTTCTGGATCACCGAGCGGCACGACCCGGCGACCGCGCCCACGGGGCCGCTGCTGCGGGCGGCGGTGGACCGGGTGAAGAGCATCGTGGTGGACCTGGCGAAGACGGCGTTCAGCCGCGACGGGCTCATCATGCTGATCCTCTGCCTGGCGCCGGTGAGCTGCGGCGCGCTCACCAACCTCTTCAGCGCGATGGCGGGCGCGTACCAGGTGCCGGAGCACACGGTGGAGCTGGTGAGCGGCCTGGGCATGGGCATCACCGGCGCGGTGGGCTCGCTGGTGGGCGGCTGGCTGTCGGACCGGATGAACCGCAAGCTCGCGTACGCGCTGATGGGCGGCGCCACGGCGCTGTGCGCCTTCGCCATGGCGGCGGGGCCCATGACGACGAGCACGTACATCTGGGGCTCGCTCGCGTACAGCCTGGCCAACGGCGCGGGCTTCGCGGCCTTCGCCGGCATGGTGCTGGAGATGGTGAGCGACGGCGCGGCGGTGACGACGAAGTACTCGCTCTTCGTCGCGGCCTCCAACTTCGCCATCAGCTACACCACGGCGCTGGACGGGCACGCGTCGGAATTCCGGAACATCGGCACGCGCGCCACCATCGCGGCGGACGGCCTCATCACCCTGGTGGGCATCACCATCGTGGCGCTCATCTTCGCGCTCTTCCTGCGCAAGAAGCCCGCCGCGGCCCCCGCCACCGCGTGAGCGCCATGGCCCCCTCCCCCGTCGAGGTCGTCCCCTACCGGCCGGAGCTGCGCGCGCACTTCGAGCGGCTCAACCGGCAGTGGATTGAAAAGGACTTCCGCATCGAGGGCTCGGACGCGGCCTCGTTCGCGGACCCCCACGGCGTGTTCGTGGCGCCAGGGGGCGAGGTGTTCTTCGCGCTCGTGGACGGGCAGGTGCTGGGCACGTGCGCGCTGAGGCGAGAGGACGCGGAGACGTTCGAGCTGTGCAAGATGGCGGTGGCCCCGGAGGCGCGGGGCCGCGACCTGGGCGACGCGCTGATGCGGGCCGCGCTGGCCACGGCCCGGGAGCGCGGCGCGAAGCGGATGGTCCTGGTGACGAACAGCGCGCTGGGCCCCGCGCTGGGGCTGTACCGCAAGCACGGCTTCGTCACGACGCGCGAGGGCCCGGAGATTGCCCGGGAGACGGGCTACTCGCGCGCGGACGTGGAGATGGCCGTCACGCTCTGACGGCAGGCGGGTTGACACGTCAGCCCCCGTGCCTGCCACGTCAGGGGCGTTGGGGAGGCCCACCCCTTCGCCGGGCCGCCCGAAGGGTTCCAGCCGGTTGGGGTTCGAAGCTCCTTGGCACTGAGGGTGCACCTGCGGGGCCGCAGCCCCGCGAGCCACGCCTCACGGGGAACGTCACCCAAACCCAGGTGGACCCCCATGACCCAGTACAATGACTTGTTCTTCCGTGTGAACACCGGTGACACCGGTGACCGCAACTTCGGGAACGAGTCGCAGAACACCATCGCCTATCAATCGCCGGACATCATCCCCCAGGGCCTCACCCCCACGCTCAATCCGGCGGACTTCTTCGCCGGGAACTACAGCTCGGATGTGGGGCAGAACCTGGTCGAGAGCGGCGACAACTACATCTACCTGCGCGCCAAGAACCTGGCGGGTGAAAGCCGGTCCGGGAGCGTGTCGCTGTATGCCGTTCCGGCGAGTCTGCTCTTGTACCCCTACCTGTGGGCGGACAATGAGTTGCAGACCAGCGACAAGAACGTCGACAACGGGAACAAGAACATCATCAAGGCCGACAGCGGCAAGGTCGCCGTGACGGACAACCCGTTCGTCTGGAGGGCCCCCACCCCGGACCACTACTGCCTCATCTCCCGGGTCTCCACCACGGCGCACCCGAACCCTGTTCCCAACGCGCCCGTGGGCAACATGGATCAGCTGACGGAGTTCATCCTGGACAACCCGGGGTTCGGCTGGCGCAACGTCACCATCGTGGATGCCAACAAGCCGGACTACACCACCAAGGGCATCAACTTCGATCAGGGCTCCGCCTCCGCGATGGTGACCTTCGACATCAAGTGCGTGAACGTCCCCGCGGGGGCGAGCGTCGCCTTCTCGGCGGGCACTCCGGGGCCTTCGCCGCTCATCAGCCTGGGGAAGACGTCGGTGCCCGACACGCTCCCGGACCAGGCTGGCAACCGCAACTGGCACACGGGGATCGACTGCCTGGTGCCGGCCAACTACAAGACGACCATCGACTATTCGTATTGGTCCAACGGCCATGCCCCGCTTCCGGGGATGTCCATCACGGTCCGGGTCCTCCCGTTCGTCTCTTCCGACCACCGGCTCTTCGGCCGGCTCTTCACGCCGGAGCAACTGGGGATGACTCCCGAGCGGTGCAAGGCGCTGGCGGGCAAGCGCGGCATCGTGCTCGGCTCCCACACCACCGTCTTCCGCTGAGGGGCGCTGCAGGCATTGAGAAGTGAAAGCGGCCACCGGCTCTCTTGAGCCGGTGGCCGTTTCGTTGGTGCCGCGGTGCTTCAGCGCTTCGTCACCCGGGCCTCACCCAGGACCATGGACCAGTTGTTCATGACGTCCGTGGGCTGGGAGGCGCCGTAGGTCTGGCCCTGCATGGGCGTCTTCGTGTTGAGGTGGCTGCTCATGTAGATGAGCCGGCTCATGGCGGGCCCCGGCTGCTGGTTTCCCTGGAGCGCGTCCTTGAACCGCGCGCCCAGGTAGCCCGGAGGAATGCTCTGGTAGTTCAGCCGGACCCGGATGGAGGCCCACGAAGGAATCTCCGCGAGGGGGACCTGGTACACCAGCGTGTCTTCGCCCTCGGCCTCCCGGGGATGGCTGTCATTGGGGTAGTCCGGATCACTTTCAATGCCGGGCTGGGTTCCCTGGACCTCGCTCAGGGGCATGGTGATTTGGGCCAGCTGGTGGAGGTCCAGCCCCAGCTGGAGCTCGCCGGACTTGCGCAGGGCCGGCGGCTTCCAGCCCGCGGGGAGGATGCGGTTGTCCTTCAAGTCCTTGAACTGCTGGAGCTCCAGGCTGGTGACCTTCTTCACGTCGTCCATGACGCGGGTCTCGTAGATTTGAACCTGGTCCTGCCGCTGAAGCGTCTGGTAGTGCGGCTGGAGCTGGCCGGGGTCGGACGAGAACTCGCTGGTGAGGACGTTGTCGCCATTGGCATTGCAGGGGCCGTTGCAGATGGCGCCTTGCGCGTTGGGTTGGCCCGACGCCCAGAGCGCCTTGCCGGACGCGTCCAGGACCTCGAACTGGATGAACGCCCGGCGGAAGCCCGCGCCGCTGGGGAACTTGTGCCCCGCGTTGTTGAGCAGGGTGACGGGGACGCTCAACATGCCGTTGTCGGTGGACACGTTCCCCAGGGACACCTGCACCGCGGGGAGCCGCGGATTGAAGGAGCCCTGGGCCGTGCTGTACGCGAGGTCGAGGATGGACTGCTCGGCGTTGAGCAGGTTCTGCGCGACCACGTAGTTGCGGCTGGCATCCGTCAGCGGCGCGATGGTGCCATCCGGGAAGCGCAGGGCGATGAAGAGGTCATCCAGCAGGAGCCCTTCGCCACTCCGCGCGGTGAAGCCAAGCTCCAGCCGCCGGACATCCGTGCCCAGGACCATGGACGCCTGGCGCGCCTGCCACCGGGACTGTCCCGGGTCGACCGCGAGCGGAGGGGTCGTGGACGCCGCGACGCCCTGCGCGTTGAAGGCGCGCACGACGAGCGCTCCGCAGGAGAGCTGGTCGCACCAGGCGGTGGCGCCCCAGAGGAGGGTCGTCTTGTCGCCTGCCTTCTGGAGGGCAGCCTGGTAGCGGCTGAGGTCGATGCTCAGCGTCGCGCTGCCCTCCTTGAGCTGGAAGAAGTAGCGGCCGTGGCTCGGGTGGATGGAACGCCCCTGGTCTCCCGCGAGCTTCTGGACGGCGGCGATGGCGCTGTGCTCGCTCCAGCCCACCGTGTTGCCATCCTCGGCGCCCGGGTTGGGGACGAGGTTGGGTGTGCGGTTCAGGATGTCGGGGGACTGGAGGTAGGGCGGGACGCGTGAGTCCGGCGACAGGTAGAAGTCCAGCCCGAGCACGTCCGGGAACTGCTGGAACATCTCGTGAACGAACAGGTTGATGCCCAGCAGCGTGTGCCGGTTGTACTCGCGCGCCACCGGGGGCGGGCTGCCCTGGTAGAAGGGGTCCAGGTCGTCGTTGTACTGCGCCACGTACACGCGGTTGTCGTGGGGGGAGGCCGGCGTGGCGAGCGGCATGTGGCAGCCCTGGCACGACGTCTTGGCGTCGGGGTAGCCGCTGTTGAGCCACTCGAAGTAGGTGGTCTGCTCATAGGCGAGCGCGACGCAGGGATCCTTCGTGAAGTTGCCGTCGGCGCTGAAGGTCGTCTTGCTGGCGTCGCAGCTCGCGGGGCGCTCGTAGCCTTCGCCCGCCGCGGAGAGGGCCATGCCGGGCCTGTAATTGGTGGGGACCTTGGGGAGGATGACGACGTGGCAGGCGCCGCACACCATGGAGTCGCGCAGGTAGCTGTGTCCGTCCACGTGCGCCGCGGTCTCCAGGCTCACCCCCGCCGCCGCCATGGGCTTCGCGTTGAGGCCGAAGTCAGGCCCGAGGATGGCGCCGGGGTGCAGGTTCATGGACGAGGTGAAGGGGAAGGACGGCGGCGTGAGCGTCTTCTTGTCCTCCGCGCTGACCAGCCGGTCGGAGACGGCCGCGCCGAAGAGGTCTCCGTCGGAGCCATAGAAGAGGCTGTAGTCCGTGCCATTCCAGGGCTGGCCCTGCGTCGGCGCCATGGAATGGCAGACGGCGCAGGAGAGGCCGTCCCGGGCCAGCGCGCCGTAGGTCGCGTATTGCGAACCCGCCGACGGGCTGGATGGGAACGGGTTCTTGTAGGGCGCTCCCTCTGGCGTCGCGTAGAGGGTGAAGTGGTCGAACGGGGCGTTGTTGGCCAGGGCCTGGCGCTCCGCCAGGGGCGAATGGCATCTCAGACAGAGCTGGTCCACCTGATAGGGCTGGTGCGGAGACAGCGAACGGGTCGTCTCCACCTGGGCGAGGAAGACCGGGTCCCGGCCCGCCAGGGCCTTGATGGAGGCGCTCCAGTCTCCAAAGGGGGACCAGTTGGCGGACAGCTTCATGGGGCCCGCGCCACCGCTCGGCCAGAGGCTGTTGACCGTGGGCTGCTGCCAGAACGCCATCTCCGGCAGGTCGCTGCCCTGGGCCTTCCAATCCGAGTCATGGCAGGACTGACACACCAGGGAGGAGTTGAAGTCCTGGCTGCCGAGGTTCAGTCCGTTGTGTGCGATGTCCAGGTTCCGGGGCGGCAGCTTGACCAGGTCGCCGCTCTGGATCCTGGGCAACTGGACGCCCAGCTGCGTCGAGTAGAACTTCAGGAAGGACTGGGCCTCGTCGCTGGACTCGGCCAGGGGCGTGAGCAGGGCATTGCCTCGCGGGAACACGGGATAAGGCGGAGGGACGAGGCCATCCCCTCCGCTGCCGCTCGTGGCCAGGACCACGGGCTTGGGCGCCCCGCGCTGCACGACCACCGCGGCCGCGATGGCGAGCACGGCGCCCGCCGTGACAATCACATACCTCGTCTTCATGGGTTCACCTCGGTGGAATGGGAGCGGCGGAGCTGCGCGGGAGGCGCGGCGGGAGCGGGCAATGCCTCCCACCGGTTCTTCCAGAAGGGGGACTGGGGCCACCGCTGTTCCTGGCGGTAGTAGTCCCCACGGGTGTGTTGATGGGCCTGGAACCGCGAGTGCAACGTGGACTCGTAGGCCTGGAGCGCGTCCGCGTCGCCGCGCAGGCAGCGCTCCAGCGCGTCGGCGGCCAGGAGCGCGGAGTCCAACGCCTTGGCGATGCCCTGGGAGGACAGCGGGTCGTAGGTGCACGCCGCGTCACCCACGGCGAGCCACTGCTCCCCCCACGGCCGGTCCAACCGTCCGACGAGCACGGGCGCCGCGACGAGCGCCTCGCCGGAGAAGTCACAGACGTCCAGCCGCGCCCGGGTCGCCGGCGCCTGCTTCAGCAGGTGCATCCACGACGCGGGCGTGGCCCAGCGCAGGCCGCGCAAGGAGTCACCATCGCCAACGAGCGCGACGACGACGCGCCCCCCCGGCAGCAACGCCGAGTACCACCAGCCCTCCGGACAGGCCTCCACCAGCGCGTGGGTGGGGAAGGCCGCGTCGCCCGGAAGCTGGAAGGCGCCGTACACGGCGAAGCAGCGGTCGCTCACGAGCCGCCGCGCGCCTCGAGCCGAGGCGAAGGTGGCCTTGCCTCCCGTGGCGTCCACGACGAAGCGTGCGCGCAGCGTGCTGGGGCCTGCTGCCCCCTGGTCGAGGCGGAGCCGGTAGCCGTCGCGCCCCAGTGACTCCGACTCCACCAGGGCCGTCGCTCGCAGCACCCGGGCGCCTTGCTGGAAGGCTTCGGTGCTCAGCCGTTCGTCGAAGCGCGCCCGGTCCAGATGCCACGCGGGGCCCCAGGGGGACAGCCACGTGTCATGGAAGCCCGGCTCCGCCCGGCCCCAGCAGGACGACGTGCCTCGAGAGGCGAGGTGTCCGTCGCGCAGGAAGCCTTCCCAGACGCCGAGCCGCGACAGCGGCAGGCGGACGTCCGGTGGCAGGGTCTCTCCCAGCCGGGGGGCGTCATAGGTGGTTCGCTCGACCAGGGTGACGGAGAGGGACGGCGCCTTCCTCCTCAAGGCCACGGCCGTCGCCGCGCCCGAGGGGCCGCCGCCGATGACGGCCACGTCGCAGGAGTCCTCGCTCACGAGTTCGCCGCCTTGGCGAGGGCCGGTTCCTCCTGGCCCGTGGCGGGCGCGTACGTCCGCTCCACCTCGATGAACGTGGGCGCGGGCGGCAGACCTGGCGCGGCCTCAGGGCCCTGCTGGGAGGCGGAGGCATCCGACCGCTTGAGGACGAAGCCCAGCTCCTTCCAGTGGAAGACCATGTCCTCGTCCTTGTCGAAGTTGATGTCCGTCGGACGCGTCCAATAGTCCTGGTGCCATTGCTGGTCGTCTCCCAGGTAGCTCACGAAGTAGGGCCGCTGAGCGGGCCACCACCAGAGCGACGTCCCCTGGACGACCTGGTTGGAGCACTCGTTGAAGTCGGCCTGCCATGGCAGCGCCATGTACTTGCTGGCATCCCCCGGCTCCAGGCCCAGCCCGTCGTGAGGGTTGGTGTTCCACTGGAGCGCCTGGCCCCTGGACCTGTCGCGGTGCTTGAAGCGGAAGCCCGCGGCCGGGTCGTCCTGGAAGAAGTTCGCGTCCCGGGCAATCCATGTCATCTCGATGCCCGGGCAGAACGCGCCGCCCACGCAGTTCTCCAGCACGGCGCGGTCCAGCCGCGCGCCCTCCGACGCGGGGGCTTTGGGAGTCGAATGGTCGACCTTGCCCGCGCTGAATTGCTGGAGGAGGAAGTACTGGGTCCGCGTGAGGCTCAGGAACTTCCGGGGGAGGACTTCGGAGATGGGGTTGTCGCCCGCCAGCTTCGGCATGAGGTCCGGCGTCGGCGCGTTGACGTCCTCGGGGGTCCGGATCTTCTGGAGGAAACGAGGACCCAGGTTGCCGCCCTGGAAGGAGTCGTGTCTGCCATTGCCCTGCGGGCCCACGTCGGCGACCCACTGATAGGCGGCCGGGCGGCTGAGGATGGGAAGCAGCTCCGCCTGGAAGTTGGGCGTGTAGTCCTGCTGGAACTGCCCACCCTGGTAGAGCCCGGGGACGAGCCCCCGCTGGGTGACGAAGGTGTCGTAGAGCGTGTCGTAGAGCGTGATGACGTTGAGGATTTGCGGTGCGTACCCCGGGGGCCCCACCACCACCCACGCGGGGAACTCCACCTCGTGCTCGGAGTCGTCATCCATGACCAGCGTCGCGGTGACGGGTCCGTCCGAGATGTCATCCCACCAGAAGGTGTTGTTGGCGTACGTGTCCAGCCGGGGCTGGGGGTAGGCGTTCGTGTCGATGAATTGCCTCGCCTGGGTCACCTGGTCGGGCGTGAGCCCCAGGCCGGGGCCCGTGAGGACGGAGTCGACGGCGGCGTCGAACGCCTCCTGGGTGTCGTAGCCGATGTCCGCGATGCTCTTCAGCGCGAGGAGCAGGTCCTGCGCCTTCCCGCTCAGGCCGCTCACCTGCTCCAGCGTGTGGTACCGCGCCCAGTTCTCCAGCAGACCGCTCGTGATGTCATGGCGAACCGACACGCCGGACCTGCCATGGCCGCCCACCGCGTGGAGGTAGCCCCCGGCATCCGTGACCAGCTTTCCCAGGGTGGTGATGTCGCTGCCTTCGGGGAGGAGTCGCGAAGGGCGGGCGGACGCCGGGAGCAGTTCACACGCCACGGTGGTGGGACAGCCCGCGCTGCCCCGGCAGGCGACGGTGCGCGGCCCCGCATCGAGGATGAGCGCGTTGCGGTCATCCCCCAGGGTGCGTGGGTTCCGCAGCGGGTGGTCGGCGGCGTAGGTGCCGTCCGCGCCCTGCTGCTGCCGGAACTCGTACCAGGCGGACTTCTTGTTGGCCAGGTGGACCGTCCAGCGGATGTCTTTGACGCCGCCCTCCCCCGGCTGGACCCTGCGCCCGTTCGAGCCCGGCGAGTCGTAGGCATGGATTTGAAAGCGCGCGGCCTGTCTGCGAACCGCCATGCCGGCATCGCGAAACCGGGTCACGCTGCCGCCCCCCACCTCCAACGGCAGTCCTCCTGCCTCCTCGGGCCCCAGGTAGTAGTCCTCGCTGTCTCCGACGCGGGCCACGCCGATGGCCGGGTGAATCTTGTAGGTCGTGCTCATGCCTTTGCTCCTCGCGGTGGAGGAGGAGCGGATGCAAGACACACTCCTGGCGAGGCAATTACCGGGATTCCAGGGACCCTGAGCCTTTACAGAAAGAGTCCGCGTCCCGGCCATGTCAGACGTGTCACCTGACGCGTCAATGATTGCCCCTGACGCGTCAACCCCGTTCCAAGAAGAAGCGCCGCGTCCCTGTGCGGGGCGCGGCGCTGGGGTGTGGGGCTTCGGGCCTGGGGCCTACTTCGTGTGCACCGTCACGTCGGCGGAGAGGCCGGCGCGCAGGGCCAGGCCTTCGGGCGGGTGCACCCAGGTGATGCGCACGGGCACGCGCTGCACGACCTTCACGAAGTTGCCGGACGCGTTGTCGGGCGGCAGCAGGGAGAAGCGGGAGCCGGTGCCGCCGGAGAGGCTCTCCACCTTGCCCTCCAGCTTCTCACCGGAGAAGGCATCCAACTCCACCTCCACGCGCTGGCCGGGCTGCATGTGGCCCACCTGCGTCTCCTTGAAGTTGGCCACCACGTAGGTGGTGAGCGGCACCAGCTCCGCCACGGCCTGGCCGGGGCTGAGCAGCTGGCCCGCGTGCACGGACAGCTTGGACACCTGGCCGTCCGCCGGGGCCACGATGCGCGTGTCCTCCAGCTGGAGCTTCGCCTGGTCCAGCGCGGCCTCCGCGCCCTTCACCCGGGCGTGCGCCAGCGACGCGTTGGCCTGGGCGGCGGCGATCTTCTCGTCGATGGGGGCGCTCACGTCGAGCTGGCCCTTCGCCTCCGCGACCTTGCTCTCCGCGGTGCGCCGGCCCTCCTCCGCCAGGGCGAGCTGCGCGCGGGCGCCCTCAAGCGCGGCCTGCGCCGTCTCGTTGGCCGTCCGCGCGTCATCCAGCGCGCTCTGCGCCACCACGTTCTGCTGGCGCAGGCTCTGGGCCCGCTCCAGGTCCAGCGTGGCCTTGCGGGCCTGGGACTCCGCGCGCGTCACGGCGGCGCGGGCCGCCGCCACCTGGGCCTGGGCGCTGCTCACCGCGGACGTGCTCGTGGACACGAGCGCCTTCGCGCTGGACAGGCCGCCCTTCGCGCCGGCCTCCGCCACCGTGGCCTGCGCGTCCGCCGCGGCCGCCTGGGCGCGCGCGGACTCCAGCTCGGCTTCCGCCTGCTTCACGCGCGCCTCGTACGGACGCGGATCGATTTGAAGGAGCACGTCCCCCTGGTGCACGGTGGCGTTGTCCAGCACGGACACCTTCACCACGGGGCCGGACACGCGCGAGGCCAGGGGCACCACGTCCGCCTCCACCTGCGCGTCGTCGGTGGTCTCCTGCCCGGCGGTGACGAGCTTGAAGCCACCAATGGCCAGCAGGATGGTGGCCACGACGACGCCGAGGATGAGGAAGCCCCGCTTGCCGCGCTTCGCCTGTGCCGCGGCGGCGGGCGCGGGCGCCGCTTCGGGGACGAGTTGGGGAGCTGTCGTTGTCGTTGCCATGTCTTAAATCTCCACGTCGATGTGGGGTTTCTCGTGGGAACCCCCGACGCTCGGGGGGTCCTTGAGGAAGTAGATGAGCGGCAGCACCACCACGAACATCAGCGCCGCCAGGACGAAGAGCTTGTCGAACGCGAGCACCATGGCCTGGCGCGACACGTTGCCCACCATCATCTGGAGGCTGGCCATGCTGGCGCTCGCGGCGTCCAGGCCGTGCTGCATGAGCCCCTTCTGGGTGGCGGCCATGCGGCTGGCCACCTCCCACCGCTCCGGGTACAGGTGCGCCGCGATGGAGGCCTTGGACAGCACGCTGTAGCGCGACAGGAGCGTGGTGAAGATGGCCAGGCCCACGGAGCCGCCAATCTGGCGCAGGAGCGAGTTGAGGCCCGTCGCGTCCGCCATCCGCTCGCGCGGGATGCTGCCGAGCGCCGTGGCGCTGAGCGGCACGAACATCAGGCTGAAGCCCACGCCCTGCAGCGCGATGGCCGCGATGATGTTGCGGGAGCCGGTGGCGAGCGAGAAGTGGCTCATCTCGTAGGCGCCGAAGCCCGCGAACACGATGCCAATCCCCACCAGCACCCGCGCCGGCACCTTGCCGTACAGCCGCCCGACGATGGGCATCATCAACATCATCACCAGCGTGCGCGGCATCAGCGAGAAGCCGGACTGCGTCGCGGTGAAGCCCAGCAGCTCCTGCATGAACACCGGCAAGAGGAACATGCTGGCCATGAGCACCGCGAACACCAGCGCGCCCAGCAGCGTGCCGGACGCGAACACCGGGTCCTTGAACAGGCGCAGGTTCACCGCGGGCGCCACCGCCGTGAGTTCGCGGATGACGAAGGCGATGAGGCACGTGGCGGAGAGGAGCGCGCAGATGACGATGACGGGGGACTCGAACCAGTCATCCGCCTGCCCCTCCTCCAGGAAGTACTGGAGGGTGGCCAGGCCCATGCAGAGCAGCGTGATGCCCGCCCAGTCCATGTGCTTGCGCTGCTGCTCGGCTTCCCGGCGCGCGGTGGCGCGCAGCTGGTCGTCCTCCTGGACGAAGCGGGCCACCATGAAGAAGCCCAGGATGCCCACTGGCACGTTGATGAAGAAGATCCAGGACCAGTGCCAGTTGTCCACGATGTAGCCGCCCAGCGTGGGGCCAATGGCCGGACCCACCATCACGGCCATGCCGAAGATGGCCATCGCCGTGCCCTGCTCCTTGGGCGGGAACGTCTGCCTCAGGATGGCCTGCTCGGTGGGTTGGAGCGCGCCCGCGCCCAGGCCCTGCAGGAAGCGGAAGAGCACCAGCGTGGGCAGGTTCCACGCGAGCCCGCACAGGAACGAGCCCGCGACGAAGAGCACCAGGCACGCCAGGTACACGCGCTTCTGGCCGAACATGCGGCCCAGGAAGCCCGTGAGCGGCATCACCATCACCGTGGCGATGACGAAGCCCGTGGTGGCCCAGGTGATCTCCTGCACCGTGGCGCCCACGGCGCCGCGGATCTGCGGCAGCGCCACGTTCACGATGGACGAGTCGATGGCGCCCATCAGCGTGCCGAACGTCACCGACAGCGTGACGAGCCACTTGTTGACGGGGGCCTTGGGCGTGGCTTGTGCCAGGACCTCCGGTGTCGCGACGGCTGTCGCCATGTCAGTCGACCTCGATGCCCTTCAAGAAGACGCGGAGGATCTCCTCCGCCCAGGCGGCCGCCGGAGGGTTCGCGGCGTCGGCCTCGCGCAGGCGGTCCAGCGCGCCGCGCACCATTCCCATCAAGAGGGCCGGGTAGAACGCGCGGCCCTCCGCGCGGATGTCACCGGCCTGGATGCCCCGGTCGAGGATGACCGTCAGGCGCCGGGTGAGCTCCGCCATCATGCGGCTCTTGCGCGCGGGGTCCTCCGGCAGCTGCATCAGCACCCGGACGAACGCGTCCTGCTCCGCCGCGTGGGCGAACACCGCCGTCACGAAGGCGCGCAGCTGTTCGCGCGCGGGCCGCTCCGTCACGGGCGCCAGGGCCTTGTCCAGCCGGTCCAGCATCACCTGCCGCCGCTTCACGCGCAGCGCGTCCAGCAGGGCCGCGCGGTCGGTGAAGTGGTTGTAGAGCGTCCCCACCGACACGCCTGCCAGCTCGGCGATGGACTCCATCTTCGCCGCGTGCAGGCCGTCCCGCGCGAACACCCCCGCGGCCGCCGACAGGATGGCGTCGGCGGTGGCTTCCTTCATGCGCGAGCGCAGCCGTTTGACGGGCGCCTCAGATTTTGAATCTCGATTCATTTCCTGAAGAGAGATTTAACCCTCTCCGCCCAGGAGTCAAATCGACCGGGGTTCTTAGAGGGAGGCTGGCAGGCGGGCGCAAGAAGGGCCGGCGGGAGTGCTCACCGCCGGCCCTTGCTTGGGGCATCCGGTCTTCAGTTCAGCGGCTCAGGGGGTGAGCATGCCCAGCTTGGGGGCGGGCAGGTCCACGGACAGCTCCTGGGTGAGGCCGTCGGCGGCGTGGAAGCCCTTGCCGCTGACTTCGCCCGCGCGGAACAGGGCCCAGCTCTGGAGGCCGCGCTGGAAGGAGCGCGTCATGTGCCACAACTCCAGGCCGCTGTTGGCGACGAAGAGGTAGAGCGTCCGCTTCGGGTTCCAGGGGTTGGGCAGCGCCATGGCCAGGCCGTCATCCGCGCGGCCGTACGTCTTGCCCTGCCACCGGAAGTAGCGCCGGCCCAGCTCCACCGGCAGCTTCTTCTCCGCCGCCAGCCGCGCCAGCAGCCCGTTGTCCTCCAGGCCGCCGAAGACGACGAGGTCGCGGTCCGCCAGCTCCGCGTCCGTCACCTCCGCGTCCGGCTTGAGCGGGGCCAGCCTCTCCGGGGACGCGTCCGCCAGCTGCTCGCGGTAGTTCGTCGCCAGCGTGCGCATGGACTCCACCTGGTGCGCGGAGCCGTAGACGAAGAGGAGCTTCTCCCAGTCATCCAGCGTGTTGGCCAGGGTCTGGTAGCGCTCGCGGGCCACGGGGATGTCGTTGCCCACGTTGAACACCACGCGCACCGGCCGGTCCGCGACCTTCACGGTGAAGGTGTCGCTTGCGCCCTTCACCTCCACGCGCTCCAGCACGCTGCCCTTCTCCGTCTGCACCTCCACCAGCGTGGCGAAGCGCCAGGGCGTCCCGGACTGGTCCACCTTCAGCGTCACCTCGTAGCCCTCCTTCGCCTTCTGGGCGCGCGTTGTGAGGCGCGGCGCGGGCAGGCCCCCGCGCTCCACCCACTGCTTCACCCACGGGCCCACGTCCTGTCCCGCGGCCTCGGACGCGGTGCGGATGAAGTCCTGCGTGGTGAGCTTCTTGTTGGCGAACTTGCCGTGCACCGCGTCCATCACACGGGCGAACTTCGCGTTGCCCAGGGTCAGCCGCAGCTGGTGCAGCAGGTACGTGCCCTTGATGCGCGGCACCGCGTACTGGCCATAGCGGCCGTAGTCCGTGCGCGCGGCGATGGGCACCACGTCGCCCTCGCGAGCCGTGATGTAGAGGTAGCGGGCGTTGAGCTCCGCCAGCGCGTCGCGCTGCGTGTCGAAGGCCTTGGAGAGGTCATCCCCCTCCGGCAGGTCCCTGAGCTGGGTCCAGTACGCGGCGGACCCGCTGCCGAACCAGTTGTCCGCGTCCGTCGCGGGGAACACCGTGTTGGACCAGAGCTTCTTCTCGTCGAAGCGGAGCGCGTCCTTCACGCGGGCGAAGTCGCGCTTGGGCTGGGTGTCCGCCTTGGGCTCCGGCTTCTGCTTCGCCTTGGCGGCCTTGAGCTGGTCCGCCACGTAGATGGGGCTGAAGGCGGTGTAGCCCAGGGACAGGTGCGGCGTGGCGCCGGGCAGGTCTGGAATCCAGCGGCTGCCCACCATCTTCTCGCGCAGCGTCGTCTTGCCGTAGTGCGCGAGGAACATCAGCTTCTCGGTCATCTCCGACGTGGTGATCTTCCCGTCACACGCGTGGGGGCGGTTGATGGGGCTGGAGGCCATCATCCGCGTGGCGCTGTCCACGTCGAAGCCGCCCTTGCCGTACTTCGCGTAGAACTCCTGGAAGGCGATGTCGCGGTTCCAGGTGTTGAAGGCCAGGTCCACCGGGGCGTTGCTCGCGTTGGGCACGGACTCCTTGCGCACCTCCGGGTCGCGGTTGTTGTTGTTGGCCCAGATGAAGTCCTTGAGGTTTCCGGGCGTGTCGGAGGCCTTGCCCTTGCTGCCGGTGCGCCACAGGCGCGTCTTCGCGGTGCCCAGCAGGAGGCACGCGCCCTCGTCCGTCTTGGTGTCCGCCAGCGTCCAGTCGTTGGTGTAGAGGCCGTTGTTGCGGTCCTTGAGGATGCGCTCCACGTCGTCGATGGAGTTCGCGTACTGCACGGCCTTGCGGATGCGGTTGCTCTGCGGCGTGCCGTCGATGTTGAAGGGCGTCTGGCCCACCGTCGTCTCACCGATGACGATGCCCGCGTCGTTGAGCATCCAGTCGGAGCCGCTGTGGATGCCGCCCGGGAAGGTCTGCATCACGAAGCGGTGGCCCTTGGTGGGCTGCACGTCCAGCACCACGTCCCAGTGGACGCCGGTGTAGCCGTTCCACATGAAGATCTGCCCCATGACGACGCGGCCGTCCTTCGTCGCGGACTTGGTGGCCACGAACGACGAACAGTGGTCGCCCTCCCCCGCCCGGCCGTTCTCGTCCTCGCCCTTGAGGAAGGTGCGGCCGGAGAGCGGTGACGCGGTGACGCGGTTGGCGTCCTCCAGCTGCCCCAGGTCCACGGCGGAGTTGATGGCGACGACGTCCAGCACGTCCAGGTCGCGCTCCTTGCCGTCCGGGCCCTTGAACTTCGCGCCGCCCTTGTTGGCGCCGTCGGCGATGCCCTTCATCTCCTCCAGGTACTCGGGGTCGAAGCGGCGCAGGAACAGCGAGTCCGCGAGCAGGCGCACCTGCGCCCAGCCCTTCGCGGCGTCCGCCTTGTCCTTCTGGATGCCCAGCTTCTCGATGTAGCGGACGATCTCCTGGGACACGAGCTCGCCGTACTGCCGGCCGCGCTCGTAGGGCTCGCCCTCGATGTGCACGTACACCCAGCCGCCGTCGTCGTAGCGGAAGCCCTTGCCGGCCCAGCGCACGCTCTCCATGGGGACGTACGCGGTGACGTCGTCCACCTCCTCCAGCTTCACGTCGTCGAACCACGCGGTGCCGGTGGCCTTGCCGTTGTGGCCCAGGTGCGCGCGCACGCGGTCATTGGACGTGGTGGCGAAGAACAGCACCTGCACGCGGCCGCTCTGGTCCGCGCCCTGCGGCGGCGAGCAGTTGGTGAAGGGAAAGCTCTGCATGGACAGACACGCGCCCAGCGCCGTGGGGTAGCGGGCCTGCGCGTCCGCCTGCACGCCCTTCGTGCGGACCCAGGCGGAGAGCCGGTAGAGGCGGCCCACCTGGAGCTTCACGGGCTCGGAGGTGACGGTGGTCTCCGCGCCGCCCTGGGGGCTCTCGATGACCAGGCTGCGGCTGCCCTCCGCCTTCGCGTCGCCGCGGGCGGATACCTTGCCCTGGCCGGTGGCGGTCCAGCCCTGGGGCAGGCCGGTGGAGGCGGCGGTTTCGAAGCCGGCGTTGGGGACGGCGATGGGCGCGGGGGCGGCCCAGGCGGGCACCGCGGCGCACGCGGCCAGCGTGGGCCAGAACAGACGGGAGCGCTTCCACATCAGACGCAGGTGGGACATGGCTTGCTCATGGGAAGGAGGAACTGGGGTGCGGCATCCTGTCACGTCATACGCGAGCGTGCCGCCACGCATTGCTCGCACCCGGCTGGCCGGCGTGTTAGGGAGCACGGGTCGCACGCCACCTGACGTCTCCGATGGCGGTCCCCCCTCTTACCGAGGCCGGACCGTAGGACGTCTCGGGTGGCGCTTGTTGTCGGCCCAGGGCCTCCCGACCTCCATCACAGGCCGTCGGGGTACACCCGCCGTGACAGACACTCCCAGCAAGACCGGGCTGCTTCGCGCTCCCATCCAGCACATCGACATCAAGGCCCTGGACGTGCGGCCGCTCGTGGAGGCCATGGGGCACATGGCCTTCCAGGCGCGCAACCTGAGCCGCGCCGCGGGGCTCTATGACGCCATGCTCCGTGACGAACGGTGCGGCGTCATCCTCTGCCTCGCCGGCAGCCTGTTCTCCGCCGGCCTGAAGCAGGTGGTGGTGGACATGGTGCGTCACCGGATGGTGGACGCCATCGTCTCCACCGGGGCGCTCATCGTGGACCAGGACTTCTTCGAGGCGCTGGGCTTCCGCCACTACAAGGGCCGCGCGGACGCGGACGACAACGCGCTGCGCGAGCTGCACATCGACCGCATCTACGACACGTACATCGACGAGGACGAGCTGCGCGAGTGCGACGCCACCATCGCGCGCATCGCGGCGGAGCTGGAGCCGCGTCCGTACTCGTCACGCGAGTTCATCGGGGAGATGGGCCGGTACCTGGTGAAGCACGGCAGGACGCGCGACAGCGTGGTGCTGGCGGCGCATGAAATGGGCGTGCCCATCTTCGTCCCGGCGTTCAGCGACTGCTCGGCGGGGTTCGGGCTGGTGCACCACCAGTGGCACCGCGCGGGGAAGCCCCAGGTGTCCATCGACAGCGCGAGGGACTTCCTGGAGCTGACGAAGTGCCGGCTGCGGATGGAGGACTCGGGGCTGTTCATGGTGGGCGGCGGCGTGCCGAAGAACTTCGCCCAGGACATCGTCGTGGCGGCGGACTTCGTGGAGCAGCCGGTGGCCATGCACAAGTACGCGGTGCAGCTCACGGTGGCGGACGAGCGTGACGGCGCGCTGTCCGGCTCCACGCTGCGCGAGGCCAGCAGCTGGGGCAAGGTGTCCACCGTGCACGAGCAGATGGTGTACGGAGAGGCCACGGTGACGATGCCGCTGGTGGTGGGCGCCGCCTTCCACGGGCGCGGCTGGGAGCGGCGGCCGGAGCGCCGGCTCGTGGACGCCTGCGGGTAGCGGCGGTGTTCCTCCCGCGCTCCGGGGTGGCTTTCCCGGGGCGCGGGGCGGTGCTCGAATTCGACCGCAAGGCGCGGAGTGCTGGCCTGGAGACGGGGGGTTAGGTTTCCCAACGTGGTCATGGGGACCGCGCTCGAAGGGAGGCAGGGCATGGCGACGAAGACGGAAGTCCTCGCGGCGGCGACGGTGGGCGACCCGCGCTGGGCAGCGGTCGTCGCTCGGGATGCGGCGGCGGATGGACGCTTCTTCTATTCCGTGCGGACGACGGGCGTGTTCTGCCGTCCGTCGTGTGGCGCTCGGACGCCCCGGCCGGAGAACGTGGGGTTCCACGCGTCGGTGGAGGCGGCGGAGCAGGCGGGGTTTCGCGCGTGCAGGCGCTGCAAGCCAGGGGAGCCCTCGCTCGCCGTGAAGCACGCGGACCGGGTGGCCGAGCTGTGCCGCTTCATCCAGGCGTCCGAGGAGATGCCGAGCCTGGAGCAACTGGCGGAGCGCGCGGGGCTGTCGCCCTATCACCTGCACCGCGTGTTCAAGGCCGTGACGGGGCTGACGCCGAAGGGCTACGCGGCGGCGCAGCGGGCGGAGCGGATCCGCACGGGCCTGACGAAGCGCGGCTCTGTCACCGAGGCCATCTACGACGCCGGGTTCAACTCCAGCGGCCGCTTCTACGAAACCTCCAGCCAGGTCCTGGGCATGACGCCGACGAACTTCCGCGCCGGGGGCGCGAACACGGAGATCCGCTTCGCCATCGCGGAGTGCTCGCTGGGGCCCATCCTCGTCGCCACGAGCAACCGGGGCGTGTGCGCCATCCTGATGGGAGATGATCCGGACGCGCTGGCGAAGGACCTCCAGGACCGCTTCCCGCAGGCGACGCTGGTGGGCGGGGACGCGACGTTCGAGCAGCTGGTGGCGAAGGTCGTGGGCTTCGTGGAGGCGCCGGGCGTGGGGCTGGACCTGCCCCTGGACGTGAGGGGCACGGCGTTCCAGCAGCGCGTGTGGCAGGCCTTGCGTGAGATTCCGGCGGGCAAGACGGCGAGCTACACGGACATCGCGCAGCGGATTGGCGCACCGAAGTCGGTGCGAGCCGTGGCGCAAGCGTGCGGCGCGAACGCGCTGGCGGTGGTGATTCCGTGTCACCGGGTGGTGCGCAATGACGGTGCGCTGTCTGGCTATCGGTGGGGCGTGGAGCGCAAGCGCACGCTGCTGGAGCGAGAGGCGGAGTCCTCCAAGCATGATGGGCTCAAGCGAGGGGCCCAGGGATGAGTGCACGACGCGGAGGTGCGCTCGCGGTCCGTCCCGTGGCGGGAGTCCCTGCGCGAGTGCGCGCGGTGGACTGGGAGGCAACGGGCCGGGAGCTGGATGCCCGTGGGTGCGCGGCGCTGGAGCACCTGCTCACGCCCGAGGAGTGCGAGGCCCTGGCGCTGCTCTACGACGTGGAGGATGCGTTTCGCAGCCGCGTGGTGATGGCAAGACATGGATTTGGCCGGGGTGAATACAAATACTTCGACCACCCGCTGCCAGAGGTCGTGACGGAGCTGCGCACGGCGATGTATCCGTGGCTCGCGCCCATCGCGAACCGCTGGAACACGGCCATGGGCATCGACGTGCGGTATCCGGACGCGCACGCGGACTTCCTCGCGCGTTGCCATGAAGCGGGACAGGTGCGGCCAACTCCCCTGCTCCTGCGCTACGGCGTGGACGACTACAACTGCCTGCACCAGGACCTGTATGGTGAGCACGTCTTCCCACTCCAGGTGGCCATCCTCCTCTCTGAACCCGGCCGTGACTTCACAGGCGGAGAGCTCGTGCTGACGGAGCAGCGTCCGCGAATGCAATCCCGCGCGGAGGTCGTCTCCCTGCGGCAGGGAGACGCGGTCGTCTTCGCGGTGCACCACCGCCCCGTGCAAGGCACGCGAGGCACCTACCGCGTCAACCTGCGGCATGGTGTCAGTCGCTTGCGCTCAGGAATGAGGCACACACTGGGCATCATTTTCCATGATGCGACGTAGCCCCTGACACAGCGCACACCTTCAACTGTCGGGGCTATTTCCACCCATCCAGAGAGTTCTTGATTTGAACACCTGGGCTTGTCCATTCTGTGAGAATGGCAAGACCCAGGCATCTGCTGTTGATGGCCTTCGCATTGGGTTGCATTGCCCAGCGCCCTCTCTCACCCACCGGAGGATCCAATGAAGCAGATAGGGATGGTCATCGCGCTGTTCGTTTGCGTGAACGCAGCCCCCCAAGCTCGAGCCGACGCCATGAAGCCAGCGGCGCTGCGCGAACGCATCAGCGTGTCGCTGGCCGCCGACAAGCGCGAGGTGGCGCTGACCCTGGCGAAGCAGGATCCGGTGCTGCGAAAGGCGCTCGCTTCCCGCTTGAGCGGCGAGCAGCTCGCGGTGGACCTGAAGCAGTGGCTGAGCACCGTGCCGGCCCCGGCTTCCGTCACGGGCGTGGCGGAGCGAGCGGACCTGAGCATCCGTCGGCTCAAGGGCCTCGATCGTGAGCTCGACAGCCTGCTGCAGCTTCGTCTGGCCAGCGCGTCCATGCTGACGGCATTGCAGCAAGGCGTGGACCCCCTCTACGCGTACGAACCGGATGGCGATGACTCCCAGTGGCGATTCATCGAGGCCTTCGATGGCCTTGGCCGCGTGCACCGCCTCGACGTGCACCGCATGCCCGACCAGCCGGTGTTGGTGGTGGACATCGACGCGCGCAGGGATCTGGCCGCTGGCATCAAGCTGATGCGCGAGCAGCTCGTGACCCTCGGGCAACGTCCCCTGCCCGTCCTGGACACGGCGGCCGCGGTGCCCAGCACGCCGGTGACGATCCTCGACCGCATCTACCTGAACAATGACGAGGAGCCGTGGATCTCCGGTAACGCGGAGGTCTATGCCATCGTCAATGGTGTCGACCCCAGCCGTGACGCGCCGCAGTTGGACATCGTCGACATGCCCTATCTGGACACGGACGGCAGGACCTACTTCCCGAACCAGGTCCTGATCTTCTGGGAGCGTTACCGCTGGGCCGCGGCGAACGTCATCCTCATGGAGCACGACGACAACACCAGCTACCAGGAGCTGGTGAGCTACCTGTTCAATGTCGCGAGCCAGATCCTGACCGCCATCGGCCAGCCGGAGATCGGCGCCCTGGTGGCCCTGGGCAGCGGGCTGGTGGATCGCATGCCGGGTGAATGGTTCACCAACGACGACGACTACGTCGATTCGTTCTACACCCTGGAGAAGAACCTCACCTACACCAACCACACCGGAGCCCGCGGCAACGCGGTGGTGTCGCTCAGGCCGTACGCGCTCACGAGCCAGTAGCAGCGGCCGGCGGGGGTCGAGGCGGCGCTGCTCGACCCCTCCGGTCAGCGTCCGGCCTGGGCCAGGAAGTCGGCGGTCGGCAGGACCCTGGCGTAGCCCATGCCCAACGCCGCCAGGAACGCGGCATGGACCTGGGGCGCGGGCACGTGCTGGCCCTGGAACTCCAGGCTCCGGGCCGCGCACGCATCCCCGAGCACGGTGACCGTGTAGCCCAGATCCGCGGCCGCCCGCACCGTGGCATCCACGCACATGAGGGTCATCATCCCAACGACCACCAGGTGCTTCACCTCCAGGGCTCGCAGACGTTCCTGGAGGTCCGTCTCACGGAAGCTGTTGGGGAAGTGCTTGAGCACCACCGCTTCACCCTGTCGAGGCGCGACTCGAGGATGAAGCTCCGCGCCCGGAGTCCCTGGCAGGAAGAAGGTGGCGCCGGGCTGCGGTGATTCGTGGCGAATGTGGATGACCGGAGCGCCGCGCTCCCGGAAGAAGTCCAGGGCCGCCCGGGCCTTCGTGGCCGCGGCATCCGAGCGATCCAGTTCGAACCGCCCCCCGGGGAAATAGTCATTCTGGATGTCGATGAGCAGCAGTGCGGTGTTCTCCACGGACGTCCTCCTTGGTTCGGGTCCTGGTGCCTCGCCACGTCGAATACGCGGGCCCGCGCCCCGACGGGAGTGTCCGGATTGACAAATCCGGGGCGGAAACCGACAAACGCACATGCCTGCCGGGTCCTCGTCGATTCGTGTCGCGGTGCTGGCCCTGGAGGGCTGCGTGGCCTCCAGCGTCGCGGGCCCGCTGGACGTATTCGCCATGGCCAACCGCCTGAGCAGGGACCAGGGAGGCGGAGAACCCTTCACGACGGAGCTCGTGGCGCCCCTCCCCGGCCCCGTGCGCAGCTTCCATGGCCTGATGCTGGGCCCTGCGCGAGTGCCGGCCCCGACGGAACGCTTCGACGTCGTCATCATCCCCGCGCTCGTGGGCGACCTGGAACAATGCGTGGCGGAGCGCTCCACCCGGGACTGGCTGGCGGGACAGCACACGCGGGGCGCGAAGCTGGCGGCGGTGTGCGCGGGTGCCTTCCTGCTGGCCGAGGCAGGGCTCCTGGAGGGCCGTGAGGCCACCACCCACTGGGGGTTGGCCCGAGACTTCGCGACCCGCTATCCGCGCGTGGCGCTCAAGCCGGAATTGCTCCTGGTGGACCATGGCGACGTGCTCACCACGGGCGGCATCACTGCCTGCCTGGACCTCTGCCTGCACCTGGTCGCGAAGCAGGTCTCCGCGGAGCTGGCCGCGCTTTGCGCCAGGATGCTCCTGGTGGAACCCGGCCGTCGGTTCCATGCCCCCGACGGGGTGCACGCCACGCCTCGCGACCACGGCGACACCGCCGTGCTGCGCGCCCAGGAGTGGCTGGAGGCGCACCTCTCGGAGCCGGTGACCCTGGCGGGAGCGGCCGGTGCCGCGAGCCTGGGCGAGCGCACGCTGCTGCGTCGGTTCCGAAAGGCCACTGGCGATACGCCCCTGGACTACGTCCAGCGCCTGCGCATCGAGGCCGCCCGGCGACTCCTGGAGACCACGCCTCGAACCGTGGAGGACATTTCCCAGTCCGTCGGCTACGCCGACACCACGTCGTTCCGCCGCCGCTTCAAGGCTCGCACCGGACTGTCTCCAGGTTCCTACAGGAAGCGGTTCGCGCTGCGCTGATGTGACAAAGGACTCGGCCCTTCAATACCGCCATGGCGGTAGTCAGGGTTGCTGGGGCCTGTCACGAGCCCAGGCGGCTCGAGCGTTGATGGGCTCCGTCGCGGCCAGCTGCGCGTCATTCGACAGCACGTCCCCCCGAGCGAGTTCGTGCTGATGGAGCAGCTTCCTCGCATGCAGTCACGCGCGGGACGTATCGCGTCAACCTGCGTCATGGCGTCAGCCGCGTGCGCTCCAGGCAAAGGTACACGGCGGGCGTCATTTTCCACGACGCTGCCTAGGACAACCCTCTAACCGCATTAATCCCATAGCGTGTAATTCATGCTTAAAAAGCGATAGCCTGCATCTGGGCGGATGGCCTTTCAGACTGCACCCCACCCTGGCCGTCCCCTACCCGGAGACACCATGAAGACCCTCTCCATGGGGCTCGCGCTGACCGCGCTTTGCGCGTCCACGGCCCAGGCTGAAGAGCAGACGGACAGGCTTGTCCCCTTCGAGCAGTTCGTGCGGGACACGTCCACGGCGCGGCTGAGCACCTTCCAGGGCCTGGCGGAGACGCGGGTCCAGAACGAGGCCGCGTTCAACGAGATGCGTCAGCATGTCCTCTCGCTGTACGAGGGCGTGCGGGTCGACCACAGCTTCATGCTCGACACGCAGGTCTTCGACTGCGTGCCCATCGCGCAGCAGCCCTCGGTGCGACTGCTGGGATTGAAGAGCGTGGCGGCGCCCCCCGCGCCCTCCTCGCCGTCGACGCCGCTCGTGAAGGAGTCCGGTGACCAGCCCAGGGCTGCGCCCTCGCCGCTGGCGCGCGGCCAGCAGGACCGGTTCGGCAACGAGCTGCGCTGTGAGAACGGCACCATCCCCATGCACCGCGTCACGCTCGACAGGATGTCCCGCTTCGAGTCGCTGCGTGACTTCCTGAGCAAGGGCCCGAACGGCGCGGGACGGCCGTTCACCGGCACCTCGCCGCTCGCGCCCGTCACCCACAAGTACGCCCACGCCTCCCAGTGGGCGAACAACTACGGTGGCGACTCGCGGCTGAATCTCTGGAGCCCTGCCATCAACACCGGCTCGGGGCAGATCTTCTCGCTGTCACAGCACTGGTACCTGGGTGGGAGCGGCGCCTCGATGCAGACGGTGGAGGGGGGCTGGCAGGTGTACCCCGCCCTGTACGGCACGACCAACGCCGTCACCTTCATCTACTTCACGCCCGATAACTACACGACCGGTTGCTACAACCTGACCTGTCCGGGCTTCGTCCAGGTCAATTCCAACTGGCCGCTGGGCGGCGGCTGGAGCGTCTACAGCACCTTCGGCGGACCCCAGTATGAGTTCCACATGCAGTGGAAGTTCTCCGGGGGCAACTGGTGGCTCTTCCTCCAGGGCAATGGGACCTTCGATGCGGTGGGCTACTACCCCGGCTCGCTCTACCGCGGTGGCCAGCTGTCGCAGTTCTCGACCTACATCGACTACGGCGGTGAGACGGTGGGCCCCGACAACTTTCCGCCCATGGGCAGCGGCGGATGGTCCAGCTGGGGGTGGTCGCAGGCGGCCTACCAGCGCGCCATCTTCTATACGGACCTGGCCAACGCCGGTCAGTGGGCCAACCTGAACGCCTATCAGCCGTCGCCGTCGTGCTACTCGCTGACGTACACGCCCGCGTCGACGGGCACGGACTGGGGCACCTACTTCTTCTTCGGCGGCCCGGGCGGCTGGGGCTGCTGAAGCAAGACGGAGCGCTGTCGCTGGAGCGCCGTCCCCACCCGGGGGCGGCGCTCGCGACGGCGAGGCTTCAGGGACAGTCCTGGGGGCAGTTGCAGGGGGACTCTCCAGGTCCGCACTGGCCATTGCCGCAGCGGGTGCAGACCTTGAGGTCCGGAGGGACCGGCTCGCAGACGCCGCCATCCCGGTACTGGGTGTCCTCGATGCGGGTCAATCCCTCGCAGCAGGTGGCGCCTATCACCTTGGCGTTCAGCTCCTCGCCCTCCTGGCGACAGCCGTCATAGGGACCACCCTGCCCTGCGTCTGGCGTGGATGGGTCCTCGCTGGAGCAGGCGCCCAGCCAGGTGATGACGAGACACGCGGCGAATGCAGTGCGGAGTGGCTTCAAGCGGCTCCTCCCAGAGCGGGAATGATCTCGCATCGGGAAGCGCCGCTCAAGGCTGTGCTGAGCGCCATCCGCGATTGGCGCACAGAACCCAACTCAGGCGCTCCGTGCCCGCACGTCCCGCGACGCCTGGCCCGTGCGGGCGGTGTCTTCACCTCGCCCAGACGGGCCGGGGTGTTACAGCGGCGCCACGTGCCCCCAGAAAGCGTCGGGGACGAGTTCACGGACCAGGTCCCTCAAGCGGAGGACGGCCCTCGCCAACGGCCAGCCCAACCCCGACCTTCGTCAGGGGCTGTCAGTCCCGGCCGAATCACGCACATTCAATCCGCGAGCCACGACGGATTCATCAGAGCGGCAAATCAGACTCGTAGCCGGTCAGGGTTACGTGCGCGGATACAGCCGCCATTCCAACACCTATCCGTTCTCCCGCGTTGAATCGAATGCCTGAGCCAAACGAGGAGTGGCAATCCGAATGATACACTTGATGGAAGGCTCCACAGGAACGGAGCGTGGATCGTATTTGAACCACAGAGGAGGGAGCACGTGCCGGACGCATGAGCCCCTCGTGGGCCGGGAGCCCGGCCCACGACTGCCGGAAGCACTGCCCTAACCCACCGTGAGTGCCCCAGGGCCGGCCCAGGCCACCCTGCCCCTCCCCCTGGGCCCCTTCGCAAACGCCTGCGGGTAGATTGGCCGGTTAACGGTCAACTGTGCGCCAGGAAGCTGCAAAAGCCTGGTTCGGGAGGAACAAGATGCCGTCGTCTTGAGAAACTCGAAGCTGGAGCCCAGCAGGTGCAAGCCCTGCCCGGCCAAAGCGGCAGCCCGCAGGCTGGGTCACGGAACTGCTGGAGGGAAAGATGCCGGGGGGACACAGAGCTCCATCACGCTCTCAATGAAACTCCAGCGGATAGCAGAACTGGCGCGGCGGACACCTGGACAGCCCGTCCGGAACCTGGCGCACCACATGGATCTCAACTGGATGAAGGATTCTTTCCGCAGGACATCGTGGCCCGAGGGTGCGCTTCGCGGTTCTGCCGGCGCAGGAAGCGATGGCGCTCCCCTTTGGTAGCAGGGACGCTCTTGAGGCTCCGAGGATTGACGCCGCAGCTGCCAGCCGTCTACCGAGCTTTGGTGTCTCTCTGCGGACCGCAGAATACGCCCCGTGAAAGGACAGTCCCCCAAGCCTCGCGGGCACTATCCGCCGCCCCCGTGTCGCGTCACCTTGGCGGACTGATGCCGAATTTCCGCAGTCCATGCTATTCTCGACAACCCTCACAACCTGGAGGATGCATGCGAGGACTCATTGGAGCGGTGCTGCTGACGGAGCTGCTGCTGGGCTGCGGTGAAGCCGAGAGTGAGGAGACGGCTGAAGTGGGTCCGCCTGCAGTTGCCCAGGAGACGGGCGAGGTTCGCGCTGCTCTTGCCTCCCAGCCGGCCGCACCATCTGAGCCCGTCAGTGTCGACAAGACAATTTGTGTGATGCCAGTGGATCTCAAGCTGGAAGGTTTTGTTGTTATGAAAAATCCCGCAGAGTACTGGAAGTGCACGGATAGTGGTTGTGTTCTTGAGAGTAAAGTCATGCCCAGCGGCCAGATTGGCTACCGCTGTAATTGCGGTCATGGCTCGATCATGATGCCGGTGTGGGTGACTGACTGATTCACGCAACGCTTCGCCGCTCTCTCTGGCAGGTGCTCGGCGCAGTGTCGTCAGCGGTCCAGTCCTGGGGCGTGTGTACGTGGATCGGACCAGTACTACTCGGTCACATGCGTGAGCTCCCAAGGGGAGGCGCCCGAGCGTTGACCGGGCGCATGCACAGGGGGCAGTGCCCGATGCGGCAAAGGATCAGGAGTTGGAGTTGCCGCCGCACTTGGGGCAGCGTCCAGCGCGTCCTGCTCCGGGGGGAAAAGCGCCCGGTGGAGGGCGAGGAAACCATGGGCCACCATGCAGAGCGTGGCGTGGTGGTGGAATCCTCGCCAACTGCGGCCCTCGAAGTGGTCCAGGCCGACTTCTCCCTTCAACTCTTGATAGTCGCGCTCCACTCTCCAGCGTAGCTTGGACAGACGCACCAACTCCTTGAGCGTTGTGTCTGGAGGCAGGGACGAAAGGTGATACTTCGTTGGGGCTGCCTCGCCGCGCGGCCATTCCATCAGCGGCCACACCTCTTCACCTGGCGGCTCGCACCAGAAGTGGTGCTCCGCCGTGCGTACGCGCATGGCGGCAAAGCGCGAGGACTGCACGCCGCGGCTTCCCTGTCTCCAACGAACGACGTGAAAGGCGGACCGAGGGGGGGGCGCGCCAACTGCTCAATGAGGACAGGCTGGTGGCCAGACTCATCGGCATAACGCGTGCGAGGGCGGCCCATTTGATGTGGCATTCGGCAAGGAAGTCGCGGCAACTGCCGTAGCCCGAGTCGGCCAGGACGAGCTTTTCATGCACGCCCCAGCGGCGGGCCTCATCAAGAAGCTCAAGTGCCAACTCCCATTTGCGCTCGAAGCGGACCTCCCGTGGGATGCCTGCTGCCCGCATGCGCCGTCTGTCCGCCGTCCAGTCCTCGGGGAGGTACAGGCGCATCCCAATGCAGCCGCTGCCCTTCTCGCCCGCCACGTGCAGACTCACCGCCACCTGGCAGTTGTCCGTACGGCCCAAGGTTCCCGAGTACTGGCGTGCGACACCCACCGAATGCAGGCCTTTCTTCGGAAAAGCCCGTGTCGTCGACGAGGAGGGCTTCCAGGCCCGGTAGCTCCCGCTCCAACTTCTGGCTGAGGCGGCAGCGCATCTGGGCGTCATCCCAGGCTGCGCCGGACACGCACTGCTGCAAGCGTTTGCGAAGGGCTTCTGTCTGGTCTGGTGCCTCGGCCAGTCGTGCCGCCATGGGCTCGATGCTCTTGCGCTCTCCGTCCAGCAGGAGGCCCGTAACGTAGCCGCCCAGGGCTCGACGCCGCTCCGTGCGCCCCATTCCTACGATCATCGAGTCCAGGTACTCGGAGAGCTCTCGGTCGAGCTTGTGCAGGTGCGCGGGCGTCATGCTCCATCAACACGGAGCTGCCTTGCCCGATTCATCTGACCGAGTAGTGCTATCGTCGAGGGTGGATTCGAATGATTGACAGCGAGGTGACGATCAATGTTTCGACATCACCTTTGAGGGTAGCGACGTACTCCATACGCGGTTCGGCTTGCGAAGGGCGATGGGTGAGCATCAGGTTTCCGCTTCTGCCCTCCATGAGCCAGTCCCCAAGCCTCCAGTACCCCGTAGCGTCCAGAAAAGGCTCACCTGGAATGGGCAGCGCCTCAATGTCTTCTCGCGGAAGGGAGGACGGGATCTCTCCTGCCTTGATGGCCAGAAGATGCTTGTGAAAAGACTCGTGAACAGCATGAGCGAAAGCGTGGCTCGGCTGAAAAGGCCCATTTTCCAAATCAAGCGGCGAGGCCTGGATGCCCGGAGACTTGGAAGTGCTCATGGATGACGTCTTCTGTCGCTCACAAGAACTGGCCAGGGTGGCAGCGAAGATGAGCAATCCGTAGCGCATCGTTTCATTCTACATCGATGGCTTTTGGGGCTCACTCGGAGGCATTGAGGCCCCAGTGGCCGGTGTTCGCGAAACCTGTCCAACAGTCGGACAGGTTGGCCGCGTACACCATGGATGACTGGGAGCCTCAGGCGCTGCGTGCTTGCACGTCCTGCGACGCTTGGGTTGTCCGCGCGACAAGCTTCCCGGTGACGCCCTTCGGCAGCACCACGCCGAAGAAGAAGCCCTCCTCGAAGGGCTCCGTCGAATCGAGCTGGACCTTCTCGCGCGAGGCCATCGTCGTCAGCGCCGTCTTCAGGAACACCATCGCGAAGTCCGCGCCCACGCACGCGCGCGGCCCCCGGCCGAATGGGAAGAAATAGCCGCTCCCCAGCGGATCCCTCGCCGCGCCCCCGTCCAGCCAGCGCTCCGGCTTGAACGTGTCCGGGTCCTCCCAGTGCTTCGGGTCGCGGTGCAGGTGCTGGTTCGAGATCATGATCATCGACCCCGCCGGCAACGTGACGCCGGCCAGCTGCGCGTCCTTCGACGGCGTGCGCGTCATCACCCGGACCGCCGGCAGGATGCGCAGCGCTTCGTAGGCCACCGCCTCCGCCCACTTCGCGCCCGCCAGCTTCCCGGAGGTCAGCGGGCCGTCCGCCACCAGCGAGGCCGCTTCGGCCGCGAGGCGCGCTTCGGCCTGGGGGTACTTGTTGAGCTGATGGAACGCGCCCACCAGCGTCACGCTGGAGGAGAACGCCCCGCCGAAGTAGGTGCCCCCGAGCATGTGCGCCAGCACCTGATCATCAATGCCCGGCGTCTCCCGCACGTAGCGCGACATGAGGTCCACGGCACGCGGGTCCTGCCGCTTGCGAGCCTCGCGGATGCGGTCCACGAAGTGCCCGTAGAAGCGCGCCTTCGTCGCGTCGAAGTCCTTGGGCGGCTTCACGAACTTCAGCGGCAGCTTCGACTGGATGCGCGCGTCCGCCGCCTTCGCCAGCAGCATGAAGTCCTCGAACACCTGATCCGGCAGCTTCTCCCCCACCTGCGCCACCGAGAACGCGTCGAACGTCAGCCGCCGCAGCACGGACGCGAGGTCGTCGATGCGCTCCTGCTTCAGCAGCGCATCCACGGACTCGGAGACGGCTGCCTGCATGGGGCCCACCAGGTCCGCCAGCGCCTCCGGAGCCCACGCCTGCGCGCTGGGCTCCAACGCGCGCTTCTGCACCCAGTCTCCGCGCAGCTCCGCCGTGAAGGCCGTGTCGTCCGTCGTGGAGGGGCGGATCTGCTCGCTGATGTTCCCCTTCTCGAACTCCATCCGGCGGGGAGACTCGTAGACCTCCGCGATGAGCGCCGGGTCGTTGAGCACCAGCCCGGGGTTGGGCCCCATCCAGATGAGGGTGACGCCGCCGTACTCGCGGCCGTAGCGCGCGCAGACGTCCCAGGGAGACGCCCCCAGGAAGTCCCCGGCGGTGCCGAGGATCCCCGGTTGGGGGCCGGGCAGCGACGCGAACGGCTTGCGCTTCGCGCCGAAGAACAGGTTGAAGATGCCGCGAGAAAGAGCGTTGGGCACGGGCGGAGTCTCCTGACGGCGTCAGACGGTGATGCCGCAGGGGATGCGGTCGGCCTGCAGGACGGTGTAGGGCACCGCGCTCTTCGCGTTGCGCGCCTTCACGGCCTCACTCTGCGCGCGCAGGCGCGAGTAGAAGCGGTCGCGGATGGCGAGCAACTCCGGCTCCTGGAAGTAGTCCTCGCGCCAGCCGCCTTCGTGGAGCAGGTACTCCTCGTCGTCCCCGAAGCTGGACAGCGCGCGGCCCACCGCCACCTGCCAGAGCATCTGCGTCTTGGTGGGAATCATCGCGTCGATGTCCTTCTCCCCCAGGACGCCCTTCTTGCGCGGCGGCGCCTGACGCATGCACAAGGGCGCGTTGGGCACGAAGGCGTAGTGCTCGTACTGGAGGTAGTTCACCGCCGCGTGCTGGACGCTGACCGTGAAGAGCACGGTGGTGAGGATGTCGGTGAGGTCGGCGACGCGCTTCAGCTCCGCGCAGGGCAGCTTCTCCACGGACATGCCGTGCTCGGTGAGGTCCTTCCACCAGCGCTGCATGTCGGTGTCGCGCACCAGGTCCTCGTCCGACGTGTAGAAGTGCCCCAGCACCCCGCCGACGTACTCCTCGATGGCGTCCCACAGCAGCAGCGAGTCATCGCGGTACGGGTAGTGCGGGAGCACCGCCGGGTCGAGCACGCCACGGCGCTCGATGTCCGGGCGCGGCTTGTTGTCCGCGAGCGTCCAGGCCTTGTAGCCCTTCCTGCCCAGGAACACGTGGCCCTGGTCGGGGCCGCCGGTGGCGATGAGGTCGTCGAACACGCCGCCCTCGGCGAGCAGGCCCTTCCGGGCGCCGTCGTTGATGGCGAGCGTGTAGCGGAAGTGGCGGCGCAAGAGCTTGTAGACGGGGTGCGGGTCCGGGAGGTTGCGCATCGTCGCCATGACGAACGGCTCGGCGATGAAGTGGGTCCTGAGCGCGTGGCCCACCATCTGGTGCGTGTTGCCCTCGCTGCACCGGAGGTAGATCTTCGCGGCCAGCCAGTCGTGCGGACTGTCATTGGGCGTGAACACTGGATCCAGCGCCGGGTCGCGGCCGAGCTGGATGGCGATGGGCCGCAGCTGCTGGCTGTCGTCCAGGTACAGCAGGCAGCGGGACGCGGGCGCCCACCGGCGCTCCTCGACGCCCGCCTTGTCGGTCTTCTTGAACATGGGCACGTCGCCCAGGATCTCGAAGTCGAGCAGGAAGACGCGCTTGCCGGTCAGCGCCTGCTCGAGCGTCGTGCCCGGAGACAGCAGCCCGCGCAGCTCGCTGTCCTGGAGCGGCATGCCCTCCGGCAGCGCGGTGATGGACTGGATGTGGACGGGGCTGATGCCCTGCACGGCCTGCCGGGCGAACTCCGCGTCGTCCTGCCAGCGCTTCGCGAGCGTGGGCAGCTCCAGGCTCTTGAAGAAGTCGAAGATGTCCACGAGGCCGTTCCACGCCTTGCTCAGCACGGGCATGTGCAGCTTGATGGCCGCGAGCGTCTTCGCGATGACGACCTCGTAGCTGCCGTCCACGAGCCCCCGGTAGAGCTCGTCCTTCGGCAGCGGCCGCGCCTCGGAGATGTCGAGCGCCCCGGGCAGCCCGGCGGTCGCCTCCGCGGGGCGCCAGGGATACATGCGCTGGCGGGCCAGGAGCAGGTCGTTCCGGGCCACCAGCTCCCGCTCGTGCCGGACCTGCTGGGGCAGCCGCGCGGTGCCCTCGAGGACCTCCGCGGAGGACTTGCCCAGGACCCAGCGGTAGTACGGGAAGAACCAGTGCTTGCCCGTCGTGGTGACGGTCACCGAGTCGAGGAGCCAGTCCCCCCCGACGCCCCCGCCAGCGTTGAGGAACCGGAGCAGGAGCAGGTCGCCCAGGTCCTCGGCCTTGACGGTGTAGGCATCCACCGCGCCGGCCTCGAAGTCGTTGTGGAAGCGCTTGTCCAGCAGGTACGGCTTGCTCTCACCCTTCGTGCCCACCAGGACCACGGAGATGGCCGAGTTGGTTCCCGCGCCGAGCTTCGAGCTCGTGCGAATCGTCAGCGTGTAATCGGTACTCATGGAATCTCCCACTAGCACGAGGCGCGCGATGTGCGGAGGCGCCACGGCGCATGCGGAGCAGGTGACGAAAGCGGGTTGCCGTGGATCCGATAGCCGCCTGCCCTCGGGGGTGAGGACGCGAGTATGGGATTACCGCAGGCATGCTACCTTCCGGCGCGATGAAGCCCGCTTCCTGTCGTTCCCCTGTTGAGGCGCGGAGCTGATGCCTACCGCGTGGCGCCGTCTGCTGACCACCCTGGGGTTCTCCTCCAGGGCCGGGGAGCCGCCGCTCCTGGAGGCCGAGGAGCTGGCCCGGTGGTACGAAGGGCTGGGATTGAAGGAGCGGCTGGCGGTGAGCCGCAATCTGGTCAAGCAGGTGCGGGCGCCGCGAGCGCTGAGGGACACCTCCACCCTGCCCGCGCGGGCCCGGGGCCGACTCGTGTTCGAGCAGGACGGACCGCAGGGGCCCATCCCCTTGCACCACATCAAGGTGGAGCTGTGGGACCGGGACCTGGGCACGCCGGACGACTTCCTGGGCGAGACCTTCACGGGCCCGGATGGCGCGTTCGAGATCCGCTACGACCCGGCGGACGCGGGTGAAGGGGACCTGCCGGACCTGGAGCTGCGCTTCTTCGAACCGCAGCACACGTTCCGCCAGGACGGCCGCGTGGTGGAGACGTGGAAGCGCATCGGCTCGGAGCGGGGACCGGACGACCACGGCGGTCGGGAGTACGACTTCGGGACGCTCCGACTGCCCTACTGGGAATACGACCCGGCGACGCCGCTGGCCCGGCTGCTCGTGGTGGAGGAAGGCACGCCGCCGACGGCGTACGCGCCGGGACGTGCGCTGGCCATGCTCAAGGCAGTCGCGCCCATCGAGCTGGTGAAGCGGCAGCACCAGCTGCGGATCCGCATGGGACAGGCGCCAACCCTCGCGCAGATCTAGGCGGACTACCCGGAGACGACGACGGTCCGGATGGAGCGGGAGTCGCCGGGCTCCTCGCGGAGCGACGCCTGGTTCGGGGAGCGGCTGCTCAACGGGATGTTCTCCAGCATCTTGGACCGGGACCCGGAGGATCCGCAGGCGTTCCGGCTGTACCTGCCGTGGAATGCGTATGAGCAGGACGGAGTGCACTGCCTGCCGGACGTGGACCTCCGGCTGCGCTTGGTGGACGGCAAGCTGATGCCCCAGCGGATCATCCTGGGGATGCGGGAGCCCGGAGCGACGGCGCCCGGCTCACCGGTGACGCGCCGGACGTTCACGCCCGCGGATGGCGCGGATTGGGAGGCAGCGAAGCGGATGGCGCGCGTGAGCGCGACGCTGGACGTGGAGCTGGGCAACCACCTGGGGCAGTGCCACTTCAACGTGGAGCAATACGCCATCGCCGCGCACCGGAACCTGCGGCGCAATCCCTTGCGCTGGCTGCTGATGCCGCACCTGCGTGAGGTGGTGTTGATCAACCACGCCGCCAACGGGTTCCTGGTGGGGCCCACGGGGTACATCTCGCGGGCCAGTGCGTTGACGGAGAGGAGCATCAACCAGCGGCTGGAGCACCTGCTGGGCAGCTACGACTGGAAGGGCTTCGCGCCCGCGACGCCGGTCTGCGAGGGGCACCGCTACGCGCAGGCGGGGCAACTGTTCTGGAAACTGCTCGGGGAGCACATCGACGCGTTCTTCGCGGAGCACGGCGCGGAGATCGAAGCGCAATGGAAGGAGGTGCACCGGTTCTCGGACGACCTGGTGGCGCACTCAGCGCCAGCGTTCGTCTGTCGTTATCTGCGGGCGCGGGTGCCGGGGAAGGATGCGCCGTGGTTCGTGCGCTCGGAGCGCATGGACCTGGGCGCGAAGGTCGCGGAGCCGGCAGCCAAGGCCGTGAGCGCGGTGACCCGGACGGATGCGCCGCAGCCCGGCGAGATAGAGGCGCTGAAGAGTCTCTGCCGCTACGTCATCTTCTTCGCGACGTTCCGGCACGCCTGGGCGAACAACCTCCAGTGGGAGGACGCGGGCGAGGTCCTGTACTCGTGTCTGGGATTGCGCTGGGGCAAGGGAGGCGCGCTGTCCACGGAGGAGGACCTGGACGTCGCGCCCGCGCCGGACGAGGCGACGGAGATGCTGTGGATCTCCTGGATGCTGTCCAAGACGAACTACGGCTTCATCCTGTCCAACGAAGAAGAAGACGTGCATCCCCGCCTGCTGGAGCTGCTCCGGGCCCACGCCGCGGAGTTCGCGGCCCTGGGCCTGGACGTGCGCACGGTCAGCTCCCGCATCAACATCTGAACCCGCTCAGGGCTCCATTTCCTCGGGCAGTGGCGTGCGGAGAAACATCAGCCCTCCGCCCTTTCTGCGAGGGATGACCCGGAAGCCCTTTCCCGCGACACGAACCAAGTCGCCCTCCCGCCCCTGCGCCTGAGCGAGCCAGGCGTCAGCCTCCTCTGTCGTCGAGAACGACCGAGCTACGACTATGGACTCCGAGGCAGGGATGAAGAACCTCCGGAAGTACTCACGGTAATCCTCCAGCTTTCCGTTCTCGCGAACGTAGAGCAGCGCCACTGCGGCGATTCGCAAGGCTTCGTCCTCGGGCGTTCCATCCTGGAACCGCTCACCGATCGTCCCAAGGACGCCCATCACGGCATCGACGTCGAAGTCCGAGCTTGTGGCCATGGTTTTTCCTACGGAGCGGGGGCCAAGCTCGAAACACCAGCAATCACGTCATCTAGCAAATGCGGGCTTGGTGAGTGTGCACATCCCAAGCCCAGCATCAACGACAGAAGTACTGGCGACGCCCTTCTCAACATACTCATCCGAGGCCTCTTGATGGCCTCTGGTTAACGCCTGCCCAGTACGACCAAGGGAACCGCTTGAAGTCGAGCTTGCGCTTCTGCACGAACGCGTAGCCGCTCCGTATGGCAAAACTCAATAGCGGTGATTTTACATACGCGAGCACACGCAGCCAAGAAAGCACGAATGCGACACGCAGAACAGCAGAGACATTTTCCCGCCGACTTGCCTTAACCATCAATGACAAACTGAAAGCGCCTGAGTTCAAAGAGGAAGCAATCCGCCCGGCAGCGAAGCTGAAAGAGGGCGACTTTGTGATGTCGTCTGATTGCGGCTGGGGTAAGAATGAATGACGGGCTTAATTCACATTTTCTAGCAGGCTGTTGGGAAACCCCTTTGAGGGATCAACCCCCCGCACCGTGGTGAGGTGTCCTCCGAGCATCGGAGGAAGCGATGCGCGGACGGCCCAAGCAGCAGACGACGCTGTTCAGCCTGCGGACGCTGGGAGACCGGGTGCTACAGCGCCGCAGACGATTGCATCTTCTCGACGGCCGGGGAGTAAATCTCAACCCGCATGCGTGGACTTGTCGAGCTGAGGAGAGGGCGAGTCCTCCGGGACTTCTCCGGCATCTCGCCGACTCAGGTGCGCGGCAGTGGGAGTTGCTCTAAGAGTCTCCCCCCCCTTCTCTCTGGGTGAGTAGCGCTTCTGGCTGCGTGGGCGCGGATGTCGCTGGAGGAGAGGACACTGAAGAGCTGGCTCCTCAAGGCCCACGCGTTGGCGGAGTCACTGAGAAGAGGTAGTTGAATCGTGAGCAGGAACAGAACTCTCGCAGTTTCACTGGCTCTGATCGTGGCACTGGCGGCTGCGCCAAGTTTCGCTGCGCTCCCCTTGGACAGGCTTGTCGTAACGAATACGGAGGTCGATTACGGTCCAGGCAAGTTGTTCATTTACGCGCGGAACATCGGCCGCGGAATACCTGTCGTCGAACTGGCGGGGATATCCCTCGTAGTTCAGGGGGTTCACAAGGGGGTTATTGTCGCAACAGTCCCCCGTGCTTTTTTGGAGGCGCCTGGTTCCTATCTACTCACTGTTTCCTTTGGCCCTGATGCAGTGGATCAAGACGCCTTTGACGTGGCGATTGGTTCTGAGGGGCCGCAGGGCCCGAAGGGCGACACGGGTGCAGTTGGTGCGCAGGGGCCCAAAGGCGACACGGGCGTGGCTGGTGCTCAGGGGCCCAAGGGCGACACGGGCGTGGCTGGTGCGCAGGGGCCCAAGGGCGACACGGGCGTGGCTGGTGCGCAGGGCGCTCAGGGGCCGCAGGGCCCCAAGGGCGACGCGGGCGTGGATGGTGCGCAAGGCGCTCAGGGGCCGCAGGGCCCCAAGGGCGACACGGGCGTGGCTGGTGCTCAGGGCGCTCAGGGGCCGCAGGGCCCCAAGGGCGACACGGGCGTGGCTGGTGCTCAGGGGCCGCAGGGCCCCAAGGGCGACACGGGCGTGGATGGTGCGCAAGGCGCTCAGGGGCCGCAGGGCCCCAAGGGCGACACGGGCGTGGCTGGTGCTCAGGGCGCTCAGGGGCCGCAGGGCCCCAAGGGCGACACGGGCGTGGCTGGTGCTCAGGGCGCTCAGGGGCCGCAGGGCCCCAAGGGCGACACGGGCGTGGCTGGTGTGCAGGGCGCTCAGGGGCCGCAGGGCCCCAAGGGCGACACGGGCGTGGCTGGTGCTCAGGGGCCGCAGGGGCCCAAGGGCGACACAGGTGCGACTGGGGCGCAGGGGCCTCAGGGTGCGCCAGGTCCAGAGGGACAGGTCTCAAGCTTTGCAGGAGCTTTTGTTGGAATCTGTCAAACACTCGGCACCCTTCCATGCCGCTGTAAAGAAGACTTCCCGGGCTCCGGGGCAAGGTTCATGGTTCTCATGGGCTTTACGCCTGGAAATGGAACAAGTGCGTTCGGGCCCGCATGCTTGACTACAGGACAAGGGACGTTGGACGTCACCGGTAGGTGTTCAGGGGGATCGTTGACGCAGCCTGCCGTAGGGCACTTTGGCTGCTTCCGGTAGAAGCTCGGTGAACTGATCAACGGATTCAGAGCAGGGCAGAACCTCCGCAGCCTTTGCGGCTGCGGAGTGGCTGGGTCACCACGCGGCATCGGTCAGCGCATATCCGCGCACAGCCAGCATGGAACACGTCCGACGCTGGCAGGCGCCCTCCGGGGGCCTGCTGAGGCCGAGTCCTGTTCGGGTGTTTGAGCCGCCAAGTTTATTTTGGGGCCGAAGATCAGGGACAGCCCCTAGCTGCAACCACACTTTCGCAGGTGCAAGGCATATGGCGCCGCAGCCGAGTACGCGCAGACACTGCTGGAGCTGGCGCAGCGTAAGAGCGTGTAGGGTCTTTAGGAGGATGCGAGACATGGAGCGCCCTACGCATTCCAGCCCCTGCTGTTGCGTGCGCAGTGCGCGTTGGGCACCTACAAAACGTTCAGGGCTCCATTTCCTCGGGCAGTGGCGGTGAGCGTCAAGGTAGTTGTCGCGTGAAAGGGTTCAGCCGATGCGCTTCAGCTCCTGCACTTGCGGTGAGGGGTTGAGGCGCACGGGGCCCGCAGGTGTCCAGTCGCGGGTGTCGCGGCTCCAT